>SYAN01000086.1 GCA_005787575.1 Actinomycetota bacterium | reverse complement strand
GGAGATGATGCGAGAACTACGTTTCACTTGGCGTTCCGTTCGCTCCGTTAGGAGCAATGCGATAGTAATCGCGAAGAATCAAGCGACCGTTGGTATCGGCATGGGACAAGTAAGCCGTGTTGATGCAGCGCGACTTGCGGTGAGCCATGCAGGAGAGAGAACTCTGGGTGCATTCGCAGCGAGCGATGGATTCTTCCCATTTCCAGATGGTGCATTAGAACTTGCGCGTGCTGGTGTGCGAGCAATAGTCCAACCTGGCGGAAGTAAAAGAGATAACGAGGTCATCGAGGCTGTGGCAAGCATGGGAGTGACTATGTATTTCACTGGCAGAAGGCACTTCTCTCACTAGTTAATGAAATAGACTCATCACGTGGTCTTACTTGATGGCAAATCACTCGCTTCGCAGGTCAAAAGCGAAATCAAGGCATATATCGACGGATTGAAGCAGGAGCCAAATTCTTCACTCCCTGGACTCGGCACCATCCTTGTGGGAGATGACCCAGCCTCAAAGATCTATGTCGATGGCAAACATCGGGACTGTAGCGAGGTTGGGATTAACTCAATTCGAATAGACCTTCCTGCTTCAGCATCGAATGGCGAGATCCTTGATGCGATCTCCTCTTTGAATTCGAATCCTCGTTGCACCGGTTTTCTCCTTCAACTCCCTCTGCCCGGAAATAGAAGTCATCATCATCTCTTAGAAGCGATTGATCCAAAGAAAGACTGCGATGGATTACATCCGGTGAATCTCGGAAAATTAGTCTCCAGCGCAAAGGCGCCAAGGCCATGCACTCCAGTTGGAATCATTCGACTACTTCGCGCCTACAACATTGAGACCTCTGGAGCTAAAGTCACGATCGTTGGGCGTGGTGTGACTGTTGGACGGCCGCTGGCATTGATGATGAGTGATCGTGATGTCAATGCAACAGTGAGTGTGGTTCATACCGGCTCCGAGAATCCTGAAGAAGTGATCAAGGGCGCCGACATAGTTATCTCAGCAGTAGGGAAGAAGTGGCTGATCAAAAAAGAGATGATCGCCGCGGGGGCGACAGTCATTGACGTTGGATTGACGCGAGATGGGGCCAAGCTTGTCGGTGATGTTGAACCGGATGTTGCGAAAGTGGCTGGAGCGATTTCACCTGTGCCGGGTGGTGTTGGCCCAATGACTCGTGCGATGCTCCTTGAGAACATCATCCGAATTCATCGTGGCGAGTTCGAGGAAGTTATCGCAAAGTGATGCAAGCGGTTCGAGCTGGTTTGAATCTGATACGAAATCTGGGTTTGGCAGTGATAGTTCTCGGCATATTTCTAGCCATCTTCGTCAATGTTCGCTACGGTGCGATTGCAATGGGTTTAGGACTTGGTGCTCGGACTGTTGTTGAGATTTTGGGTCAAGGCGAGAAGCGCCGACTCCAGTTGATCATTCCCTTAATCATCGCTGTGGCGCTGGTAACAGTGGCTTTGGCCCTCCCTGAGTCCTCTGCCTGATCCATTCCTCGCACTCAACTGAGCATCCCTCGATTATTCTCACTGTAGCTGCGCAGGTAACATTGCCCACACTTCAAGTTCTCGCAAATCGACGAATCGATGCAATGGAAGGTGTGGACCAAGGATGGCGCGCAAAGGAAAAGTCACAGTAGTCGGAAGCGGTTTTTATGGATCTACCACTGCGCTAAGGCTTGCTGAATACGACATCTTTGAAACAGTTGTTTTGACCGATATCGTCGAAGGGAAACCTGAAGGTATAGCGCTCGATATCAACCAATCTCGCTCCATAGAAGGATTTGAAACAAAAGTCATCGGTCAGAGCACAACCGCAGAGGGCGCCGGATATGAAGCGATTGCGGGATCAGATGTCGTCGTAATAACTGCAGGACTTCCGAGAAAGCCCGGAATGAGCCGAATGGACCTCATCGGAGTCAATGCAGGAATCGTCCGTGGCGTCGCCGAGAATGTCGCAAAGCACGCACCGAATGCGGTTGTCATAGTCGTCTCCAATCCGCTTGATGAGATGACTGCGCTTGCGCAGATTGCAACAAAGTTTCCACATAATCGCGTGATGGGTCAGGCCGGAATGCTTGATACTGCACGCTTCACACATTTCGTGGCAGAGAAGTTGAATGTTCCAGTCGCATCGGTTGCGACGCTGACTCTTGGTTCTCATGGCGAGACGATGGTTCCAGTTCCAAGTCGATGCACCGTCAACGGCAAGCCGCTCAAAGATCTCTTGTCACAAGAAGAAATTGCAGAGTTAGTTGATCGGACACGAAACGGTGGTGCCGAGATCGTTGCGCTCTTGAAGACTGGGTCGGCGTACTACGCGCCATCGGCTGCCGCGGCGAGAATGGCGAAAGCTGTGATCGAAGATTCTGGCGCAGTAATGCCAGTCTGTGCTTGGGTGGAAGGACAGTACGGAATCTCTGGCGTCTATCTGGGCGTCGAGGCATCCATCGGCCGTGAAGGTGTAAAGAAGGTGGTTGAGACCGAGTTGGATTCAAGTGAGCGCGATGCACTTCTGGTCGCAGCAGAGGCAGTACGAGCTAAGCAGAACGATGTGAAGGATCTCTAAATGAACAAAATCAAAGTTGCTGGAACCGTCGTCGAACTTGACGGTGATGAGATGACCCGCATCATCTGGGCATTCATCAAAGAACAGCTGATTCTTCCTTATCTGGATGTGAACCTCGAGTACTACGACCTCGGAATTGAGTATCGCGATAAGACAGATGATCAGGTGACTATCGAAAGCGCTAATGCAATCAAGAAGCATGGCGTCGGCGTCAAGTGCGCGACTATCACGCCCGATGAGGCTCGAGTCAAAGAATTCAGT
>SYAN01000085.1 GCA_005787575.1 Actinomycetota bacterium | reverse complement strand
GCCGAGTCGGTCTCTGATATCAAGAAACTTGGCATCGAGATAATCGGTGATATCGATAGATTTGAAGAAGCCAATATCCCAACCGGTGAGAGTGTTGAGCCTGAATCAATCCCGGTAGAAGTGGCTGCGAGAGCGCTAATTGCTATGGATCTGCGCGTAGTCGAGACTTTCCCGACCCGATGGGTGATCGCGAAGGCTTGGAAAATGATCAAGCGAGACATCAAGAAGTGGCTTAAGTAGGCTCGGCATATGGAATCACTCCCCTCCCGAAATCTCGCGCTTGAGTTAGTGCGAGTCACCGAGACGGCTGCAATCGCGGCTTCAAGTTGGGTTGGGCATGGTGATAAGAACGCTGCGGACAAGTCTGCAGTTGATGCGATGCGCCAGATGATTTCTACAGTGCATATGGATGGAACGGTTGTCATTGGTGAGGGCGAGAAAGATGAAGCTCCGATGCTCTTCAATGGAGAACGTGTAGGGGAAGGTTCTGGTCCAGCAGTAGATGTCGCAGTCGATCCAATTGATGGGACCACTCTTACTGCTAAAGGCATGAATAACGCAATATCAGTTGTTGCTCTGGCAGAGCGTGGGGCCATGTTCGATCCTTCGGCAGTCTTCTACATGGAGAAGATCGTCTGTGGCCCAGAAGCAGCAGGAAAAATTGATATCACAGCTCCTGTCAAAGAGAACCTTCGAGTTGTGGCTCAAGCTAAAGGTGTTCCAATCGAGGATGTCACCGTGATGGTTTTGGATCGTCCGCGTCATGACCAACTCTCGAAGGAGATTCGTGAAGCAGGTGCTCGAATAAAATTCATAACTGACGGCGATGTAGCTGGCGCTGTTATGGCGGCAAGAGATGACACAGGTGTCGATCTTCTGTTGGGAATAGGTGGAACGCCTGAGGGAATCATCGCAGCCTGCGCGATGAAATGCCTTGGAGGTGAGATTCAAGGTCGACTCTGGGCCAGGAACGACGAGGAACACCGAGCGCTCGCCGAACGAGGTCTTAGCGCGACCCAAGTCCTCACTACCGAAGATTTGGTGCGTGGCAAAGATTGTTTCTTCGCAGCAACTGGGATTACTGATGGTGAGTTACTTAGAGGAGTTCGCTTTGATCGAAGAGTAGTTCGCAGTCAATCAATTGTGATGCGATCGAGAAGTAAGACGATTCGCATCATCAATTCAGAACATCCCTATTCCTCTATTTTGACTCAATAAGGTCAAGCGCAGCTACCGCAGCGTCATACCCCTTATCTTCCTTGCTCCCGCTTACTCCTGATCGAGCGATTGCCTGGTCCAGAGAGTCACACATCAAGACGCCAAACCCAATCGGCTTGCCAGTCTCTAACATCACTTTCATTACGCCGTCGGTCACTCCCCGGCAGACATAATCGAAGTGCGGCGTCTCGCCCTTCAGCACAAGTCCAACTGCGATGACGGCATCACACTCATGTTCCAGCATTCTCTTTGCCACTAGTGGAATCTCGAAAGAACCAGCGACATATCGAATCTCGATATCAGTGACTTCAGCTTCGTTAAGTGCTCGATGAGCTCCCGCCACCAATGCTTGGCAGATCTCAGGATGCCAACTTGAACTTACGATACCGACCCGTCGACCAGCAAGGTTCTTGACCTTCAACGATGGTGCAACTCCACTCATAACTTTCTCCGCTTCATCACTTCGAGGGTCTAATCAATTTCTCTTATCAGATGCTTGAATTTGTCCCGCTTTGTTGCAAGGTAACCCTGATTGAAAGAGTTTGGGGCTATCTCTGTTGGTTCAATCTCAACTTTAATCCCAGCAAGATCGAGTGCATCTGCTTTAACGGGGTTATTGGTCATCAAGATCACCGCATGCACTTTCAGATGGAGAAGTATTGCTGCAGCGTCCCTAAAATCTCGAAGATCGGCAGGATGACCAAGGGCAAGGTTTGCTTCAACGGTATCTAGACCAGAGTCTTGGAGTGCATAAGCCTTGATCTTTTCTGCGACTCCGATGCCTCGTCCTTCATGATTGCGTAGATAGATGATGTAACCAGCACCAGCCTCTGAAATCCTTTCCATAGCAAGGGCAAGTTGTGGACCACAATCACACCGAAGGGATCCGAGCGCATCTCCGGTCACACATTCCGAATGAATGCGAATGATTGCTTCCGAAGTTGGTTCACCATATTTGAGAACTAGGTGATCCGATCCGTCGTAACCATCGAAAGATGCAATCTTCCAGTTTCCATAAGCGGTGGGAAGATTCGCCCAGATTAGGGGTGTTATCGCCAATTCTTCACGAAAATCTGCATGCTGCGCGATTTCCTCGATTGTAAGGATCGGAATTTGGTGCTGCTTGGAAAAGGCAAGAAGTTTCTCATCTCGCATCATCGTTCCATCATCATTGACTAGCTCACCTATAAATCCCATTGGATGTAATTGTGCAAGGTGCGCTAACTCAACTGCCGCTTCAGTGTGGCCGCGCCGCTCGCGCAATCCGCCAGGTCTGACAATGAGCGGGAAGATATGTCCCGGACGCACGAAATCCTTTGCTTTCGCTTCTGGATTAGCGAGGGCCCGCAACGTCTCTGCTCTTTCTTTAGCGCTGATTCCAGTGGTCAATCCCGCTCGTGCATCAACCGAAAGCGTGAAAGCAGTCCCCTTGCTATCCTGATTAAGGCGTGTCATTGGAGGCAGATTGAGCCTCTTCGCATCCGCGGAGGTGATTGCCGCACAAATAACCCCAGAAGTGTGGCGGATCATGAATGCAAGATTCTCTTCAGTAGCGCCAGGAGCGAGTGCTATCAGATCGCCTTCATTCTCGCGGTTCGCATCATCAGTGACGATGACAAAACCACCACCCTGAAGGCGCGCAATTGCAGTTTTCAAAGACTCGTTCACACTTCACCTTTTCGATTCATCAATCGCTCGACATATTTAGCAATCACATCTACCTCGATATTTACCTCATCGCCCAACTTCTTTGAAGAGAGATTTGTTCGCGAAAGTGTCTCAGGGATAAGCCATAGCGTTACATGCTTAGCTTCGTCATCAACTTCGCCTACAGTAAGAGAGACTCCATCAACTGCGATAGACCCTTGATTGACTATGTATCGAAGTAAAGTCTCTGGAACTTCAACAACAAATTTCCACCAATCCTCACTTGGTTGGGTTGCAACAACTTTTCCAACTCCATCGACGTGACCTTGAACCATATGTCCACCAAGGCGTGTAGCCATGGTTGTGGCAAGTTCGAGATTGACCGCGCTCCCTCGCTCGATAGATTTCAGCGAAGTCAATTTCAGAGTTTGGACCATGACATCGGCCGAGAAAGAGTCATTACTGACTGATGTTGCTGTCAGGCAGACGCCATTTACCGCGATCGAATCTCCTTTCCCGATGGATGAGACGAGTGAAGTGCTGATGGTGACAATCGCACTATCGGTGCCGCGTTCAATCGCGCTAACTGATCCGAGATCCTGAATCAAACCGGTGAACATACAAACCTCCGGTTATTCTCATTATCTGTGAAGAGCGTTCGTTTGATGTCTCCCGCAAAGTGTTCAATGCCGCGATCAAGGAGCCTGATCTGGTCTTTGATTGATGAAATACTCAAATTCTCAGTAAAGCGTCTTCCCTCGCCGAGGATGGAAGGGGCTTGGTAGAGAAGAATCTCGTCAATAAGCCCGTGCGCAAATAAGGCGCTACCGAGCTTAGGCCCGCACTCCACAAGCACTCTGTTAAATCCTCGCACCTTGATGAAGGAGAGAACTTCGTCGAGAAGACGTGTCTTGAGATGAACGGTTTCTGCAGAGTCATCAAATATGTGAAGTCCTGTAGGTAGGTTGCGCTCGCCGACAACTATTCGCACCGGATTCCTCTCACTCCCATTCAGGGTCGGGTCATCAGCAAGGACTGTTCCAGTTCCAGTGATGATTGCGTCGACACCATCACGAACCTTTCGAACATCGTTTCGAGAGGCATCATTTGTGATCCACTTTGATGTTCCATCTTGCGCGGCAATGGCACCATCAAGTGAGTGAGCCACTTTCCAAACCATCCGTGCTCGCCCGAGTGAAATTTTGCTTAACCAATCACGATTAACGAAGAGCGCACGATCCGATGTGACCTGCTTGACATCAATGCCTGCTTCGCGGAGGCGTCTCGCCCCACCCGCTGCGATTGGATTTGGATCAGCGACGGCATAGATGACTTGCTTGATTCCGCTCTCTATGATTGCCTCGGTGCAGGGCCCAGTCTTTCCATGATGATTACATGGCTCCAAAGTTAAGTAAAGGCTTGATTTAGTGGGGTCACCATGAAAGTTATTGAGAGCAATCACTTCAGCATGAGGGCCACCTTGATGGAAACCTTCGCTGACTATCTGACCTTCACCATCCGTGATAAGCGCACCAACGATTGGATTAGGGAAGGTCTTTCCAATTCCCTTGAGTGAGAGATCGATGGCGCGTTCGATGAGCGCTAGATCATGAGATTGATCCATCTCTTCACCCCTCTCAAAACTCTCAAAGCAATGAACCAAATAAGTTCATCGGCTCTGGTCAAGGGGTTTTGCGCGAGAGGATGCGCGAAAGACAATTTCCCGCACTTAAGAGACAAGTGTCTAGAAAATCGTCAGACGGCCCACGCCAAAGAGCGTGTGCCTTGTTGTTTCCTCTCATCCGGACTTTAACCGTCGGTCTCGGAATTCCACCGAGTCCACCGTTGACTGGATGCCAACGGGTCGCAGACTTTAACTGCCGGTTCGGAATTACACCGACCCCGGAACCAACG
>SYAN01000084.1 GCA_005787575.1 Actinomycetota bacterium | reverse complement strand
CTTTTTCTCTTTGATTCCCACTATCTCGTGCCATTGATTTCAATAATGTTCGAGCCTCGCCGACTGTAACAACCGAACCTGTGACGACTACCGCTGCTCGGATCCTTGAAGCCTGCGTGCCCTCTTTTCCTTGGGCCTTGGCCCATTGAATAGCCTCAGTGAGCCCTGAAGCCAAATCGATTGCAGTTTGGGTGCGAGACCTACCAAAACGCGCAACAGCAAGTTCTTCGAGACGAGCGATATCAGTTGATCGAGGCGAAGAATTCCTAGAGACGATGATTGAATCAAAATGCGGTTCTAAGAGTTCGAGCATTCCCGCCACATCTTTATCACCCATGGGGGCGAATAAAGCGATGCGCTTGGTGAAATCGAATTCGTGTTCAAGTGTCCTCACCAATGATTTCACTCCATGTGGATTATGTGCTGCATCAATGATGACAGTGGGTTCACGAAGCATCACCTCAAGTCGTCCTGGAGAACGCATCAATGCAAATGCCTCACCGAGTGCTTCACGCTCGATTGCACTTTCACCGGTGAAGGCCTCCACCGCAGCAACGGCGAGCGCTGCGTTATGTCCTTGATGCTCACCATGAAGTGGCAGGAAGAGATCCTCATAGCGACCATTGACGCCGTCGATTGAGATCACCTGACCACCGAGTGCAATTTCGCGTTTAGCCAGTGAAAATTCGAGACCTTCCCGAATGGGTGCAGACTCCATAGCTATGCAACGTTCTATAAGAATTTTCGCGGCTTCACTCTCTTGAGCGGAGAGAATGGAGATCGAGTTGGCCTTGATGATCCCTGACTTGGTACGAGCGATTGCATCGAGTGTGTTACCGAGATATTCCATATGATCAAAGCCGATTGGCGTGATGACATTGACAGCCGCATTGACGACATTGGTGGCATCCCACTCTCCACCCATACCCACTTCAATTACGCCTACATCCACCGGATATTCAGCGAAGGCGACGAATGCCATAGCTGTGATGACCTCGAAAAATGAGAGTGGGTGGCTCATTCGCCCATCGACCATGTCGAGATAGAGCGCGATGTCGTTATATGTCGCAACCATCGCCTCTGCCGATATCGGTTCGCCATTGATTGAAATTCGCTCAGTAATCGATTCAAGATGAGGGCTTGTGAATCGTCCAGTTCGATATCCGAGTTGGTAGAGAATCGCATCAATCATCCGCGAGGTTGTGGTTTTGCCATTGGTCCCAGTGATGTGGATAGTCGGGTATGAGAGCTGTGGCGAGCCGAGAGCATCGGTCAGATATGCAATTCGTTCAAGAGTTGGTTCGAGTCGACTCTCCGGCCAGCGTTTGAGCAATTCTGCTTCGACGAATTTCAATCGTTCGAGATCATCGGCATGTGCCATAGTCACTACTTCGTCGGTAGGGATGCGAGAGAAGATTTGATTCGATCGATCTCTTTGATGCAATGATCATGTCGTCCACGAATCTCTTCGATAACTTCAAGTGGGGCCTTCGCCATGAAATTCTCATTCTCAAGTTTTACCTTTGCGGTCGCAAGATCCTTCTCAATGGTTAGAAGGTCTTTTGCAAGTCGTGCGCGCTCAGCTTCGACATCAACGCTTCCGGTGAGGTCAAATTCCACTATGAAAGAGCCAACTTCGATCTTCCCGCTAGGAGCGAATCCAGCTCCTGGTGGGTCAAGTTTCACAATCGAGCGGAGTGAGACTTCGTAATCTGCCAATCCCCGCTCCTGGAGCCCTGAGAATTTCGCTGGGATCTTGGCCGAACTCTTCACACCTTGGTCATTTCTGAACCGGCGGATCTCTGTCACTAGAAGCTTGAGGTCATCAACAATCGCTCTTGATTTCTTATCACTTACCTTCTTTTCTACCTTCGGCCATGATGAGGTTACGAGCGTCTCACCGCCGGTGAGATTGCACCAAAGTTCCTCAGTTATGTAAGGCATGAATGGGTGGAGAGCGCGAAATAGGCGATCGAGAACTTCGCCGAGTACTCGCTTCGTCACTTCAGCAGATTCGCCAGCTTCTGCAAGAGATGCCTTCGATAGTTCGAGATACCAATCACAAAGGTCATCCCAGGCGAAGTGATAGAGCCCCTCACTAGCTTTGGAAAACTCGAAGCTTTCGAGGTTCGAATCCATCTCATTGATCGTCTCTTGAAGAAGTTCAAGGATCCAAATATCTATGGCGCTCAACTTCTCTTTGCTCGGAAGTTCTCCCTCACAGTGTGCGCCATTAAGAAGCGCGAATCGTGTTGCATTCCAGAGTTTGGTCGCAAAATTTCTCGAACCTGCTACCCACTCCTCTGCCATAGCCATATCAGCACCTGGATTGGAACCACGAGCAAGCGTGAAACGAAGTGCGTCCGAGCCGTACTTATCCATGAACTCAAGTGGATCGATGGTGTTTCCACGCGACTTACTCATCTTCTTGCCAAATTTGTCCCGAACTAGTCCATGAAGGGCTATGACGTGAAATGGCGGTGTTCCATCCATCGCAAAGAGCCCGAACATCATCATTCGCGCTACCCAGAAGAAGAGGATGTCGTATCCCGTGACCAAGACGCTTGTTGGATAGAACTTCTTTAGATCTTCACTTTGATTTGGCCATCCAAGTGTCGAGAATGGCCAGAGCGCAGATGAGAACCAGGTATCCAGTACATCGGGATCTTGCGTGTAGCCATCGGGAGCCTTCTCATCAGGACCAAGAACAACCATCTCACCATCAGGTCCATACCAAACCGGGATTCGATGACCCCACCAGAGTTGCCTGGAGATGCACCAGTCATGCATCTCATCGACCCAATCGAAATACCTTGGCGCAAGGGATTCTGGCTCGATCTTCACTTTGCCACTTCGAACCGCATCAGCTGCGGCCTTTGCTAGCGGTCCAACTTTCACAAACCACTGCAACGAAAGTCGTGGCTCAACGGTCGTATCGCAACGTTGGCAATGCCCTACTGCGTGAATATAAGGACGCTTCTCTGCAACGACTCTTCCCTGGCGGCGAAGTTCCTCGACTACAGCCTTTCGCGCATCAAAACGATCCATCCCATCAAATTGGGTACCGGTTCCTTCCATCACACCACGTTCATTCATGATGATGATCATTTCCACGCCATGGCGCTTACCCATCTCGAAATCGTTTGGGTCGTGTGCGGCAGTGACTTTGACTGCGCCAGTACCAAATTCAGGATCGACTAGCTCGTCCTCAACGATTGGGATGTAGCGATTAACCAGCGGTAGGAATACCTTCTTTCCGACGAGATGTTGATATCTCGGATCGCCAGGGTGTACCGCAACTGCGCCATCACCGAGCATTGTCTCAGCACGAGTAGTTGCAACGGTTATGGAGGTTTCGTCATCGCCATATCTGATTTGGACAAATTCGCCAGCATCATCAGAGTGTTCGACTTCGATATCAGAGAGTGCAGTGAGGCACCGAGGGCACCAGTTGATTATTCGTTCAGCACGATAGATGAGGTCTTTCTCATAAAGCCGCTTGAAGATCTCAAGCACCGCTCTCGATAGACCTTCATCCATCGTGAAACGCTCACGAGTCCAGTCCACGCTATCGCCAAGTCTTTTCATCTGATCGAGGATCGCTCCGCCTGACTGCGCCTTCCACTCCCAGACACGTTTGACGAAATCTTCGCGGCCAAGATCGTGGCGTGACTTGCCTGAGGCAGCGAGTTGTTTCTCAACGACATTCTGGGTGGCGATACCGGCGTGATCCATCCCTGGAAGCCAGAGCGCTTCAAAACCCTTCATTCGCTTCATGCGAATCAACGCATCTTGCAAAGTGTGATCGAGTGCGTGGCCGATATGAAGAGATCCAGTCACATTTGGCGGTGGAATCACTATGGTGAATGGAGGTTTCGATGAAGCCGCGTCAGCGACGAAGTAGCCAGCATCCAGCCACTTCTTGTAGAGCCGTGCTTCCAACTCACCGGGATCGAATGTCGAAGGAAGTTCTCGCGTTTCCGAGCGCTTCATAGTGGGCGAGTCTAGGTTATGCACTCTTCTCTTCGTTACGGCGTTCACTCTTCGCGCGCTTTGGCGCATTTGGGCCACGCTCTAGATAAATCGGCGCCACTTTGTCGCGAACGACAGCGGCATTGATAATGACGCGACCGACATCCTTACGACTTGGCGCTTCATACATGACGCCAAGCAAGATCTCTTCCATGATCGCACGAAGGCCTCGTGCACCAGTGCCACGAGCGATCGCCTGATCCGCGACGATTTCAAGTGCCTCTGGCTCGATCTCAAGATCGACATCATCCATCTCAAGCAGATGTTGATACTGCTTTACAAGCGCGTTCTTCGGTTCCGTGAGAATCTGTAATAGCGCTTTACGATCAAGGCTCTCGACGCTGGTCACGACCGGAAGGCGTCCGATGAATTCGGGAATCATGCCGAATTTAAGGAGGTCTTCTGGCATCACATCAGCGAATGAATCTTCCTTCTTCTTATCTTCGATTGTCTTCAACTCAGCATTGAATCCAACGCCTGCCTTGCCTTTTCGACCTTCGATGATCTTCTCAAGTCCAGCGAATGCGCCACCGACAATGAAGAGGATATTTGCGGTATCGATCTGAATGAATTCTTGATGTGGATGCTTACGTCCACCTTGTGGAGGAACTGAGGCAGTGGTTCCTTCTAGGATCTTCAAGAGCGCCTGCTGGACTCCTTCTCCTGATACATCTCGAGTGATCGATGGGTTCTCACTCTTTCGTGCGACCTTATCGATCTCATCGATATAGATGATTCCTTGCTCTGCTTTCTTCACATCGAAATCTGCAGCTTGAATCAGCTTGAGCAAGATGTTCTCGACATCTTCGCCGACATATCCTGCTTCCGTGAGCGCAGTCGCATCGGCGATTGCGAACGGAACGTTGAGCATTCTTGCAAGAGTTTGTGCAAGAAGAGTCTTGCCACAACCGGTTGGACCTAGGAGCAGGATGTTGCTCTTTGCGATTTCAATATCGCCCTCGCGCTTTGGCCCATCGCCTTTGATTCGCTTGTAGTGGTTATAGACGGCCACTGAGAGCGATTTCTTCGCACGCTCTTGGCCGATCACATATTGATCGAGGAAATCGTAGATCTCAGTTGGTTTCGGGAGTTCCTGTAGGCCAAGTGAGGAGGCTTCAGCTAACTCATCTTCGAGGATCTCATTACAGAGCTCTATGCACTCATCGCAGATGTAGACGCCAGGTCCTGCAATCAATTTCTTTACTTGCTTCTGAGTCTTTCCGCAGAAAGAACATTTGAGGAGATCGCCGCTCTCACCGATACGCGTCACGGTTTGCCTCTCTATAGGGGAAGTTCACTTCAAAGAAGGACGATTGATTTAATGCCATTAAGCAGAAAATCAATCGAGCGCCTTAAGGATAAATCGCTCACTTGGTTTCTTCTTGGAGGACTTGTTCGCCCTGAGAGGAATCCTTGGGAGTTCTGAGTTCAATCACGCCTGGAACCAGGAGAACCAAGAGGCAGGTGACGATATGGAAACCGGTAGCAAAGAGCAGATATTGCTTCATGCCTATCCACTCTGTGATTGGACCAACCAAAGCCATCCCAAGTGGCATCAGCGCAAGAGAACCCATGTGATCGACGCTAAATACTCGCGCCTGCAACTCTCGCGGTACTTCACGTTGAATCGCCGTCGGCCAATAAACACCAAAGGGCTCAGTTGATAAACCAACAATGAAATAGACACCGATTACAACCCATGGGTGAATCGGAAATACCAAGACCAAGAGAGATGTCGAAAAAAGCATCCACGAGAGCACCGACCAGAGTCCTGGCTTTGGCACCTTGATCTTTGACCAAACTAGTGCTGATAGTCCACCACCAAGCCCAGCTGCTACTGAGGCTGAAGCAAAAACAAAATTCGTTCCAAATTCTTCCCTTGTTACCACAGGCAATAGCACCACTTCTGCGCCAACGACGATCATCAACTGGATACTTGCCATTATGACGATCCACATCACCCATGGCATCCTTCTTACTGTTGTAAGGCCCTCTCGTAATTCACGAAGGAATGTGCCTTCAGTCAAGTTCCGTTCGAACTCACCTTCCTTCACGGGAAAGAGAAGTGCTGTGCCGACAATGAAGAAAGCCGCAGTCACTAAAAAAGTCCATTCGCTTCCAATGACGGCAACCATCGCGCCACCTAATGCGGGGCCGAGAATTGCGCCTACTCGCGCTGTTATCGCACGCCAAGCATTCCCCTCTGGCAATAAACGATCAGGCAATATCGACGGCAATATCGCGCCAGAGGCGGGAAATCCAAGAGCTTCTCCTGCACCCATCAAGAAGACAACTAAGGCGATAGTCCAGGCAGGGAGATCTGTGACCGCAACAATTACCAGAACGACGGTGAGTACTGCGCGGAGAAGATCAGCCGCAATCATGATGTATTTGCGCTTGAATCGATCAGCCCAGACTCCGCCTGCAAGTGCTAGAAGAACTGATGAAAGTACTCTTGAAGCAAGGATTAAGCCGAGGGTTGTCGCGCTTCCGCCAGAATCAAGGACTGTTACAGCAAGAGCTATCGGAAAAGCCGATGAACCGATGACAACGAGTAGCCCTGATATCCAGAGCAGTACGAAGTCTCGATACTGAAGAAGAGTCTTTTCTTTACTTGCAGACACGTAAGAAAGAGTAAAGCAGAACGTCTATTTCTTTGCTTTACGCGTGGCGAGAATCTGGTCGATTAATCCATACTCGACTGCTTCTTGAGCAGTAAGAATCTTGTCGCGCTCGATATCTTTCTCGATATCTTCGCGTGATTTATTCGAGTGACGAGCCAAGAGATCTTCTAGGAGATTTCGCATACGAAGGATTTCTCGAGCTTGGATCTCGATATCTGATCCTTGGCCACCACCTTCGCTATACGGTTGATGGATCAGGATGCGCGAATGCTCGAGGGCATAGCGCTTTCCTTTTGTTCCTCCCGCAAGAAGCACTGCAGCAGCCGATGCCGCCTGGCCCAAGCAAATGGTCATGACATCTGGGCGAACGAACTGCATCGTGTCGTAAATCGCGGTGAGGGCAGTAAATGATCCACCAGGTGAGTTGATGTACATGATGATGTCGCGATCTGGATCCATAGATTCAAGAGTCAGAATCTGAGCCATCACATCGTTTGCGACCGTGTCATCAATCGCTTGGCCGAGGAAGATGATTCGCTCTTCGAAGAGCTTTGTGTAGGGATCAAGGCGCTTATAACCGTATGAAGTTCTCTCTTCGATTGTTGGGAGAACGTAGCGTGCAGATATCTCGTGCTTCATTGAATCTTCCCTGCTCATCGCGCCGTACCTCCGCTACCTGAAACCTGGCCAGCAGATTTCACGACATGATCGACAAATCCATACTCCTTGGCTTCAGCTGCAGTGAACCAGCGATCTCGATCCGAGTCGGTCACGATGGTCTCTACCTTCTGTCCCGTGTGATGTGCGATCAAATCCGCCATCGTCTTCTTTGTATGAGCCATCTGCTCTGCCTGAATTCGAATATCACTCGCGGTGCCACCGATACCACCTGAAGGTTGGTGCATCATGATTCGCGCATGAGGGAGGGCATACCGCTTTCCTGGTGCGCCGGCGCAGAGCAAGAACTGTCCCATTGATGCTGCAAGACCCATCGCTACTGTCGCGACATCGTTCTTTATATATTGCATCGTGTCATAGATGGCCATACCCGCTGTCACTGATCCACCCGGGGAGTTGATGTATAAGAAGATGTCTTTCTCTGGATCTTCGGCAGCGAGCAAGAGCATCTGTGCCGCAATCGCATTCGCCATCGAATCTTCAACCACTGAACCAAGGAAGATGATTCTTT
>SYAN01000003.1 GCA_005787575.1 Actinomycetota bacterium | reverse complement strand
TCCGAGATCAGCTCATCTCCTCTCTTATCCGTCACTATTGCCGCCGCGCCAGAGTTGATTGCTTCCTGGGCAAAGGTCGCACCATGTGTGCGGATTCCTGGCAGTGCGACGAAGAGCGAACCGGGATTGACTGAATGGGAATCACTGGTGATATCTGTGACCAAAGTTTTCGCCCACTCACCGCTCGTGGAATTGATTGGACCTAGGTATGAAGCAACCTCTGCAAGATTTCTTCGTGAAGCCGGGAGATCGAGAGCGAGGTTTTGACCTTTTTGCGAAGAAGTAAGTGCGAGGTTACCCATGTGAAGCCGCCTTCACTTCCTTCTTGCCGCGAGGCTTCTTCTCTCCGTTAGAACCATTCTCGTCATTAACCTGCATGGTGATCTTTCGCTGATAGTCCGAGTACGTCAGGGCATAGGGCGATGAGGTTTCACCCGTTGGTGGAATGTTTCGCGATTGCAGGATGTAGCTCATCACCTCTTTGAAGACGGGGCCGCCGAGATATCCACCGTAGTAGACGCCTTTCGGGCCTTGAATCGTCACGCTTACGACGAATGCCGGATTGTCCGCAGGGGCAAAGCCAATGAATGAAGCGGTGTAGCCACGATAGCAACCGCATGCCTGATCATGGCGCTGAGCAGTACCGGTCTTTCCTGCGACTCGATAGCCAGGAATGGCAGCCGATGGCGCGGTGCCATGAGGGCCCACAACGCTTTCAAGCATCAACCGCATCGTCTTTGCCGTCTCACTGGAAATGACTCGAACGGGCTTTGCTCGTTCCATTGGAGTGAATGCTCCACTAGCTGAGATTGTTCCCTTGATGACAGTTGGTTGAACTCGAACACCATCATTTGCAAGAGTTGCGAATATCGAAGTTGCTTGGATCGAATTTAAGGAATATCCCTGCCCAAATGAGAATGTTGGAAGTGAGGTTCCGGACCATTGATCAAGATCCAAAAGTTTGCCCGCGGTCTCGCCAGGTAATTTCAATCCGACTGATGAACCCACACCAAAGGCCTTGAGATAGTCGTGAAGATTTTCCTTGCCAACCATCTCTCCGACCTTGATTGCACCAGTATTCGAGGAATTTGCAAGCGCTCCAGCGACTGTGATCTTCTCGGTTTTGTGATGTTCATGATCGTGAAAGTACGTTCCATACCGCTTTAACTTATAAGGAGTGACCAAAATGGTCTCTGGCCCTATTTTCTTCTCCTCGATCGCGGCCGCGTAGGTCACAACTTTTCCGGTTGAGCCTGGTTCATATGCTTCTTCTACAGAGAGATTTCTAAAGTGTCGAGGATCGACATCATTTCGATCGGCCGGGTCGAAACTGGGGTAAGTCGCATGAGCCAAAATCTCGCCACTCTTAGGGTCTTGAACTATCACGGTCCCAGAAAGCGCCTTGGAAGATTTAACAACCTTACTTATCGCTCGCTGTGCCACCCATTGCACGTCACGATCAATTGTTAGTTGGATCGTCTCTCCTGGCACTGATTCCTTGAGAACTTCTTGGGTTCCAGGGATTATGGTTCCGCCTGCATTGGCGTAGGTATATGCCCCATCTTGACCGGTAAGCATCGAATTAAGACTGTATTCAAGACCTGCCGCACCCACGCCTTCTGCATTCGTGAAACCGATCAACGATGCTGCAAGTCGTGCCGATGGATATTCTCGATCGTAGAGACGTTCGGCCCAGAAACCTGTGATTCGTTTTGCGTATCCATTTCGCTCCTGCATCACGCTCTCGTTGAAATCTTTGACCTTGCTCTCAAGCGAGCGCCAGACAGCTGGCTTCACCTGATTTGCGATCACTACGTAACGACGATCCCCTGTCAATCTTTCATTGAGGTAGGCCTCGTCGATTTCAAGCACCGGAGCAACGAGCTTTGCGACTGCCTTAGGGTTTTGAATGAGAAGTTGATCGACGACGATTCGATAAGAGAGAACACTCCGTGCGAGTTCAACGCCACCCGCATCGACGATGCTTCCACGCTTGGCTGCTATGACCGAAGTTCGTTGTAACTCACTGGCTGCCTTGACCACGAGGTCTGATGATCGAATGGCCTGGACATCCACCAGTCGTGAGGCAAAGAGAAGCAACATAATGACAGTAAGTGCCACGACCAACTGGATTCGCTTCTCGAGGAGATTGCGGTTGGTCTCGAGCGCCATTCTTTCTCCTACTGCTTTCCAACGAGTTGTAAGAAGCGAGGGGTGGTTGATGGAACCATTCCAAGCCTCGACGCAGATTGCGCCAATATCTCTGGCGAAGAGATCGTGGAAACTTGAGTGAGTGCTGCCTCTCGCAATTCATTCATCTCAATCACCTGAAGCTTGAGCTCTTTGACTTTGAAGGCCCCTTCAGTGAGCGCCATATTGAGGCCAAACATTGAGAGCAAGCCTGCGATCGCAAGTGACATACAGATGATGGCAAAACTCTTCTGCTCTCGCTCAACTGATGTTATCGACCTGATATTGAGATTCGAGAAATCGATGCTTGGCAACTGTGGCACAAGCGATAGGCGCCCTTGCCGTTCTTTTTTTGGCGTCGACTGAGCTGGTGCGTTTCGCTCAGGGCGCTGACTTGGTTGAATCTCTCGAATAGCCATCAAGCAGCCACTCGCTCGATTGCCCGAATGCGTACTGAGGTTGCTCGTGGATTGAGAAGAATCTCCGAATCATTAGCCTTCTCGCTACCGTTAAAGACCAGGGCGAACTTGCTCTCCATACCGGGTAGGTCAACTGGCAAACCTCTGGGACTGCGCTTTGCAGTCGCTTCAACGAAAGCACGTTTGACGATTTTGTCTTCCAGTGACTGGAACGAAAGCACAACCATCCGCCCGCCAACTGCGAGTTTCTCCAGGGCAATTGGAAGGGCTCGCTCAAGGATGCTCAACTCACCATTGACTTCAATGCGCAACGCTTGG
>SYAN01000083.1 GCA_005787575.1 Actinomycetota bacterium | reverse complement strand
TTGGATCCATGGAAATTGGATCGATCTCACTCAAGACATTCACCACTACTCACTGGATTTCACTCGCTTCTTCGCCTTCTTCACTTCGCTCTTCTCTTCGACCTTGGCGTCATCGCCATTCAATCGCGGCGGAATAGCTACCGGTGGCTGATTCGAAGGTTTGCGCGTAGCAGAACCAGTCCAAGCGCCGCGAGGCTTTGGTCCATTGACTGATCGGAAGATCTCTGCAATCTCATCTTTGCCGAGAGTCTCCTTCTCAAGAAGTTCGATAACGAGCCGATCAAGAATCTCGCGATTATCGACCAAGATGTCGAATGCCTCTTGATGGGCGTTCTCAATCAATTGCCGGATCTCTTGATCCACCTGGCCAGCGATTGACTCTGAATAATCACGCTGATGGCCGTAATCCCGGCCAAGGAATGGCGCAGACTCACTTGTTCCAAGCTTTATCGCACCAAGCTGTTCCGTCATTCCGTATTGGGTGACCATGGCGCGAGCAAGAGCCGTTGCTTTCTCTATGTCATTGGAAGCACCAGTGGTTGGATCATGGAATACCAATTCCTCGGCTGCGCGCCCGCCCATCGTGTATGCCAGTTGATCGAGGAGTTGGTTTCGAGAGACCGAGTACTTGTCTTCGTCAGGCAAGACCATGGTGTAACCGAGCGCATGACCGCGAGGCAAGATCGTTATCTTATGGACTGGATCTGTGTGCGGAAGTGCGTGAGCGACAAGAGCGTGACCACCTTCGTGATAGGCCGTGACGCGTCTCTCGTCGTCACTCATCACGCGACTCTTGCGTTGTGGTCCTGCCATCACACGATCGATTGCTTCATCGATTGATGCGTTATTGATCGTCTTCGCATTATTGCGAGCGCTAAGAAGTGCCGCCTCGTTAAGGACATTTGCAAGATCTGCACCAGTGAAACCAGGAGTCCTTCGTGCGAAGGAGATGAGATCAACATCTTCATCGAGAGGTTTACCTTTTGCATGAACTCTAAGAATCGCTTCACGCCCCTTTAAATCTGGGCGCTCAATCGCGATCTGGCGATCAAATCGCCCTGGGCGAAGCAGTGCTGGATCGAGGATGTCAGGTCTGTTCGTCGCAGCTATCAAAACAACCGAGCCATTTGCCTCAAAACCATCCATCTCCACTAAAAGTTGGTTGAGGGTCTGTTCGCGCTCATCATGCCCGCCACCAAGACCTGCACCACGATGTCTTCCGACAGCATCGATTTCATCAACAAAAATGATCGCTGGAGCATTTGCCTTCGCTTGGTTGAAGAGATCGCGAACTCTAGCTGCGCCCACACCGACGAACATCTCAACAAAATCAGAACCTGAGATTGAATAGAAAGGAACTTTCGCTTCACCTGCAACAGCTCGGGCAAGCAAGGTCTTTCCAGTCCCTGGCGGACCATAAAGGAGCACGCCCTTGGGAATCTTTGCGCCGATCTCTTGATATTTCTTGGGATCTGCCAAGAAATCCTTGATCTCTTTCAATTCCGCTACAGATTCATCTGCACCTGCAACATCAGCAAATGTCGTCTTCGGTGCATCTGGTGACTGCAGGCGAGCGCGCGAGCGACCAAATGAGAAGACGCGATTGCCACCTTGGGATTGAGATAGCAGGAAGAAGAGCAGGAAAGTGATTAATAAGAATGGAAGGAGAGAGAAGATAAAAGAGAGGAAGAGGCTCTGCTTTGGAACTTCGACATTCCAAGGTTTTGGTGGGGGATTACTGGTGAGAAGCTCAACGACCAGAGGTTCTTGTCCTGAGACGTAGAACGCCTCAACTTTAGTCGCGCCATCAATAGCCTCACCTGGTTTGAGCACAGCTCGAATTAGTTGATCCCTATCAACGATGGTCGCCGACTCCACCTCGCTCTTTGAAATTGCTGCAAGCAGCGATGCGGTATCGACTCGCGTGAAACCATCATTAGAGGAGGAGACTCGCCCGACTATAGAGACCAAAAAAATCGCAAGAAGAATCCAAAAGAGAGGCCGACGTAGAAGGGCTCTGACTCGACCTACAGGCGGTAGCCCAGCGCGAGGATTTCCGCTCGCCGAGCGCCGACTCTCAGGTGGCTTCTTCTGATTCTTTCCTCGCTTGATTTCGAGGCGCTTCTTGGTTGCCATTGCTTCGCCCTATGAATACATGTGCTTTGCGAGCACTGCAATGAAGGGAAGGTTTCGATAACGCTCATTGAAATCAAGTCCATAACCAACTACGAATTCGTTAGGAATATCGAAGCCGACATACTTCGGTTTGATATCGACCTTTGTTGCATCTGGCTTTCGAACCACAGTCAAGATCTCAACACTCTTCGCACCGCGAGATTCGAGATTTGCCTTGAGCCAAGAGAGAGTCAATCCAGTATCGAGAATATCTTCGACGATCAGAATCTCGCGGTTGGTGATATCTCGATCAAGATCCTTCAAGATACGAACAACGCCACTTGATTTTGTTCCGGCGCCATAAGAAGAGACCGCCATCCAATCCATCTCAAGGTGGCTATTGATCAGTCGTGCAAGATCTGCCATCGCCATCGCAGCGCCTTTGAGAACTCCGATCAATAGGAGGTCACGCCCTTGGTAATCACGACTAACTTGTTCTGCCATTTCTTTGAGCCGGCTTTGAAGTTGAGTCTCAGTGATGACAACCCGATCAATCTCAGATTTGACCGATTCGAGATCCACGAAGCGCCTCCACTTTTTTTCTTCAACGGGCCATCAATCAAGCTTTCGATTGAGGTGGCGAGCCTATCCCCGCCGCACCAGCGAAAGTCTGCCCGAAATTCGCATCACTTTGACACCCCCAGGAAGTGAGCTCTCCCCTTGACCATGCCAATCCGAGATCAGGGCTTCCACTGGGGCAATGTGCTCAGCAGTCAACGAACCAGCTGGTGCGCCAAGGGCATAGATAGCACGCCGTAAGACTCTCGTGCGAATGGCCCGAGGTAACCGAGCTAGTTCTGAGACCTCAATCTCACTCGGGTCAATGCCTTGGAAAAACTCATTGGCTAAGTGATCGAGCGCATCGGCATCATCGCGCAAGAGATCAGCGCTTCTTGCCAGCGAATCTCTTATTCTCAGGCCCACATTCTCATCAAGAAGTGAGATGGCCTTGCGCACTCGAACCCGAAGGAATCTTTCATCCTCATTATGCGGATCCGACCAAATTTCAATCCCTGCTTCTTGACAGGCACGAAGCGTCTCTTCACGAGAGATCTCTAGGAGCGGACGAAAATAAATCTCACTCTCGCGGCGCATACCTGAAAGTGAACGTGCACCTGAACCACGAGCAAGTCCAAGCAAGACAGTCTCTGCCTGATCATCACGCGTGTGACCAAGGAGAATCACTTGGATTGATTTCTCTTTCGCAAATTCTGAAAGCGCTCTATACCGTGCGCGTCGAGCAGAAGCTTCAATTCCATCGGTGACCTCGACATCCACTTTTTTAATAGTCACCGAATCGATTCCCATCTTCTGTAATCGCCCAGCAACTTTATTTGCGATATCACTTGAACCAGGTTGAAGTTGATGATCGATAATGACTGCATGTAAGGAATTTGAAGCGTCGTTGAGTTCAAGTCTTGTTGCAAGGGCGAGGGCCATTGAGTCGGCGCCACCAGATACTGCAACAGCAACCGAATCACCCGGCTCAAGCTTTGAAATAGCAGTTCGAACCGCGGCACGAATTGAGACAATTGCCTCGACTTCTCTCCCTGCCTGCGCCATAGCGCGAAGGTTAGACCCGACCTCCATAGGGCATAAGGCCCTGAACTGAGTAAATGCTCGAAAAGAGCAAACCTTTCTTCGTGGAGTGAGCCTCCCACATCATCCCGTCTCCAGCGTAGATAGAGATGTGATGGATGGTGTTGACCGTTCCTTTGTAGGAATAGAAAAGGAGATCACCGGGCTCTAGTTGGTTCAATGGAATGCGCTTTGTGTAGCCCCAATACAGCGAAGAGTTAAGCCGGTCCCAGTTCGGCCAACCAAGTCCTGCACTTCGATAAGCCGCGTAAACCAAACCAGAACAATCAAAGGCGTTAGGGCCTTCATCTCCCCATATATACGGCTTCTTCGCAAGAACTTGCTTCTTCGCAAATTCGACTGCTTTAAGTCTCTGTTCGGTTGTGGTGCGAATCGTTGCGCGCCCTGAGAAGCCGTCATCAGTCCAGATCTTTGCCTGTCCCGGTGTCCGTTCAGCACGTCTGGCATTTTCTTCTTCAAGAATCGCAAGTTGTCGCTGTTGTTCAAGAGTGAGGCGCACTTTTCGTGCGGAATTCAATTCTTGTGCAAGTTGGTCTTGGACTTTCTGAAGTTTATCTACCTCTTTTTGCTGTTCTGCCTCTGCGCTATCGGCTTCTTTCTTTGCCTCTTCGACGCGTTCGGTTGCATCCTCTTGTGCCTGACGAGTCTCATCAGCTTCTCTCTTCGCCTCTTGTGCTACTGCTTCGGCAAATTTGTATCGGGTAAGCGCAGTCTTGTTGTTCTGACCAAGTGTGTCGAGGATAGAGAGTCGATCCATCAGGTCTTGCGGTCCATCCGCCTTGAGAACTGCGTCAAAATCCGTGAAACCACTACCCATGATGTAGGCGTTGGTCGCAAGTCGACCGATCTGGTTATGTGTTGCGGTAACAGCTGCCGTTGCTTCCTTGTAGTGATTTGCAGCGGCTTTTGCACGCTTTGTTGCAACTGCAAGTTCTGCTTTGGCTTTCACATACTTCGCCTGCGCCGCATCTGCCACGACGGTGAGTTGTTTCAAAGTCTTGTTAGCAGCATTTAGTTTGGCTTGTGCTTTATCCGCCTCACGTTTCTTTTCCGCCTCTTTCTCCTTTGCCTCTCTAATTTCCTTGAGAGTGGGCTTTGGCGTCTTAGCTATTGCTGAGTAGAGGGGAGTTAAAGGAATGGAGAGAGCCAAAATCGCGACGAAAGCGACTGACTTCGTTGACTTCACATTCGCTCCCTGGGGAAATGAGGAGTGCGCTGGACAGGGCAGAAGGATAAAACAGTGAGGCTTAATCTTCCTTGAGAAACACCTTCGTGTCGCCTTATTAGTTTGCTACATCACGGCGTTTGAAGAGAATAGAAGCAAGAATCGCTGTCACTAATAGGAACCCCACGGCATAGCGCATCGAGTAGATGAAGGTGAGGTCTTCGCTACCACCTTGACCGATATTGCTCAGCTGAACTCCTGGAAGATACTTAGCTAAAGATCCCCGTACCGCAACCAGAATAGATTCCACGATCAGGATCCAGATGACGCCGATAGATATTGAACTAATAGGTGAACGAAGCAGTAACCCAAGAACCATTCCAACCGTTCCGTGTGCGATAGTCGCGAAGATGACGTTGGCGAAGGAGTTTGCTGTATCAAAGAGTGCATCGGTTGTGAACCATGAATCAGTCATGACCTTGGCACGTCCGGAAAGGGCATAGGAAAGCCCCATCCCAACAATCGCGGCAAAGATCACCACAATCACTGCAAAGAGGGACATCGCAAGATATTTTCCAGCGAGGACTTTCATTCGAGATGGTTGGCGGACCAAGATATTGCGAAGGGTTCCGTAGGTATATTCCTGAGCAGTTTGTGCCGCAAATATGCAGAGTGCAACCAGACCCAAAAGCCCCGCGGATTGAGCGAAGGTCAAGGAAAAACCAGATGGCAGTTGCAATAACTCTCGCGAGATGGTTCGACCACGATCGCCATTACC
>SYAN01000082.1 GCA_005787575.1 Actinomycetota bacterium | reverse complement strand
TATCGTTACGGACTTCTTGCTAATCCTGATTTGAGGATTTACAAACCTTGGCTTGACTCGGATTTTGTCAATGAACTTGGCGGACGTGCAGAGATGAGTGCATTCCTCAAAGAGCGCTCACTTCCATATCGAGACAGTGCCGAGAAGGCCTATTCGACAGATGCCAATATTTTGGGAGCGACCCATGAAGCGAAGCAACTTGAGGCCCTGGATGTCTCCATGGAGATCGTGGAACCGATCATGGGGCAGAGGCATTGGGACTCAAGTATTTCAATTTCACAAGAGGATGTGACCGTCGGATTTAGAGAGGGAAGACCCATTGCAATAAATGGAGTCCTCATTGAGGATCCAGTCGCGCTCATCCGAGAAGCGAATTCGATTGCGGGTCGTCATGGCCTCGGGATTTCGGATCAGATTGAGAACAGAATCATCGAAGCAAAATCGCGCGGCGTGTATGAAGCACCAGGGATGGCCCTTCTATTCATCGCCTATGAACGTTTATTGACCGCTATACATAATGAAGACACTCTCGCTAACTACTTCGCTGAAGGTAGGCGACTGGGCAGACTTCTTTATGAAGGCAGATGGTTTGACCCACAAGCGCTGATGCTTCGAGAGTCGCTACAGAGATGGGTAGCTGCTCCTATTACTGGTGAAGTTCGAATCAGACTCCGTAGAGGAGATGATTACTCGATTCTTGATACTGCTGGCCCCTATTTGAGCTATCACCCAGAGAAACTCTCGATGGAACGTACCGAAGAAGCAGCTTTTGGTCCGACGGATCGAATAGGGCAGTTGACTATGCGAAATCTTGATATCGCTGATACGCGAGCGAAACTCGATATCTACTCGAAGATCGGCCAGATTGACCATGAGAAGTTGAATCTGATTGAGAATAGGGATATTTAGCTTCGATGTCGCGCGCGATTATCCGACTGCTCACTTGTGGAAGCGTCGATGATGGAAAAAGCACCTTAATCGGACGACTCTTGGTGGAGACAGATAGCGTCCCCCACGACACCATCAAGTCTGCGAAGACTGTGCGAAGAACTGGCTCCACCATCCCTGCCGGAGAGATCGATTTCTCACTACTGACAGATGGTCTCGAAGCCGAGCGAGAACAAGGAATCACGATTGATGTGGCTTATCGTTCTATGGCCTTGCTCAATGGCAAACGTTTGATAATCGCTGATGCACCTGGACATGAGCAATATACGAGGAACATGGCCGTCGCCGCCTCGCGCTCTGATATCGCTCTCGTCTTGGTGGATGCCTCGCGAGGTATCAGACCACAGACGTTAAGACATCTCACAATCTGTTCTTTAATGGGAGTGGAACGGATCATCATTGTCATCAATAAACTTGACGCAGTCGGATACGAACGGAAAGTATTTGATTCTCTGATTGAAGAGTTAAATCCAACGATTCATAGGCTTGGGATTAACAATCACACCTTCATCCCAGTCAGCGCACTTCATGGCGATAACGTGGTCTACAAGAGTGACGCTGCTCCCTGGTACACCGGTCCTTCACTCTTGGATTTGATTCAAGAACATGAAGGGGTGATTGAGGTCGCTAATTCCTCGCCTCGAATGGCAGTCCAGATGATCTCGAGAGCTGAAAACTTTAGAGGACTCGCTGGAACAGTGGTGAATGGATCATTCACCAAGGGTCAGAGTGTGGTTGTCTTACCGACGCGAAAAAATGCGAAGATTGCGCGACTTGTCTCATTCCATGGGGATCTTGATGAAGTTACATCAACCCGTGCAGTTACTATGGTTTTAGAACCTGATATTGATGCCTCACGTGGCGATGTGATTGAGATAGAAGAGAAGCAGACAAATCCCGAGAGTAGATTCACCGCGAACCTTGTTTGGCTCGGTGAATCAGAGTTGATCCATAGCCGTTCTTATCTCTTCATATCGGGGTCGACTCAGGTGACAGGTATGGTCACGTCGATACGACATAAGCTCAATGTGAATACGGGAGAGCAATTATCCACTCGAACTCTGGCGATGAATGAGATTGGTGTTGTGGAGATTGCCCTTGATACACCAATGTCACTGACTAACTACGATCAATCTAGAGTGACAGGCAATTTCGTGATCGTTGACCGACTCTCAATGAATACAGTCGGTGCAGGCATGGTTTTGCATCCGTTACGTCGTTCGAGCAACGTGACGGAGCATCATTATGAAGTCACTGCCGAGATGCGATCTCAGCAGAAGGGACAGAGGGCTAAAGTCATCTGGCTGACTGGGCTTTCAGGTTCTGGGAAATCAACAATCGCAAATGCCGTTGAGAAGCGTCTCTTTGCGCTCGGAATTCACTCATACATTCTTGATGGCGATAACTTACGACTTGGGCTCAATAAAGATTTGGGTTTTACCAAGGAAGATCGAGCAGAAAATGTTCGACGAGTCTCCGAGGTCGCGCATGCAATGGTCGATGCAGGTCTTGTTGTCATCGTCGCTTTAGTCAGCCCCTTCATGGCTGATCGCAACGAAGCGCGTAATCGATTTGCCGATGATCAGTTTGTTGAAGTCTGGGTGAAGACTCCCGCAGAGACTTGTGCGCAGCGAGATCCGAAGGGACTCTATAAAAAAGCCAGAGATGGTCAGATTCCCAATCTCACCGGTGTTGGTCAGGAGTATGAACCACCGACAGGTGCCGAGTTAGTGCTTGATGGAACCGCCGAGATTGATGAGAATGTCGACCGCTTGCTCAAGGTAATCGTGTGAATCTCTTCTACTTCGTCCTGGCGGGATCTATTGCTCAGTTGATTGATGGTTCCCTAGGCATGGGATTTGGTGTCACTAGCGCCACCATCTTGCTTGCGCTTGGTACTTCTGCTGCCGCGACGTCAGCCGCAGTTCATGTCGCAAAGATCGGGACGGGTCTTGCCTCAGGCCTTGCTCATTGGCGACACGACAATGTTGACAGAGAGGTCTTATTCAAGATTGCTATACCTGGAGGGATTGGTGCTTTCGCAGGTGCAACATTTCTCTCCTCGATTGACCTCGCGGGCGGCACTTATTTCATTTCGACAATTCTTCTTCT
Organism: Actinomycetota bacterium; assembly: GCA_005787575.1. Taxonomy (GTDB): domain Bacteria; phylum Actinomycetota; class Actinomycetes; order Nanopelagicales; family Nanopelagicaceae; genus SYAN01. The sequence goes on along the minus strand of SYAN01000082.1, from coordinate 24,630 downwards.
CTTGGGTTTAGTTCTGCTCTATCGCAATATTTTCCGACATCAAGTGCAGGTAAATCTCACCGCGGTGAGTGACCCCAAGTACCTGAAGTTCATCGGACTTACGGGGGGTTTTGTTGATGCTTCTGGAGGCGGTGGATGGGGCCCGGTAGTGACACCCACGCTTTTGGCTACGACCGAGCATGAACCTCGGAAAGTCATTGGAACCGTCTCTGCCGCAGAATTCATTGTCGCGGTCTGTGCCAGTTTGGGTTTTCTCGCCTCGCTCTGGCGATTAGACATCAACTGGGAGGCCGTCATTGGACTCTCTATCGGTGGGATTGTGATGGCTCCCATTGCAGCCAGGCTCGTTGGCTGGTTGCCAAGAAGGACCCTAGGGATTGCTGTCGCAGTCATCATCATAATTCTTAATGGACTTCGATTGATGGGATTGATCTGAGGTGAATTATGGCCGATCGAATTCTGTTTCATGCCGGGTTTCATAAATCTGGCACAACGGCTCTGCAATATTGCTTTGATAAGAATCGAAAGGTACTCAAGTCGAATGGTGTGAACTACCTAGTCACAACAGGGCGTGCCCACCATCGCCCAGCATGGTCTTTGACCGAGCGAATCTGGGGCTGGAAAGACCAGGGTGGCGAGAGAATTCCAGCAAAAGTCTGGCAAGACTTTGCCAAAAGAGTAAAGAAATCTAACGGAATCGCGCTCATTAGTAGCGAGTTCTTCTCGGAAGCGAACACCGATCAAGTCTTCAAGGTGCAGAGAGATTTGGGTTCTACCAACACTGAAGTCGTCTTCACAGTTCGACCATTCGTCAAAGTTCTCGCTTCGTCGTATCAGCAGTTTCTCAAGTACGGAATCAAACTTCGGTATGAAGAATGGCTTGAGGAGATGTTTCATAATCGAGAGAAAAGTCGGCACACCCCAACTTTCTGGCAACGAGCTGCGGTCTCTGAGGTTGTGACACGTTGGAGCGAAGTATTTGGGACCTCGAATGTATCGATTCTCCTGGCCAATGAAGAGAATCCCGACTTCATTTTTGATGAGTTCACTCGCCTCCTCAGACTTCAACCAGGAATCTTGAAGCCATCGGAGATTGGAGGAAATCGCTCGATGACGGCAGATGAGATTGAGCTTCTGTGGCGCGTCAATAATCGATTTGATCGAAGCCGAGGCTGGGATGAGTATCGCGCGATGATTCGCGAGGGGTATGTTCATTATCTGGCTGACGAAACGCAAGCTCTGCCGGGATCGACTCGTTTGCTGACTCCACAATGGGCGGTCAATGAGGCAAGGAGGATTCAAGACTCTGACCTTGCCCAGCTCAAGCAACTGGGCGTAAAGATTTTAGGAGATGAAACTGCCTACGGTAATCCTGTCGTGCCGGAAGGAAACAACTCGGCCATTTCGGTAATTGACCTTGATCGAGTCGCTCAGATACTGCTCTCTTATGATTTGCAGGCTATCGAGCGCTTTCCACTGAGGACTATCGTTCAGGAATTGAAGCGGAGACTTCGTCGCTACGTTAGAAGAAAGAGAAAGGGCGTTCTATGACCAACCAATCCTCTCCGACCGGTGAATGGCAGAAGGAGTCTGCAATCGCCAAAGTCTCGGCGGAATATGTGACCGAGGCGGCCAAACTAAGCCCGATCAACTCGACAAATCTCGGGATAACGGGCCTTGATGATCAACTTGATGATTATTCACTCGCTCATGCGGAAAAGGGTGCAAAACTCCTTCGTGACTCGATTGCGAAGATTAGCTCAGCTACTCCGCTCAATGACTTTGATCGTATTGCTCGCGATGTTGCGTTAGAGCGAATGCATTCATACCTAGAACTCCACGACTCAAAAGAGGCATACGTTCTCTGGGGTGTCCTGTGGTCACCTGTTTCAAGCATTAGACAGGTTTTTGAGATGATGAATCCAGATTCTCCCAATCACCTTGAAAACGTCACCTCAAGAATGAATGCCGTTGGAAGGTCATTTGAAAGCTGGAAGCAAACTCTTCTTGAAGTGGCGAAGGTAGGAAAAGTCACGGCGAGGCGACAAGTTCTCGGCGTTGCCGATCAGTTAGAGACCTTCGCGAAAGGTGCATTCGCAGAGATTGCAACTCGCTTTGATCCCGAGGGAAAGAATTCAAATCTCCATAGCGCTGCAAAATCTGCCGAGCTTGAGTGCAACAAACTCTCAAAATGGATGCGAGAAACCTACGCACCATTATCAAATCCGACTGATCCAGTTGGTCGAGATAGGTATCTGGTATGGGCTAGACATTTCACCGGTGCGAATCTCAACCTTGAAGCAACTTATCAATGGGGCAAGGAAGAGTTGGATCGAATCAATGATCGTATGTGGAAGGTCGCGACTCGGCTCTATCCAGATGCAAAGACTCTTCGTGAGGTGGCAGATCGCCTCGAGGACGATCCCCGATATGTCATAAACGGTTCTGAAGAATTGCTTCGACGCTTGCGAGAATTTGTTGATGCGGCAGTGAAGCGACTAGATGGTGCCGAGTTCGATATCGACGAGAGGATAAAGTTCTGTGATTGCAGGTTAGCTCCAGAAGGAAGTGCATCCGCTGCCTATTACATGGGTCCTTCCGAGGACTTTTCTCGTCCGGGAACTACTTGGTTTCCAACAATGGGGAAAGAGAAGTTCAGTTTCTGGCATATCGCATCCACCTGGTACCACGAAGCAGTCCCAGGTCATCACCTGCAAGTAGCGACATCTATGGTTGAAACTGATCGACTTAATCGTTATCAACGGAATGAAGCATGGACTTCAGGTCATGGCGAAGGTTGGGCGCTTTATGCAGAGCGTTTGATGGATGAACTAGGTGCATTTTCGGATCCTGGGTATGAAATGGGTTATCTCTCGGCACAAGCACTTCGCGCTGCTCGAGTCGTTGTTGATATTGGAATGCATCTTGGATGTGAAGGGCCAGATGGAACGCCTTGGAATGCAGAGAGCGCATTCTTAGTCCTTCGAGATCGAGCACTCCTTGATGAAGTCTCGGCGCGAAGTGAGGTCGATAGATATCTAGGCCTTCCTGGGCAAGCAATCTCCTACAAAGTAGGCGAGCGGGTTTGGATGAAGACTCGAGAAGATGCGAAGAAGCGATTAGGCGCCAAGTTCTCTCTTAAAGCGTTCCATAAGTTCGCCTTAGCTCTTGGCCCGATGGGCCTTGACCCATTCGAAAAAGAGATGGCAGCTTGGCAAGGGTGATTGATTAGTTGTTCGATTAGGTGATTGTCTAGTTGATTGTCTAGTTGATTGCCTTGTTATCTCCGCTGGGTTTTTTGACTCAAGCAATCTTCTAAGAGATCAAGGCCTCAAGACCGACTTCGACCATTTCCTTAAGCGTGCGCTCACGTGATGTTGCATCCATCGCCTCGTGAGTGATCACGTGATCAGAGACGGTGAGGACCGCGAGGGCTTGGCGTTTGAAGCGTGCAGCCAATGTGTAAAGGGCGCTCGCCTCCATCTCCAACGCGAGAACGTTGTATTCACGAAGTTTTGTTAGTGCATCAGTCGTGTCGTAGAACTGGTCCATCGAAGAGACGCCTCCGACATGGACTCGGAACTTCTTCGCAACCTCGTAGGCGGATTTGAGTAAATGAAAGTCACAATGTGGAGCAAAATCGAGTCCATTGGTAGCTCTTCGATTTACCGCGGAGTCAGTGGAAGCCGATAGAGCAAGTATCAAATCTCCGACCTTTGTCTCATCTTGGATTGCGCCACAAGTTCCGATCCGAATCGCACGCTGAACGTTGTATTCGGTGAATAATTCATGGACGTAGATGGAGATTGAGGGAAGCCCCATTCCACTGCCCTGTACCGATACTCGCTCGCCCTTGTAGGAGCCGGTATAGCCAAACATGTTTCGAACCGAGTTATATTGAACCGGATCGGTGAGGAAATTCTCGGCTACCCACTTTGCGCGAAGGGGATCACCAGGGAGAAGGATCCGTTCAGCGACTTCTCCAGGCTTGGCTGCAATATGAAGGCTCATCCAATCAACTCTCTATCGTAGTTTGCTCTGTGAAGCGTTGGGCATCTTCTTTTAATCGGATCTTTTGCGCAATCAGTACAGAGAAGAAGTTTTTCGTGACATGAAGGGTCAATGCAATTGTGAAAGTCTTTGGTTTGTCCGCCACAGGTGTCGCATCTTCCTATCAGAGCGGCGTTCGGAGCGAAATCAATGCTCATCCTGGCATCGAATGTGTAGAGCGAACCTTCCCAGAGACCGTCATTGCCGTATTTCTCGCCGTAGCGGACGATCCCACCCTCAATCTGATAAACCTCATCGAAGCCTCTCTCCTTCATGATGGCAGAGAGCACCTCACAACGTATTCCACCCGTGCAGTAGGTGACAATCGCCTTGGACTTCAAGTGGTCGTACTTTCCGCTCTCTATTTCCGTTATGAAGTCACGAGTTGTTGCGGTATCTGGTACGACGGCATTCTTGAAGCGCCCAATCTTCGCCTCGAATGCATTTCTCCCGTCAAAGAAGATAACTTCATCAGCTCGATCTTCAACTAGTCGGTGGACTTGCTCTGGTTTCAGATGTTTTCCACCGCCGACAACCCCTGACTCAGCGACTGTGATCTCCGTAGGACGACCGAATGTGACGAGTTCTGATCGGACTTTGACGCTTAGTCTTGGAAAATCATTTCCAGTGCCCTCAGACCATTTGAAATCAATCTTCTTGAAACCCTGAAATTCTTTAGTCTTCTTGACATAGCGTTTCAATTGATTGAGATTGCCACCAAGCGTGCCATTGATTCCGTGTGGTGATAGCAAAATACGACCTTTAAGTTCGAGTGATTCGCAGAGATCTCGCTGCCAGAGTCGGATTGCTTCAGGGTCGGCGAGTGGGGTGAACCCATAAAAGAGGATGATTTTGTTGAGTGTCGGTCGAGCCGGGGACATGAAGGGGAGTCTAACTCGCAACATTTACTATGAGAAAGTGAAGGTCCCCTCGAAGGCACGACTTGAGGGTTTGGCCATTCTCTCGGGCGTGATGATCGCGTTGCAGGCAAGGGCAAATGGCGAACTCTCGGTAGAACTTGGAAACAGTTTGCAGGCGGCTTTGATCTCTTTCTCCTCAGGGCTGCTCATCATCTCCACTGTCGCAATCTTTACTCCTCGGATCAAGAAGGGAATGAGGGAGATTTTCGTTGCAGTAAAGGCAGGATCTTTACCTAAGTGGCGACTCTTTGCAGGAATGCTCGGGGGATCTTTTGTTGCGATACAAACAAACATCGTTCCGCTTATCGGAGTCGCAATCTACTCCGTTGCATCCATAGCTGGACAAGCGGTGGTTTCACTTCTCGTTGATCGCATAGGAATCACTGGTGGCGGCCCCAAGACGATAACTGCAAGGCGGATCGGTGCGGCCGCAGTGACTGTGCTTGCTGTCTTCGTCTCAGTAATTGATCGACTTGATGATCGCAACTTCTCTTTTTTCACGGTGCTCCTTGCACTCCTGGCAGGTGCTTTTGTTGGGGTTCAACGAGCGCTCAACGGCCAGATTAACGAATTTGCCAAAGAGAGTTTTGCAACCTCGCTACTCAACTTCATTATGGGAACGCTCTTTTTACTTCTTTTCTTATTTGTTGCGATCTTAATTTCTCCTGGTGAAAATGGTTTCTCACTTTCATCATTGCCAACCGGCCCTTGGTGGATCTTTACGGGAGGCGTTATCGGAGTTATCTACATCGCTTTTACTGCTCTTATAGTTCAACATCTAGGTGTATTGATTTTTACGGTTTTGAGTGTGGGTGGACAACTTCTCGGTTCCCTCATTGTTGACTTCTTTCACCCGGAGACATCGAATGGGGTTGGGGCGGCATTGATAACTGGAATTTGCCTTACCTACCTGGGAGTCATCGTTAGCGGTGAGCGAAGGAGCCAAAGGGCCTAGTTTTTCGTTGAGTTAAGGTGCATAAATCCGGCCCCACTTTGCGGTGAGTTGGGTGTGGCAATCGAGGTGGCACCTTCCTGGGTAGGGACATCGGGGTCGACCCTTGGTCTTAAGTGGCTCAAGGGTTACCTCGATGCCGTTGCCTCTGGAGTTTCGGTCGAGCAGTTCCTGAGAAAACTTCATCAGGACTTAGAGATTTCTCCAGGGTTGAGATGCAGTGAAATTTTCATATTCGATAGTGAGGGCTACCTTGTTCACGCGGGAGGACATGGGCTTTCCCTTGAGCAGATGCGCAGGGTGCGACTCAGTAGAGACTCTTTCCATCCAGTCTCTGATGCGGCGCGGACCGAGGAGATCCTTGAGATTGCCTCAGCGGATGAATTCCTCCAGCGCTATCCAGACTTGAGTCAAACTTCAAGCCCTTCATCACCCGAACCTGGTCCTGCTATTTACATCCCACTGATCAGTTCAGGCGTAGTTAATGGTGTCTTTGCGATGACCTTCACGAAGAGTCAATCTATTGAGTGGGGCAACGAGGAGAGGCTCATCGACTTCTTAGAAGCAGTGGCACGAGTTGCACAATTGATACTGCTTAAGCCAGCAAATCAGGGAGGACTTTCGGTTCCTGAGCGAGAAAGTACAGGACTCAGCGCAATGGGTCTTAGTGATCGTCAGGTAGTTATTGCAAAGATGATTGCTGATGGAATGACAAACAAGAGCATCGCGAAAGAACTTGGATTTAGCGAAGCGACGATTCGTTACGAAACGATAAAACTCTATGAGCGATTGCGAGTACGTAATCAATCCCACGCAGCTGCACGGATTCATCAACTTGGGATTGGCTAAACAGCTTTTAGGTTAACCAGTAGTTCCTAGTCCAGATTCATATAGGAAACCTGCTCCTGGAACTCCTTCGAATTCTCACGTAATGTCTTAAAGTCTCCGCTTGCAATGAGACGTCCCTTATCGAGGAAGAAGATCTTGTCAGCTTCCTTGATTGAAGCGAGTCTGTGCGCGATAACGATTATCGTGAGAGTGTTGCGTAAACCAAGGATTGCCCGAGTCACCTCGAACTCAGTACGTCCATCAAGTGCGCTAGTTCCCTCGTCGATGATCAAAAGGCTTGGACTTGTATAAAGCGCCCTTGCTAGTGCGAGCCGTTGTTTCTCGCCACCGGAAAGTCTTGAACCAAAGTTGCTGAGATCGGTATGAAGTCCGTCGGGCATCGATCGCACTAAGTCTGTGAGCTGAGCTTTTGCGATGACTTCATCTATGCGTTTCAAGTCAACTTCTTCTTCAGGGATACCAAGGGCAATATTCGTTATGAAGTCTCCACCAAGAATGTAAGGACTCTGCGGTACATATCCAATACCACCTGGATTTGCTTTGACCCATTCGCGATTGGGTGTTCCATTGAAGCGAACTGAACCAGTGCTACCGGCATAAATTCCGATCAAAATATCTGCAAGAGTGGTCTTTCCTGATCCTGATGAGCCAGCAAGGGCCACAAAACTTCCAGGATCGATGTTCAAGGTAATACTGGAAAGAACTTCATCATTTCCATCTGGATACTTGAAGCTTAGGTTCGAAACTTCGACTTCGAGGGAGTTGTATTCACTTCGGCTAGCGCCTTCTGCAATCTCAACCGGTTCTGTATCAGCCTTTTCGAGAGCTGCCATAGTCCTCAAAGTTATTTCGGCCCCTCCGGAGGAATTTCGATACGAGAGAAATGAAGTTTGGATGCGAAGGAGGGAGGGCGTGAGTCGACTCGCGGCGGCGAGAAAAACTAGAAGGGTACTAAGTCCAGTTGCTGCATCACTTTGCCAGGCTTGAAGTCCAATGAGTCCTGCGCCACCGATTACTAATCCCACCTCCGCGCTCGCCTTCGGGACTTGTTGTAGCCAAGTGGCCTTACCTTGTGCCTGGGTAGCTACCTGGCGAGTTGAGACAAAGTCATCAAGGAACTTTTGCTGACGTTGAAATGCATAGATCTCCTTGTAAGCAAGGAGCATTGAAGATATCTGGTTTCTTCCATGTATCGAGAATTTGGCAGATTCGTGGCCGAGACGAGTGGCATAGGACCGCACCAGTCGGTAACTTCCAACACCTAATAGTGAAAAGAAAATCAAAGTCACCAGTGCTGTTCCTGGATCAACGATAATCAGCCCAATCAGGATCAAGATAAGAAAAAATGCCTCTCCCAAGACATTCATGAAATTTCCAATTACTCCCAACATCAGAGACAAGACTCCATCAGTGGTCGCATAGATGACCTCGTTGAGATCTCGGCGCTTCAGCCATGCGTAAGAGGTAGTAGAAATCTTTTTGGCCAGCTCGACTGATATTCGTGTCTGTCGATTAGCTAAGAAGAGGGCAATTCTTCGAGTAAGAATTAGTGTTGCCGCTGAGCGAAATACGAAGAGGAATCCCGTAGCCATGGCAATGACAACCAAAAGTTGCTGTGTGGGCAAATCTCCGAGACCCAGATTTTCGATTACCCGCCTGATGCTCTCTGGTAGCGCAAAACCCGAAACGTAAGTAGCACCAAGCGAGCCAAGAGCAGCAACAAAGGCAAGCGCCACCAAGTCAATAAGGCCGATAAAGATCTGAATCACTACGACTACGCCAAGATATGCGCGCTCACGCGGATTGAGTAACCGAAGGCCCGCTTTCAAAACTTCGAAAGGAGTCATTGGTTCATCTTAACAGGCAAAGGAAACTTCTCCTTTGCGGGTTACCATTAAGGATTAACTTTGCAGATTACCTTTGCGGAAGATACAGAGTGACCAAAACTCCGCCCAGTTCACTCTGCTCAATAGCTAGTGAACCGCCAAGACTTTCCGCAGCGGCTTGCATGATGCTAAGACCCAACCCAGATCCTCCAGTGACTCGAGATCTTGATGGGTCGAATCGAGAAAATAATCGAGATTTTTTGTTGTAGTTTCCATCAGGAAATCCAGGACCAGCATCATGGAATTCAACAGTTACTTCACCACCTTCACTTTTGGCTCGAACCAAGACTCTGTCACCTTCCATGGTGTGTCGATGGATGTTCATCAGAGCGTTGTTGAATATTCGAAGGAGTAATTCAGATTCTGCATTAAGAAGCAGAACGCTTTGAATCTCCCTATCCACTTGCCGCTTGGGATGAGTTTCCTGAAAAGAGTCAACCGTCTTAGTGAGCAAAGCACTGAGATCAACTTGCTCTGCTTCTCCCCCCGGAACCGTTTGTGATTCGAATACTTGTAGAAGATGAGAGATTGTTCCCTCCATACGGTTGGCTTCTTTGATCAATTTCTCCAGGGTGGCAGCGTCATTGAGATCAATTCGCTTATTGGAGCCAAGCTCTAGGTAGCCCTTGAGGACCGTGAGCGGTGTGCGAAGTTCATGAGAGGCATCACCAGCGAAATCCAGAAGCGCTGCCTTTTGGCTGGCTTCGCTTTTCAGTCGCTCTTCGCTTTCGATCGCTTCTCGCTCCCGGGCAACATCTCGAGAAATCACCAGCCTCAAAAGAAGGAGAGCGATGATGACTATGAAAACCAGGAATATGAGTAAGAAAAAGATGTTCTTGTTTCTCTCATCGACATATCTTTGGATAGTTGCAATAAGTAGAAGTGAAGCATCACCTTCGACTGGCACCGAAGTGAAAAGGTAGCCATCAACTCGATGAATCTGCTGAGGCTTCATTTTGTCGTACTTTGCAGAGATCGAAGTTAGTGGATAGTTAGAAAAAGGTTCACTCACCTCCGTGAATTCCCCGGTCTCATCTTTCAAGAGAATCGTTACAGGGACTCGTCTATTTTGCGCTAGCGAGAGAGCTGTCGTGATCTTGTCGGTCTTGCTGAGATCAACAGAATCCTGGATTATTTTGAGGTCTGTACTCACTCCACTAACTGCTGAGTTAAAGTCATTTTGAATGAGACTTCCACCGAGGACCGCTGAAAGGACCGTCACCAAGGCGAGGGTGAAAAGGGTCAGTCTCTGCTGAAGTCCCACATCACGATTCTCTCATCTGGAAGCCGACGCCGCGTACGGTCCTTATTCCTTCGTAACCGTCTCGATGCAACTTTTTCCTGAGATAGGAGATGTAAGTGTCGACGACATTTGTCGCGGCAAGGAAATCGTAACCCCAGACTTGTTTGAGGATCGATTCTTTACTCAAGACTCGGCGGGGATTTTCCATTAGTAGTTGTAAGAGATTGAACTCGGTTCGAGAGAGTGCGACGGACTCATCATGGAATTTCACCTCATGAGTCTTCTGCGAAAGTGAGATTGGTCCGAGAGTCAAAACTTTTTCATCATCCATGGGAGCACTTCGACGAAGCAGCGCATTTATCCTCACTATAACTTCTTCAACACTAAAAGGTTTGACGACATAGTCATCAGCGCCGAGGTTAAAGCCTTCGATCACATCACGTTTGTCCTGACGAGCGGTCAACATGATGACTGGCATGCTGGGATGGGTCTGACGAATTTTGGAGAGAACTTGAAAGCCATCGAGCAAGGGCAAATTTATATCAAGAAGAACTAAATCGATTTCTTCTTTACGGATGAGGGTGAGGGCCTGCGCACCGGTGCTAGCCGTAATGGGTTCAAAGCCCGCGATTCGAAGTGTCTGCTCCAAGAGCGAGAGAATTCCCTCTTCGTCTTCAACAACCAATATCCGCGACTTCGCCTGAGGCACCTGCAAAGAGTACGTGTTCTGCATCTTTGCCACACTCCCCTTTCCTCATTCACAGAGATTTCACACAAAATGGTTCCATACTCTTCTTATGGCCAAAAGCAGAGGTTTACTCTCATGAGATCGCGTGCGCCATTTACTCGATGGACTTTCTTAGTCTTAGCAGTAGCAGTCCTTCAGCTTTCAGCTAATGCTGTCAATGCTGATGATAATCGAAGTGAAGAGAGTTCTGAGTGCGGGGTAGAAGTCGGAGCCTATTTGGATCTAGCGTCGCAGTATCAGGGATCAACTCGACGCACTCCTAAAGATTTTCGAGAGTTAGCAGGAGCCTATAAAGAGGCCCTTCGAGAACGTAATGAGTGCCTTCGCTCCATCAACATGAAGTTCAAAGAGGATCTCAGGGCTATCAAGATCAAATACGATGCTTTGAAAAATGACCGAAGTACTTCGCGAGCCCTTCGAGAGACGCAGCGACTGGCCGAGATTTCAATAGCCACACTCTCCCGTGATGAAGCAATTCGAAACCTCCCGCTACTTCCAGTTCTGCCTGAACGGCCCACGAAGCGCTAGATAGTTTAAGTTTGCGTGCTTAACTTCTACGTAGCGATTTTCATGTGTTGAAGATTGATTCGAACTCAAACTGACAAGTGAGTCACCATAGATTCACACGAATTCCTTAAAATTTCGATTTACATTCTGTCTCATGGTTCAACTTCTGGACCAAGCTTTAACTGAATGATACGGAAGGTATAGCGTATGAAGAAGTTCTTTTCTCCACTGATCGCACTTGCACTTGTATTCGCAGCAATTACAGGAGTCTCGGCATCAGCAACAACCGATAAGGAAGCTCGCAAGGCAGCTAATGAAGCAAAAGTTGCTGAGTACAAGGCGGCCGTGGCGCAATACAAGGCTGCACTCGAAGTATTCAAAGGTGAGATGAATGCGTGGAAGAGCGCACGACAATCTGCGAATGCGGAAGTAAAGGCTGCAAGTGAAGTTCTTAAAGCATCTCTAGCCAGTGCGACAACTAAGGAAGCAAAGAAAGCTGCGAAGGATGCATTTGCTGAGGCCCGCAAGAACGCCCTCGCCAAAGTCTCCGCAAAACCAACTGCTCCGGTGCGACCAGCCAAACCTGAGCGACCCGCTCCAAAGGCATCAACATCGCCGAGTTCAGGAAGTAGCTCCAACGGATAACTGATCAAAGTTGCCAAAAAGAGGTCAAAGCCCCGACTAGGAGTGAGAAGTCGGGGCTTTTGACTCTCAGTCTTCATTAAGTATGAAAGCTTCTTCGCCTCACCAGTTTCGCTTCCCGCCGGCCCTCCCTCTTTTAACTCTTCACGGGATATAGTTAGTCCTGAGCGAGTGATGGAGATTAGTTGATGAATACGCTCGGAAGTTTCTTTAGGCAAATTGCTTTTGTCATAGTGGGAGCGCTTTCGTTTTCTTTTCTAACTTTTCTACCTTCTGCCAGAGCGAATCAGACTCCATCTTTGCCACAACTACCCTCTGGCATTAGCGCACTTCCTGGCGGAGTTACTTCAGTACCGGGTGGAGCTAGTGCGGCACCTGGCGGAATCCCCGCTCTGCCCGGTGGAGCAACGACAATGGGTAACACGCTTACTTTGACTGAGGACCAGATAAAGAACCTTCCTGAAGAGCAACAAAAATTGATTCGTGAAGCTTTAGAGAAAGCCAAGGCGGCTGCGGGAGCAGCTCCCTCGGGCGGGAGTACGCCAACTGTTGATCTCGGCGCCATTGCAAGCCAGGCTCAAGGTTTGCTCTCATCGCTATTGAAGAATTTGAAGCCAGAGCAGCAGAAGATGTTGGAAGAGGCTCAGAAGTCAGGAAAGTTACCTGACGGCTTTGCTGAGATGTTGGCAAAAGGCGCCACTGACCCTGCGATTCTTGCGAAGTTGACGCCAGAGCAACGCGATGCATTTCAAAAGGCCATCACATCTGGTGAATTCTCAGCCGATGCCATCAAAGATTTGATTGGTGACGTCGATGTTGCCACGGTAAAAGAGGCTGCGAAGGCTGTAGCAGAGAACAAACCGATAGATGTGAATAAAGTAAAAGAAGTTGTAACCAAAGTTGCAAAACTTATTTGTACAAATGGGAAGAAGAAGATCACAGTCAATGCAAAACGTTGTCCGACGGGATTCAAAAAGGCCTAACTGCGAGTGAGGCTCGATAGTAGATGTTGTTAGTGTCGAGATTTAGCGCTGAGGAATCGCAAGCAACGAACTGACTAACGCCGGCAATGCGATGAGCCCGAGGAGAATCGCCACTATCTTCTGGTCGCTAGTCCAGAGGTAATAGGCAACTGGTAGCGCAATAAGGTTTGCAATCACAACGGGTGCACGCCCCCAGTTCTTTCTTCTCCTCAATCCAATTCCCGCAATAATCAATCCAGTTGCGCCAAGGGCTGCAAAGGCAATCTCAGCGAGCCACGCGCTTGGTTCTTCAATATCAGAGAAGAATGAATTCAGCACTAGGAACGATCCCAATCCAGCAACTATGAGACCTTCAACTATCGCAAGACTTGAGGCAAGTCGGTAGAGCCAATCTGGATTTGAAGACGCTTTCCTGATCTCAGACACAGCATAAATCTACTATGGAGCCCTACCCACGATATTGATCGACAAGTACTCTGCCATCTGTGAGCGATGAAAGAAGCCAAGCGCCTCGTTTTGATTCTCATCAAGATTCTCATGAAGAATCCCGTGAAGATGCAGGGGAATTCTTAGATGCGGTGTTGGCAGAAAGTGATGGGACTGGAATCACAGATGAGACTGATTCTTTGGGTGATATTGACTTTGTAAACGATGGTCGAGTGGATCGCCTGACAGGTTTAGATGCGCCAGAAATCTTCTATCTCATGCTCAATAGAGAAATCGCCTCGACAGATAGAAAAGTGAATCGAAAGCTGCTTCTCATCACCTTCACTCTAAGAAGCAGAACACCACTGGCAACGACCGCAGCACAGCTGATAACCCTTGCCCAACTTTTACGTAGCGCAACTCGTTCAGAAGAAATTATTTCTCGGCTGGGGAGAATGACTTTTGTGATTGTCTTGGGTGTAGATACAAGCCCAGAGTTCGAACAAGAGGCTTCAGAATCTGCACTTGATTATAAGTACGCAGCCATTGCAAAGCGTTATTCAGATCAAATCAGTAAGTTTCTGGACACAGAAAATAGTCAATCGCCGTATCAATCCAATGCTCCAGATATACCGTCTGGTTCGGGTTTGCCTACCAGATTTGTCGCTGATTCTGAGAGTCCATCTACTTATGTGGATATCGATTACTTCGAAAGAGAAGTGGGAGAGAGTCTGCTTGACTTTCTGGAACGGGCTGGAGTTTAGTAATCTGTAACGGGCTGGGGTTTAGTAATAGCTAGCCCTGTTTGAACGATTAGGATATGTTCGAATATAGTGTCAGCAGATTTGTAGCAGTCACTGGAAGGCCCTCTTTTCTTGATTGAAAATGTTGTGAATGCGATTCTGGTAGCTGTGGATATCCAAGTTATGGATTTGTGAACTCTTTTATCCTCCGCCAATGTCGTTACTACCTGATACCTGGTGGGCAAGAAGAAATAGTCGCACTAGTGACAATTCAGATTTACCAGGCATTCAAAAGTCTTCCTTCTCTCCTTTCCAGGCTTCACCCCTAACTCCCTCCTCATTGATCCCACCAGCTTCACCCTTAAATCCCCCCTCATTTATCCCACCAGCCACAGTCACTTTTTTCGGATCACCTCCTCCAGCAAATACACCCATCTGGCCTTCGCCGATCCAAACAATGAGTACCTCGGCTACTGGTCAACAAGCACCTCTCGAGTCACTGATGATGACGAGCAACAGCTTTGATAGAAATCGAGTCCAGCCGTCTTTGGGCATGGACTTTGGTGCAATCAACAATCTGATGGTTGATCCAACCGTCGAAGAGATTTGGATCAATTCGCCACAAAAAGTCTTCATTTCGCGATTTGGAAGAACTGAATTGACTAATGTCCTCATGACCCCGGAGCTTGTTGAGAATCTTGTCGAGCGGTGCTTAATGTGGGGTGGGCGAAGACTTGACCGTTCTCATCCGTTCGTTGATGCACGACTTCCCGACGGAAGTCGTTTGCATGTTGCTATTCCGGATGTGACTGCTGAGCACTGGGCGGTAAATATCCGAAAACATCTTATGAGTGGAAAGAACCTCGATGAACTCTGCAAGGTGGGCTCTTTCCCGAGTGAAGTAACGAAGATCCTGAGGGACATCGTCTTCAGTCGAGGGAACATATTGGTCAGTGGCTCTACTCAAGCGGGTAAGACCACTCTGCTTAACGCCCTCATCGCTGAGATTCCGCAATACGAGCGAGTTATAACGATTGAAGAAGTCTTTGAACTTCGCTGCGTACTTCCGGATGTGGTCTCTTTGCAGACGCGAAGCGCATCTCTCGAGGGCACGGGAGAGATAAGTCTGCGCGATCTGATCAAGGAGTCACTGCGCATGCGACCATCGAGATTGGTGGTCGGTGAAATTCGCGAGGCAGAATCGCTCGATCTCCTGATCGCTCTGAATTCTGGGATTCCGGGCATGGCAACCATCCATGGCAATTCTGCTCGCGATGCAGTGCGAAAGCTTCAGACTCTTCCACTTCTTGCAGGAGAAAACATCTCATCAGATTTCATTGCTCCAACAGTTGCCCGCTCTATCGACTATGTCATTCATGTCGGCATTGATTCCAAGTCAGGTGAGCGAAGACTTCGCGAGATCAGTGAAGTGACTGGAAGATTAGAAGGCAACGTCATCGAGATGCATCAGATCTATCAGATTGAAGAAGAGGTCAACCTAAGCGATAAGGCTCATCAATGAAGAGCCTTCGTCCTAAAGCAGAATTTCATAAGTGGCAGTATGCGATAGCTATTTGTGTGCTTGGCGTAATGATTTGGGCGATTCTCGGTTCAGCTCTTCTCGCAATCTCTCTTTCAGTGATAGCGATAGCAATACCAACGGAAGTCATCCGCTATCGAAGGTCGAAAATCATCAAGGACGAACGAGAGGGTTGGCCCATGGTGATTGATCATTTGCTTTCCGGAGTCAACTCAGGAGTTTCGCTACAGCAGACTCTGAGCGATCTTTCGATTCGAGGGCCGGAGCGATTCAAGACGCACTTTCAAGATATCTCCTCGGAGATGAGTTCCGGAGCATCTTTTGCCGAAGTGATGAAGAGGGCGCGGGGGGAATTTCACACATCGGGAGCCGATCAAGTGCTGGGAGTTATTGCATTGGCGAGAGTGACAGGAAGCTCTGATGTGAGTCCGATTTTGCGGACATTGGGGGAATTTCTGAGACAGGAGAATGCACTTCGTTCTGAAATCGAAGCCAGACATGGTTGGGTTAGATCCTCAGCATCACTGGCGGCAATTGCACCCTGGCTTCTCCTGCTGATTCTTACGAGCCAACCATCAACTCGTGCCGCATTCTCGACCGATACCGGGATCTACATTCTTGGTCTTGGTTTGGTGCTGACTGCTATCGCTTATATCTGGATGAACCTTGCTGGACGACTGCCCGAAGTGCCTCGTGCGCTCAGTTGATTTTATGCCAGCTTCACTCGTCGAGAGTGAGAGTGCGATTCTGGCGACGTTGATAGTCATACCCCTAATCCTTTTAGGTGCTGATTATCTTCTCGATGAACTTGTTGGTGTGCCTGGCGAATTGAGGGAGAAGCTTCACTTTAAGTCCCTTATCTACATTGGGCTAGCTCTCAATGCTGTGGTTGTGATTGGTGCAAGCGTTGGGGCAGAGACGTATCGAGAGCTTCTTGGTCAAATGGTGCGAAATCTCTTTCTCTCAATGGCACTCCTTCTACTGACATTTGCGGCAGCAAAATTCATTCTCGCAAGAAGGTTTGAGTGGGCACGTAAAGCCGAAATCGAACGGATAGAGCTTGAACTACCTCAATTTCTAGAGATGTTTCATATCTTGATTTCGTCAGGTATGAGTGTCTTAAGTGCGATGAAAAGCCTTTCTGAAGGAAAGACGAAGTCGCCCACTCGGGAAGTCATCGCAAGAGTTGTCTTCGCAGTCGAAAAAGGTCGCTCCGTAGAGCGCGCCATGGATGATGTGATTATTCCTCGAGGGTCAGATCAACTCCGTCGGTTCAGCGATGCCGTGATTATCGGCATGGAGCGGGGAAGTTCTATGGGGCAGTCGCTTCGCTCTCTCATCGCTGAAAGTAGAAACCAAAGCAAGATACTTCTGCTTCGACGGGCTGGAAAAGCTGAGATTGCGCTCCTCATCCCCGTCGTCTTTCTCATTCTTCCGATATCAATTCTTTTTGCCCTCTGGCCTTCTTACAGCAACCTAGTCTCGATCTTGGGCTAGCCGGGTTCTATGAGAGCAACTGGGAGAGCAATGGCAGAACGAGGGAATGGCAGAACGAGTCATTCTTTGACTCTGATCGCAGGATAAAAACCTAAATACACCCAAGGCTAGAGAGGACAAATAGATAATGGTTGAAAACAGAGAGCAAACAGGTCTTATGAAGAAGACTCGGTTGCCCAAAGCATTTAGCGCAATAATTCAACAACTAGTAATGCTGGGGAAGCTAGTTCTTGCACTGGCCTCACTCGTCTTTGACTTACTAAATGTGAGATTAGGAAATCGAAGGATGAGACAAACTCGTCCATTAGTCAGGCTGAGAACTCTTCTCGCTCAAGAGCGTGGCGACGTTCCTGGGTGGGTTCTGGTCGTACTGATGACAACTGGTCTAGTTACTGCAATATGGGCAATTGCTGCCCCGAAGCTCAACTTAATCTTGAAGAATAGCCTTGATTCGATGAGCAACATACGTTGATCAGAAAGCGGGCACTTTCGTTCATTAAAGAGGAGAGAGGAAGCGTTGAGTCTCATCTAACAATAATTCCATTGACCATTCTTTTCTTGTTGACGTTACAGCTGACGGCTCTCGCCTTATGGCAAGTTGGTCGAGTCAGTTCTATTGAAGGGCTAACCAATACGGTGGCAATCAAGGGAGATATATGGTCCACCGGATCCAATTCGACCCTTAAGCACCTTCCTCTCGCTGGTGGAGGATTTATCACTGTAGTTGAGGAGTCGAAAGAAATCCCACTATTGGCAAACTTTTCTCGACTGATCTCAGGTACTTCTTTGCAGGGAGCTCTATTTCGACACCGAAGGATTTCACTTAGCGAGGTCTACACGAATTGAAAAAGGGATCAAGTCGACTCAGTCATTTTGTGAGTGAAAGAGGTTCAGCGAGTGCTGAATTTGTACTCTGGGTTATTCCACTCTTTCTGCCTCTGATTATCCTGATTGGCCAGGTCAGCGAAATCGGAAGCGCAAAGATCGAGAGTATGCAGCTCGCACGAACGGCCCTGCGGGCATTCGTCAGTGCTCCCAACACGTCAACTGGTCACTTACGTGTAAGGCAGGTTCTAGCTTTGGGCGGAGGCGAAGCGAGTTCTTATAGCGTTATCTGTAAAGCAAGCCCTTGCATTCAACCAAACAACCTGGTCCAGCTAACTCTCGTCAATCCGTCAGGCAAGGTCCGAGTTGCTGTTGCAGTGGGGACGGGTCGTTGGATCCCGGGTGAGGCTGGATTCAGTCCAAATGATCTCAACTCGAAGCAGACTTCAGAGATGCAAGAACTCGAAGACTCACTTTCGTGGCTGGAGAAGATCAGAGATGCGATTGATTTGATTGGCTTGAAGGAGTGAAGTGAACACCGCGGAGTTGCGAGTGAAGAAATTTCTCAGAGAAACTTCTGGAAGCATGATTCCACTCTCAATTTTCTTTTTCCTAGTAACTTTAATACTGACATTCACTTTGATTAATGTCACCCACTATTACATAGAGCGGCGCCACTTGATACTTGTTGTTGAGTCAGCTCTCCAAAGTGCAAGCCAGAATTTAGACGAGAGGTCCTACTATCTTGGTTTTAATTCAAAGAATAGATTCTCCGGTCCCTCGGGGAATGAACGCTTACTTCTGCCTATCGATTGCGCCAAAGCAAGTGAAGAATTCCCTAAGAAGTTTCGACAGAATTGGGTTCTTAATCAAAACCTGAACCCGGGCAAAGGTCAGCCACCCCTGCCTTTGATAACTCACTTATCTTGTGATGGGGTGAGCCTGCGCTCCACAGTGACGGCGCGGGTTACTCTTCCCTTTCCGGTCACCTTTGTAGGTGTTGACTTCTTTGAGTTTATGGATCAGAGCGTGACTGTCGTTGTCGGATCTGTTGTTGGAGGTTAAGTAGCTTCGATGAGGGCAATTGCTGAAAACTCACAACTTTGCTCACCATGCCACTGACAACGCCATGCCACTGACAACGCCATGCCACTGACAACGCCATGCCACTGACAACGCCATGCCACTGACAACGCCATGCCACTGACAACGCCATGCCACTGACAACGCCATGCCACTGACAACTTCTCGCCAAACTAGGGAGTTTCCGGCTTCTCTGAGCCCGAGTTGATTCTGAGCGATAGAGCGCCACCTAGAATGCCCCCGTGAGCGAGTCAAAACAGCAAACGAGTGAAGGCCACGGTGCTGCTACAACAAAGTGGCTTGATCAAATCCCTGATTTACTCAAAGAGGGTACGGCTATTGGGACTTTGCTTACGTCGATTGAGTCTGTGAAAGACCTCGCCAAGCTGCAACAACGCAAAGCTTCTCTTGAGACAACGGCTTCTGACCCCAACCTTTGGAACGACAGTGATAATGCGCAGAAGGTGACCTCAGAACTTTCTCGAGTTCAAGGCGAATTGAATCTATTGACGCAACTGCGACGCCGTATCGAGGAGTTGCCACTTTTATTTGAATTGGCTCGTGACGAAGGGGATGAAGGCGCATTCCAAGATGCCCTTGCTGAGTTAAATTCATTGAAGGACGATGTATCCGAGTTAGAGATCGAGACCCTTCTTAATGGTGAATATGATCATCGTGATGCACTGGTGACGATTCGTTCAGAGGCAGGAGGTGTGGACGCTTCGGATTGGGCGGAGATGGTCATGCGAATGTTCCTTCGCTATTGTGAAAAGAAGGGCTACCGCACTCAAGTACTTGATACCTCTTACGGTGAAGAGGCCGGAATTAAATCAGTGACGTTCAAAGTGGAGGGCGAATATGCCTATGGCTCGCTCTCGGTCGAACAGGGAACACATCGCCTTGTGAGAATTTCTCCATTTGATAGCAATAGTCGAAGACATACATCTTTTGCTGGAGTTGAAGTTGTTCCCGTGGTTGATAAGAGCGATGCCATTGAGATTGATGAGAAGGAAATCCGAGTCGATGTCTATCGTTCATCGGGCCCCGGTGGGCAAGGTGTAAATACGACGGATTCGGCGGTCCGAATTACACATATCCCGACTGGGATCGTTGTCTCTTGTCAGAATGAGAGATCGCAATTACAAAATAAGGCGACAGCCATGGCTGTCTTGCAGTCCAAACTCTTAGAGCGACGTCACGCGCAAGAGCAGGCGAAAATTGATGCACTCAAAGGTGATGCGGGTGGATCATGGGGAAATCAGATTCGCTCCTACGTCCTTCATCCCTATCAAATGGTGAAAGATCATCGAACCGATTATGAGACGGGTAACACTCAGGCAGTTCTCGATGGAGATCTCACAGGATTCATTGATGCGGGGATTCGCTGGCGCAGAACTCGTACTTCAAAATAGCCCCATATCCGACATTTTCTCAGTGCCTTCCGTAGGATTCGCAAGCGGGAGCGCAATTTCGAAAGCGTAAATGGCGTTCTGATAAGTGCATTCTGATATGTGCGATTGTGGGAGGTGCAGATGATTCGCTTTGAGCATGTCACCAAGACATATGCCAAGACCGATAAACCTGCACTGAGCGATGTCTCTATTGATGTGGCCAAGGGTGAATTCGTATTCCTTGTAGGGCAATCCGGTTCCGGAAAATCCACATTCCTTCGATTAGTCCTTCGAGAAGAGAAAGCGTCCTCGGGAACAATTCATGTAGCCGGTAAGGATCTTGGGACTTTATCCAACTGGAAAGTGCCGGAGCTTCGAAAGCAGGTCGGTACTGTCTTCCAAGATTTTCGATTGCTCCCCAACAAGACTGTCTTTGAGAATGTCGCATTCGCACTTCACGTACTTGGTCACACTAAGAAAGAGATCGCACGAGAGGTTCCTGAAATTGTCGAGCTAGTGGGACTTGCTGAGAAACTTAATCGACGTCCCGGGGAATTGTCCGGTGGAGAGCAACAGCGTGTGGCAATCGCACGTGCTTATGTGAGTCGACCCGCTATTTTGATTGCTGATGAGCCGACCGGAAACCTGGATCCAGGCACAAGCATTGGGATCATGAAATTGCTCGATCGAATCAATCGTGAAGGCACGACAGTAGTTATGGCGACCCACGATTCAAGCATCGTCGATCAGATGCGAAAGCGCGTTATCGAGTTGGAATCGGGCCATGTCATTAGGGACCAAGTCCGAGGCGTCTATGGATATACAGGGTGATGCATAAATGAGAGCCGGATTTGTAATGAGCGAGGTCGGTATCGGCCTCCGAAGAAACCTGACAATGACATTCGCGGTTGTCATCACTGTCGCTATCTCCCTCTCGCTCCTGGGTATTGGGCTCCTCTCGAACTCACAAGTGCGAACCATGAAGGATTACTGGTACGACAAGATCGAAGTCTCGATCTTCCTCTGTGGGCCCCTCTCTGAAACACCCTCATGCGCTGGCGGACCAGTAACAGCCGAGCAGCGACTTGAGATTCAACAAGATCTTCAAGAACTTCCAGTTGTGCAGACTGTCTACTACGAGTCACAGTCTGAGGCCTATCAAAGATTCCAGGAGAGATTCAAGGATTCAGCAATCGCTCAGAACGTTACGGTCGATCAGTTGCCTGAGTCTTTTAGAGTGAAGCTCAAAGACCCAACGGAGTTCGCAGTTGTCGAGAGTGCATTCTCAGGCAGACCTGGTGTTGATGTTGTACAGGATCAGCGAGCGATTCTTGAAAAGTTCTTCTCGCTCCTTAATGTGTTGCGTGATGGCGCCTTAGTCATAGGTTTGGCGAGCGTTCTAACGGCAGCACTTTTGATAAGCAACACACTGCGAATTGCCGCATATAACCGTCGCCGGGAGACGACTGTCATGAAACTTGTTGGCGCAAGCTCTTTTTCGATTCAGTTGCCATTTTTACTCGAAGGACTATTTGCGGCGATTGTTGGGTGGGGGATTTCGACAGGGATTCTTTCGGGACTCAAATTCGTCGTGGATGATCGAATAGCACCTCTTCTAACATTCACTAATTTCTTTACCTGGAACGATGTCTGGGTTGCTTCGGCATATCTATTGCTGACTGGTGTAGTTGTTTCAGGCTTTGCTTCGGTCTTGACCCTTCGAAAATATCTGAAGGTTTAGTTCTAGATTCAGGCAACCGCTAGGTTTTTGGATGGGTGTTTCTGGCTCCTTCCGCGCAGATGCGTAGGCATTTCGGCATCCGCTCTATCACCCTTAGAATCACGGTGTGAGTGAAAGTGGGCGTGAGCGGGCTGGAATGAGGCAGTTTATTGCTGGGTTCTTAGCCCTATCGTTAGTTTTTGGCCTTGGTTACGCCTTAGGGCTCAATGAAAGAACAGGTCCGGTCGACCAAGCATTGGACGAGATTTTTTCGATCGATCCCGAAGGCGCTTCTCTCGAAAGTTTGCGTCAAGCGGCCATCGAAGGTGCCTTGAAGGCGTCAGGTGATGAATGGTCGAATTATTTTCCCGAGTCCACCATGGATGTATTCAATGAGCGACTCTTCAATGAATATACGGGGCTTGGGTTATGGCTTCGAAGGGCCAGAACGGGTGGGATTGAGATCGCAAGTGTCCAACCAAACTCTCCCGCAGAAAGCAAAGGGCTAAAGCCTGGAGATCGACTCCTTGCGATTAATGAGAACTCCTTGGATGGTGTAACTCTGCCAGCAGCGCTCGCCATTGTTCGCGGAGCCGAAGGAAAGTCAGTAGATCTACTGATTGATCGAGATGGACGTGAGTTCTTGGTGCCAGTTGCCAAAGTGACAATGGGTCGAGAGACGGTATCGGCTTCTCAAGTTTCTGATGATGTGGTGCTTACGAAGATTACAAATTTCAATCTAGGTACAGCTAGCCAGCTGAGTCAAGCGCTTTCGGGGCTTTCTCACAAGCGTGGTTTGGTTATCGATTTGAGGGGCAATCCGGGCGGACAACTGAGTGAGGCGGTAAAGGTAGTTGAACTCTTTGTAGGGGATGGGGTGATTGTCTCTTATCAAAAAGTAAATGATGATCTAGTGATTTACCGGGCCAAGAGTGAAAAGAGTATCCAGTCTCCTCTAGTCGTATTGATTGATCGAGACTCAGCGAGTGCTGCCGAAATAGTTGCAGGGGCGCTCCAAGATCGAAATCGCGCTGTGATCATCGGTGAGCGTTCAATGGGTAAAGGAACTGTTCAGGAGTTCATCACTTTGAATGATGGATCGAAACTGGAACTTACTGTTGCAAAATATCGAACTCCATCGGGTCAGATCATTGATGGGGTGGGGATCGAACCAGATCTAGCTGCTACAGATGAAGAGATTGCCAAGCGTGCGCTTCAAGTCTTAGGGGGACTTGCGAGATTAAAATCTAAGTCATCGTAGCATTGTATTGACGGCTTGATATTTAGCGCCCGAAATACAGTGCCTGAAATACAGAGTCTGTGTCTCCTTAGGCAGTATTTAAAGTCGTCGTGATCGTGTTTGGGGACTCATTAGAGGCACCTTTAGAAGTGAGACTCACCGTCGGTCGCATTCACCGAGGAGTACATGACTCGTCGAAAGTAGACTGTACTCCTACTGATGTCGAAATTCTGCTCTGATGAAAGGAGGATGCCGTGGTGCGGGAAAAGGGAACACAAATCGTTGCCCAGAATAAGAAGGCTCGTCATGATTACTTCATAGTCGAAGCTATGGAATGCGGCATTGTCCTTATGGGAACTGAGGTTAAGTCACTTCGCGCCGGCCGTGCCTCACTCGTAGACGGGTATGCAATCGTCAAAGATGGGGAGATTTGGCTTCAGGGAGTGCACATTCCTGAGTACGACGAAGGAAGTTGGACCAATCACCTTCCCAGGCGCGAGCGGAAGCTTCTCTTGCATGGCTATCAAATTGAGAAATTGATTGGTACCAGCAAAGAAGGCGGTGTGACTTTAGTTCCCCTATCTATTTACTTTAAGGATGGAAAGGCGAAGGTCGAACTGGCTGTTGCAAAAGGCAAGAAGGAGCACGATAAGCGGGCCACGCTCATGGAGAAACAAGCAAAGCGAGATGTACAACGCGCTCTCTCGCAGAGAAATCGGGAATAGTCGAACGAATCTTCTTGTGCCGAGCAACCCTTGGTGCTTCTTGTTTTGAGTGGCTGATCTTGAGTGGCTGATCTTGAGTGGCTTGTTTTGAGTGGCTTGTTTTGAGTGGCTTGTTTTGACTGGCTTGTTTTCTTCGGTTTATTGGAGTGGTCATTTACTGTGGTCTTTTGCCGTTAGACTTCGCCCTAGTTTCTCTCA
Organism: Actinomycetota bacterium; assembly: GCA_005787575.1. Taxonomy (GTDB): domain Bacteria; phylum Actinomycetota; class Actinomycetes; order Nanopelagicales; family Nanopelagicaceae; genus SYAN01. The sequence goes on along the minus strand of SYAN01000082.1, from coordinate 462 downwards.
CAGGACATTTCCGAGATGAAGCCATCATGGTTCGAATCCTTGAAAAATTCGGATTGATATGGCGGAGAACTTGGGGGTGAACGGTCTCGACTTTGGCGGTTGGGATAGGGGAAGCGGGCCGAGGAAGCCGGGATGATCTCGTTAACCATGAAACCCGTGCAAACATATAGCTGCCGATAAAAAGGCAACTGATTACACCCTCGCTGCCTAAGCGAGCTCTGTAATCCGCTAGTCCGATTGTGCCTTCGGATCGGGTACTAGCGTCGCTAGAGGGCTTACTGCGGTGCATTGTCGTGAGTGCACCAAAGGACATTTATCACGACTGAGTCTGTCGGAGACAAGTGTGAGTGAGCTTCGGGACTGAGAAAACGTTAATCGCACTACGCCCGTAGAAGCCCTGTCTTTGCACCAAAGGACCCGGGTTCGATTCCCGGCACCTCCACCATTCGGCAAATTCAGATG
>SYAN01000081.1 GCA_005787575.1 Actinomycetota bacterium | reverse complement strand
GATTTCAACGCGGGCAGATGCTCGGATTTACTAGAGCCACGAAACTCATCGAATGTGTAGGCCCCAAGGAGCGCTCCCTCTGCAATCGCCGCAAGTGCCTCTATCGAGTCATAAGGCAATGAGAAGGTGGCATTTGATTGGCCGTGAAGGGTTCGCGCCGCCGCACCGCTCGCCCGGCGAAGGCGCTCATGCGAATAGATTCCTGAAGAACTCTTATCACCTAGCCCGGTGAGAACAAGGAGTTTGTAACCACTGGCCGGGAGTTTGATCACTTCATCAGGATCGCCCGTGGCGCCCATATCAGCGAGTGCATCGATGAGACCCGATTTGTCTATTGCCATATCCCCGGATTCGATTTCAAAACTTCGCTTCTCTGACCTTGCGCTCTTTGTTCGAGCGAATCCCACGACCAGAATCTCCGCGCCAACTCTCTTCTCTGTTGCGCGTACTAGAGCCATCCTCGCCAGCCTTTCTTTCTCCGGGTCGTGATCCAACTAGCCGATTGTAAAATCAAAAGTCGCAGAGAGCTCTCCCTGCTATTCCGCTAGATTATTGGAGTGACCCAAGATTCGCCATCTCGCCTCTCGCCCATTGACTCCTTTCACCGAGATCGTGGGGCGAAGATGGCCGATTTCGGTGGCTGGATGATGCCAATCGAGTACCCGGGTGAAACCGGTGGCGTCTTGTCCGAACATCGAGCAGTCCGTGAGCGCGTGGGAATCTTTGATGTCTCTCATCTCGGAAAGGCTTCAGTTACAGGCGAGGGAGCGCTGGAGTTTTTGAATTCAGTCTTGTCGAACGATCTCGAGTCAATTTCTGATGGTCAAGCCCAATACAACTTTCTCTTGGACGAAAATGGGGGAGTCATCGATGACTTGATCGTCTATCGAAAGAGCGCGACTGATTTGTTTTTGATTCCTAATGCCTCCAATACGAGTGAAGTGGTGAAAAGGATTCAAGCACAGGCTCCTAATTCGATTAAGGTCGAAAATCTCCACCTTGATTTCGCTGTGATTGCGGTGCAGGGTCCAAAGGCTCTAGAACTCTTGCTAGCAAGTGGTTTTGACGCTTCAGTCGGAGAACTTGCATACATGAGTTTTGCACTTTTGGAATGGAGAGGTGTTCCAGTAATACTTTGTCGAACCGGATACACCGGAGAATTTGGTTTTGAAGCGGTGATTCCTGTCGAACATCACGGCGAAAAGAGCGCGTGGAAACTTTGGCACTCACTCGCTGAAAATCTGCCAAAGTTTGATGGCGCTGTCGCTGGGCTCGGCGCACGTGACACTTTAAGAACTGAGATGGGCTATCCGCTCCACGGCCAAGATCTTTCCCCAGAAATTAATCCGTTGGAGGCAAGTGCAAGTTGGGCGGTAGGTTGGAAGAAAGCTCGCTTCAACGGTCGTGAGTCACTTTTGGCTATCAAAGAGAAGGGCGCCAGCCGGAAGAGTTTTGCCCTCAAGGTGAGCGATCGCGGGATCCCCAGGGAGGGGATGTCGGTGCTTCACGATGGAAAAGCAATCGGAGTTGTCACTTCTGGGACGTTCTCGCCAACTTTGAAAGTAGGAATAGCCCTGGCACTTCTTGACCCGACAACCAAAGTCGGCGATGAGGTTGAAGTGGAAATTCGCGGACGACTTAGTAGCGCCCAAGTGGTCAAGCTACCGTTCGTTCCTTCTCGAGTTCGTTGAGAATCACAGTTTTACGCTGAGTTCTTCGAAGGGCATTGATTACCGGCCGTCCTGTAATCCAGACCAATAGTGCAGTCAATATGGAACGTGGGATATCCCACGCCATCGCAGTAAGGAAATGAAACTTTAGAAAGCGAGCTAAGTTCTCTGAGATTGCCTCACCTTGCTGGAACGAAAGAGCGGTATCACCACCAACAATCCATGGCCAAAGTTGCAAATCCATGAGAAATCCGAACGTTAATCCTGAGATCAGGGATAGAAGCATCAACCATATGATCTCGCCTCGCCCGCGAAGAGCACGTGCAAAACTACCGGCAACGAGTCCTATCCATGATGCCGCCATTATCTGAAAGGGAAGCCAGGGACCAATACCTCCAGTCAGGATCGCAGAGAGTGACATCGCGATCGTGCCCAGTGCAAAACCAAAAGCTGGCCCAAAAACTCTTGCAGCAAGAATTATGAGAAACCACATCGGCTCTATTCCAACGGCTCCTGCTCCAATCTGTCTCAGCGATGCAGCAAGTGCGGCCAATACTGATAGAAGCGCGATTGCCTTGATGTCGATCGCACCGCGATTTATCTCTAATGCCAGAACGAATAGTGCGACTGGGATGAAGAGGAAGAAGAGCCAGTAATGCTCCTTTGTCAGAGAGAGACCAAGAAGACTTTCAGGAAGATAAAGCGGCCAAGTGAATGCAAACAAGGATATGAGTGAAGTAAGTGTGATTACCATCCAGGTCGTTACAGGAAAGCGTAGGAGGTCGCCCTCAAATCTCCTATTTTTGGAGGGCATCTATAACCTCTGAAACAGTGAGCCACTTCGATGGAGCAAAAATCTTTGAGACTTGTGGCGCAAATGGAAGTGATGCGGTCAAGACTTCCCTGACCTCCCCATCACTTACTAATTCGCCATCAGCAATGAAGAGAACTCGCTCTGCAAGTTCGGCGACTAGTTCTACATCATGAGTTGCAAGCAGAACCGCACTTGAGTCTGTGGCCACACGTTCCCTCAAGATAGAAATCAATCTCTCTTTACTTTGATAGTCGAGACCTCTAGTTGGCTCATCCAGAATCAATAATCGGGGTGAAGTAGTCAGGACGATTGCTAGGACCAAGATGAGGCGTTGACCCTCAGAGAGATCCCGAGGATGAGTAGCTGGATTTATCTCCGGCAGAAGGCGTTGGGCGAGATCTAGTGTCGCGCCGGGCTTGAGTTTGTTGTCGTGATCGGCGAGGGCGCATTCCTCGGCTACAGACTCACCATAGAGAAGATCTGCCGGTTCCTGGGGGACATAACCAATCAACTCAATTAACTCGTGTCCTGAAAGTGACTTTGGGTCTCGATCGGCAACTTTGATCTCACCGCTGAAGACTTCAGCTAGACCTGCAATGCTCTTGAGCAGAGTTGATTTTCCTGAACCGTTGCGCCCCATCAGGGCGACGATCTCACCGGAAGAAATAGTGCAGGTAAGTTCCTTGATGACTTGTCGGGATGGGTAGCCAAGAGATGCCCGTTTGATCTCCACAACTGCTTCACCTTCGCCATGAAGCGCTTTCAAAGGTGAAGGTTCACCGAGGTTGATGTTTTTTGCACCAACACGTCTTGCATCTCGAACCGAGAGGGGCATCTCCTCCCATCCAAGAGCTCGTGCGAGCTCAACAATTGGGGGAGCGATCTCAGCACTTCTCATCACCTCTTCAGGCGATCCAACTCTTACGCTTCCGTCCGAAGCGATGTAGATGACACGTTCGGCATAGTGAATGACGCGCTCGAGTCGATGCTCTGCGATGACGACCGTGACACCTAGATCATGGACTATTCGTTGCAAGATCGAAAGCACCTCCTCCGCCGCAACGGGATCTAGCGCGCTAGTTGGCTCATCAAGAAGAAGGATTCTCGGATTCATAACAAGGGCTGCCGCTATCGCGACGCGCTGTTGTTCGCCCCCGGATAGTGAGGTAATCGTCCGTCGACGCAGTGGAGTCAATGCAAGGAGGTCGAGTACCTCTTCGACCCGCTTTCGCATCGCACTCTCATCGATAGCGAGTGATTCCATTGCAAATGCAATCTCTTCTTCCACGATATCCGTGACAAACCCATGGATGGGATTTTGTCCAACTATTCCAATCAAGTGCGCGAGTTCACCGGGGCGGACTGTGCGCGTGGAGATACCACCTACTTGTATATCGCCACCGAGAATCCCGCCGGTGTGATGTGGCACCAAACCATTCATCAATTTCAGGGCGCTTGATTTACCCATCCCGGTGGCACCTATGAGAAGAACGAACTCACCCTCACCAACTTCGAAAGTTACATCGTCAAAGACTGTCGAACTTGAGTTCGGGTAGATAAGTGAGACTTTGCGGAAAGAGATCACGATAGGACTCCATCGAACTCACGAGAGTTCTCAACGTAGGTTTTCTCTCGAGCCGAGAGTGGGATGAGTGCAACGACTCCGGCGAGCCCGCCAGATATCACCATTGTCAACGAACTCTCCGCCAGTACCGTCGCTGAAGCTGCGCTTATTGCCGCTGAGAAAAGGATTGACGATTCGAGGATGCCCCAAGAATCTGGCCGGTAACTCGTCCGCTTGATTCGCTGACCAAAACCGCGAGACTCCATTGCGGCTGAAAGGTCAAGTGACCTCTCGAGTGCATCTTCTAAGAGTGGCATAGCAATCTTTCGCCAATTCCTAAGGCCACCCGCCTCCACTCCGCGCATTCTTCGCGCAAGCCGAATTCGCTTGATGCTTGCTACAAGCTGAGGGAAGATCGATGTAGCGATGGTCAATATCAAGCCGAGTTGGTAGAAGGCCAGAGGTAGGGCTCGTATCGAACGATGTGGTGATGCGAGAGAAGTTGCAGCTGCAAAGAGCGCGACTACACCCACGATGATCATCACCTCGCCAAGAGTTGAAAGCAAACGCTCAATCGTCACTGGACCACCTATACGAATTCCTGCTATCCAATCGGGTAGAGAAAGTGTGGGAAGAGTGAAGAGATTTGTTCCAGGAATTGGAACGCCGATCAGTACCGCGATGATCATGCGAATGGCGACTATCACTGCGATGAATCGAAGCGCCATGGCGAAAGAATTCGACCAAGGTGCATCGCCACGAAATCTATGGACGAGTAGTGCAGATGCAATGAGCAGGGAAGTGGCATACCAAGGATCAGAGGACACGAAGAGTGCGATCGCGAGCAGAATCGACCAGGCCCACCACGCAAATGGGTGGACCCGATCTCGATCGAATTTAGGGGTCAAGATTTCTTCATCAGGATTCGAGGAGTTTTGATCTCAGCACTGCACTCTTTAGCTGGAAATCCATTGATCCCGCAGATGAAGCCGGAGGCGCCCGCGCGAATCTTCGTTGCCGAAGCAAGAATTTCAGCGCCCGTGGCCTTGCTTTCTATCTGAACGCATGTGGTGATTCGGCGAGGAAGTGACTCACCTAAAGGCTTTATTGCAACTGTCCCGAAATCAACGACCAACCCAACTCGCTTCTTTCCAGCAACAGGACGGACCGTGCGACAGAGCGTGGAGAAGTTTGGTGCAAGGCGAGGCGCCATGGCATCAATGGAGTCGCTACTGAATGTGTGGATCCATCCTTCGACAGAACCATCCGGCACATTGGTTGTTGGTCCAGTCATCGCCATAGTCCACAAAGACTGAGAAGGCGCAGCTTGAAAATAGCCCCAATATCTGTAGCCGGTCTCATCGCTATGCGATGGAGTAGCGAAGGTGACTAGGGCGATGAAAGCAAGAGTTGCTATGAGACATTTCTTAAACATTTTTTCCTCTCAATGATCTTGATACAAGATCTATAAGTTGAGAGGTCAAGAAGCGTTGCTGTCGCTAGATGAACCAGCCCTTCGCGCGGATTCATCATGCGCTTAGTTACCGGTGCATTGTCTAGTTCATGGCTCCGCCCCGCAGACCTCGACGGGTGGTGTGCTTCTCCCTCGACAGGCATTCCGACTATGACGGTTGCGGGTCAGCGCTGGACTTTCACCAGACTTCCCCTGTGAGAAGGAGTATGAAGTTGTGAGGCGAAGAGTAGCCGAGGGATCACCTCAAGTCAGAAGCGGCCGGCTTGGCGAGGCGTAAACCTTCGCCTAGGGTGCCACCATGGAATTTAGAAAACTTGGCGCGACGGGCCTATACGTCTCAGAAATCACTTACGGTAACTGGATTACCCACGGCTCACAGGTCGAGTCAGAGGCCGCCATCAAATGCGTTCGTGCGGCGCTCGATGAAGGGATTACCACATTCGACACTGCCGATGTCTATGCCGGAACCAAAGCGGAGACTGTCCTTGGCAAAGCTCTCAAGGGAGTTCGACGAGAGTCTTACGAACTCTTCACCAAGGTCTACTGGCCTACTGGCGAAGGCAAGAATGATCGCGGCCTATCTCGTAAACACATTATGGAATCGGTCCATGCAAGCCTTCGAAGACTCAACACGGACCACATCGACCTCTACCAACTTCACCGTTTTGATGTGGAAACACCGCTAGAGGAATCTCTCACCGCCCTCGATGATCTCGTTCGCCAAGGCAAGGTCCACTACGTCGGCTTCTCAGAGTGGAGCGCGGCGCAGATATCGGCAGGGTTGAAGATCCAGAAAGAGCGAAACTTCGATCGCTTTGTCTCAAGTCAACCGCAGTACTCGATGCTTTGGCGAGTGATTGAGGCTGAAGTTGTGCCACTCTGTCAGCGCGAGGGAATCAGTCAGATTGTCTGGTCGCCAATCGCGCAAGGAGTTCTCTCCGGTAAGTACAAAGCCGGTGCCAAGCCACCCAAAGGATCGCGTGCTACCGATAAAAAAGGTGGCGCGAACATGATTTCTGGTTGGCTCCGAGATGAAGTTCTTACCACGGTAGCTAAGTTGCAGCCCATTGCGGATCAATCTGGATTAACTATGGCCCAGCTTGCTGTTGCCTGGGTATTGCAGAATCAAAATGTCGCTTCAGCAATCATCGGGGCAACAAAACCTTCGCAGATCAAAGAGAACGTCAAGGCGGCTGGAGTGAAGCTAGAGCCAGCATTGATGCGACAACTTGATGAGGTCCTCGGAAAGATTCCAGAGCGCTCGCCAGATAAGACGAAGAGTCCTACTTCTCGCCCCTAGTTACCACTAGTTCTAGAAATGGGTTGAGCAATCTGGGGAACTAGAAGTTCTTCTCGCCCCGTTTCACTTGAGGCAGAGGTGCGCGTAACCGGCGAATCTGAGTCGAACGAACCCATCCATATACAGCCAAACCTTTAGTTGGCTCGCCGGGGAATCTCTCTCTTACTTTCGATTTCACCTTTCGGCCAACGACGAAACCTTCAATCACGGAGTAGAGAGCGACACCATAGAGAATTACCGTTGCCACAACTCTCACTTGCGGATTTGGGCTCAGCCCAAAGAATAAGAGAACCATGACAATTGGCAGAAAGAATTCACCGATGCTGCGACGCGAGTCGATGTAGTTACGGACGAAGCGGCGTGCAGGACCGCGATCTCTTGGTGGAAGTGCGCTCTCATCTCCGCGCATGAAGGCGGCACGTTGCGCCATACGACCTTTTCGAGCTTCTTCCTTGAGAATTTTCTTCGTTGCCTTATCTGAAGCAGGAGCCAGGCGAGGTATCACTCGCTGTTTCTCGGCTTCTTTCCGTTTCGGAGTTGGCCGACCTTTCTTCTGATTCTCCATTGTCTCCCTCTACCTCTCCTGATTCACTACAGACACTGTTCGTTCAAAAGACATTCACATTCGCCCTACGGTAGAGCCAACATTCGCTCGAGCGCGACCCGAGAGAATTTTGCGGTGACGGGATCTACCTTAATCTGATTCACGATCCGACCCTTGGCTAGGGTTTCAAGCGCCCAGACTAAATGCGGCAGGTCAATTCGATTCATAGTCGAGCAGTAGCAGATTGCCTTATCCAAGAAGTGAATGTTCTTTCCAGGGTTCTCCGTGGCAAGGCGACGAACTAAATTGAGCTCTGTGCCAATGGCCCACGAAGATCCTTGGGGCGCCTCGGCAATAGTTTTGATGATCTGTTCAGTGCTTCCTACATGATCAGCCTGTGAGACAACTTCATATTGGCATTCGGGGTGAACCAAAATCTGGATCCCTGGAACCTGGGAACGCATATCCTCGACATTCTTCGCGGTGAATCGTCCATGAACCGAGCAGTGCCCGCGCCAGAGAAGCACTTTCGCACCGTGAATCTCGTCGTCAGTTAAACCACCGCGATCCTTCCAGGGGTTCCAGATGACGCAATCAGCGAGCGTCAAACCTAACTTTCGAACTGCGGTATTTCGACCGAGATGTTGATCCGGCAAGAAGAAAATGCGATCACCTTGCTCTAGCGCCCAGCGCATTGCCCGTTCGGCATTCGATGAGGTGCAAATAGTCCCGCCATGCTCGCCAGTGAAGGATTTAATGGCGGCGGAAGAATTCATGTAAGTGACGGGAATGGTCGAAGAGGAGATCCCCAGTTCAGCGAAAATTCTTCCAGCTTCGGCGACTTGGGATTGAGTGGCCATATCTGCCATCGAGCATCCGGCAGCGAGGTCCGGAAGAATTACTTTTTGCGATTCACTAGTCAGGATGTCGGCGCTCTCTGCCATGAAGTGCACGCCACAGAAGACGATTAACTCCGCTTCGCGATTATTAGCAGCGGCCTGAGCCAACTTGAAAGAGTCGCCCGTGATATCGGCGAACCGAATTACTTCATCTCGTTGGTAGTGATGTCCAAGAATCATCAATCGCGAGCCGAGCGCAGTCTTTGCCACCATGGCTCGGTCAACTAGAGCGGGATCACTTGGGTCGGGAAGCTCCCCAGTGCAAGAGACGCCTCGTTCACTGCCTAGATCAGGTGCACTCCCTCGCGAGAGGAACTCAAGCAAAGACATGTTCCTAGTCTAGTTCGGCGCGATGCTCAGAGAGATGCCAGTGATTCCAAGGAGCGGATCGAGAGGTCGGGCGGCTACTATGGGCCCACGAAGAAAGTGCATGGATTTGTCGTCAGGTAATGAGCTAGGGAGAAGTGCGATGAGCAACGAGACTGCAGTGAGCACAACAATCCAGTTGACCGATGTGGCATCCGGAAAAGTCGCATCACTACTCGCTCAAGAAGGTCGCGACGACTTGGTCCTTCGAGTTGCTGTTCAACCTGGTGG
>SYAN01000080.1 GCA_005787575.1 Actinomycetota bacterium | reverse complement strand
CTCTCGGCCTTGATGCGAGGCGCAGAAGGTTTCACCACCGAAGGAAGCGCGTCTTCAGGAGCAAGGAGATCGGGTCGATACTTCTTGAAGAATTCGAGAAGTCCCTTTGTCACCACAGCTGGTGTGTATTCACCTGCAACTGGTAAGAAATCCTTGCCGTGCAACTTGGTGGCGACATCAGCGCGTCGCAACACAGCGTGCAAATTCTGTTCAATGTAATCAGGTTGACCCTCTTCGACTAAGAGGAATGCCTTCTTATTCTTGGCAAATTCCACGATTTCATCGTCAACAACAGGGTAGGTCACATTCATCACATAGAGCGGAATCTTGGTATTTCCATAGACATCAGAGAGTCCGAAAAGTTGCAGTGCGCGGATGACGATGTTGTAGAGACCACCCTGTACGGCAATTCCGATATCTTCACTGCCATCATTGATAAATTCATTGAGCTTGTTCTCTTTGATGAACTTAACGGCTGCTGGCCACCTCTTATGCACCTTCTCTTGCTCATGTGCAAAGGAGGCGGGAGGTAGTACGACTCGAGCCGGATCTTGTTTCGGATTCTCAATAGCGTCTTTCAAAGTGAAGGAAGGTTTCACATTGTCCTTTGCCACAAATTTGCCATGCATATGACATGAACGAAGTCGTAGCTCCAACATCACCGGTGTATTACTCGCCTCAGATAGTTGGAAACCCTTTTCGACAGTATCCACAATCGCAGTGAGATTCGGCCGAGGGTCAAGTAACCACATCTGCGATTTCATCGCAAAGGCAGGAGATCGCTCTTGCATGATTGAAGCACCTTCGCCGTAATCCTCACCAACGATGATTAGCGCTCCACCGGTCACGCCGCCCGATGAAAGATTGGCGAGCGCATCTGATGCGACATTGGTTCCCACTGTTGACTTGAATGTGATCGCACCTCGAAGTGGGTAATGTACTGATGCAGCAAGTGATGCGGCGGCAGTTGCTTCTGACGCGCTATTTTCGAAATGAACACCAAGTTCATCCAAGATCTCTTTCGAATCACTAAGGACATCCATGAGGTGCGAGATTGGTGCACCTTGATAACCACCAACGTATGCAACGCCTGATTGGAGAAGCGCCTTGGTGACAGCGAGGATTCCTTCGCCGACGAATTCTTCGCCCGCGCCAGTTCGCAATTTCTTAACTTCCTGAAGGAAGGACCGCTCTGCCATTTTTCTCTCCCTGTACGGCGTCAAAGGCCGCCGCAGGCCAGGGGCCTTGAGCGGGCATCTATAGGGAAGTCTCGCTAATGGTGTGCGCCATGTCTAGTGGAAACCCCCTTGTGGAGATATCGAAATGATGACATCTTCTCCTCACGAATGGGCCCTCGGAAGGCCCCGAATAAGGAGATATTGATGGCTGATCTATCCGCGCTCGCCAAGGAGATCGTCGCCGGCTCGGTCGAGGTAGTAGACCTCACCGCTCCATTGCACGAGAACACTCCAATCTTGATGTTGCCAGAACCGATGGGCCAGACCGCTCGCTTCAAGTTGGAGGAGATCTCCAACTACGACGATCGAGGTCCTGCTTGGTACTGGAATAACTTCCATACCGGTGAGCACACAGGTACACACTTTGATGCTCCGATTCACTGGGTAACTGGCAAGAACCTCGACGATGTCTCACAAGTTCCTGCGCAACGACTCGTTGGGCCTGCTTGTGTCATGGATTTCACTAAAGAGGTTGAAGCCAATCCAGATTTCTTACTCGATGTCCCACATATCAAGGCATGGGAAGAGAAGAACGGCGCGATTCCAAAGAATGCATGGATCATGTTCCGCACCGGTTGGTCGAAGTACGGTGAAGATGCGGTCAAGTATGCAAATGCTGATGCAAATGGTCCGCATACTCCAGGACTCACTGTTGCAGCCGCCGAGCACTTCGCGACAAAGACAGAGATTCTTGGTATGGGCGTTGAGACTGTCGGAACAGATGCGGGTGGCGCTTTTGGCTTCTCGACTCCATTCCCCTGCCACGCGCTATTTCTAGGTAACAATAAGTACGGTCTGACACAGCTCCGTAATCTCGACAAGTTGCCGACCACGGGCGCAATCGTCATTGCTGCACCACTAAAGATCGTCAAGGGATCTGGTAGCCCTTGCCGAGTCCTCGCTTTGGTAAGCAAGTAATCAATCAGGTCTAAAGGATCTCGATTCGCGATACAGATTAGGAAATCAAAGTTGGAGGCCCCGATGATGCGTGAGCGTCGCGGGGCCTTCACATTTTTTAGGTTTGCCATCGCAATATTTCTTGTAGTTCCCGCATTTGGCCAAATGGGTCCAGTCCATGCCGACAGCAAGTCGGTTGAATTCACGCTAAATGATTCGCAATTCGGTTACTGGCTTGAGTCAAAACTTTATGGCTTCACCTTCAAGACTGGCAGCACAGATATCGATCAACGTCTTACCTGCTCGAGTTGGGACGATCCAAGTTGTTCAAAGGCGGACCAATTGCTCGGCGAATTAATCATGCGTCCCTGTAATGGCAGTGCAGATCGGGGTTGTATTGAGGCAGTCGCTGTCGGCAACGCTAAGTCCAAAGCGCCTGAGAACATGAAGAGGTTAAAGCTTTTCGCTGAAAGCCCGAGCAAAACAGTTCCGCCTTATAGATTCTTGGGATCAAGTAGTGGAACTTATTTCGATGTTCCAGGCGGTGGTGGAGTCTCAATCTGGGAGAGCGATACCAAAGACAATACTGGCGCACCTAAGCGCTACATGGCTCATGTACTCACTCGATATTCCTATTTCTGCGGTGACTTGAAGAGATTTGTCGGCGACTTCACGATTGCGGGGGATCGAACCTGTGCCATAGGCACAATTGAATTTAAGGGTTCGATCATTCCTGTAACTCTTACGGAAAAGAGTAACTCTTGCACCTTCTTTGCTCTTCAAGATAAATGTATAGAGCCCGCGAATTATTCTGGCGACGAGAGAGTCTCACTCACGCTACGTCAAGATAAGAATAGGACCGGTTGGCTCTTTGGCCGGATGAGCGACTCTACTTTTGGTCTAACCACACTTGACGCCGCATTCAATCAGGTCCAAATCGAAGGAAATGTAGTTTTTGTTCCCGCCTTAAAGGCAGTCGTAGAGAAGAGCGAGATTTCACGATTTCCAAAGTTGGAAAACTTCTTGAAGACTCGATTCAATGGTTTGAATGGGGCTAGCACCTATCAACAGTTCTTAGACGATCCTCGAACAGTCATCGACCGCCAAATTTACGATGGTTGGGAGATTTTTGATGCGTTTGAGGAGAACCTCAAGCCAATCAAGACAACAGCTTCAAACAATGGGGTCTACACATCTCCTGCCACTAACTCAATCCTCTGGAACTTTGCATCCGCAGTATTTGACGGAAGCAATCTTCATCCCTGTTCTGCAGATAAAAGCAAGCTCCATGGGCTAGTCGTCACCAATGCTCCTCTCTATTCAAGCGGTCCACCGGCATTTCAAGCCGGCTCACTTGATTACAAAGTAGCTGGCGCTCACCTCAACGAAGACGGCTCTCTTTTCAAAGGTCAATACACCTTCGTAGTTCGCTCCGACACGGCGCGTTGTTATTACGGCTTTAGCTCTGCGCCGGTGGAAGCAAAGGTGAGCGTTGTTTACTCGGCTGGAGCAGAGCAAATTGCTACCACCGCAGTAAATGAGAAAGGTGGTTTCTTAACTCTGGCTGCCAATGGCTTCACCTTCTCAAGTCCCACAATCCGCGTCGCATTGACCCAACCGAAGAAGACTCTGCCAAATACCAAGATCAGTATCACCTGCAAAAAAGGAAAAAAGGTTGTAAAACTCACTGTTAACTCAACCAGTTCTGCGAAGTGCCCAAAGGGCTATGCAAAGATTTAGGTTGCTACTTCTTTCGTAGTACTTTCTCGAGTAACGATCGCTCGGTCAATCGCTTTGCGACCATATATCCACTTCCGCCACCAAGTCCTGGCCCTGGATGGGTTGATGCACCAATATGCCAGAGTCCTTCTATATGAGTCTTATGCCCAGTGGCTGCAGTGAGTGGTCGCCACGGTGCGTATTGATCTACGCGACAATCACCAGCATAGGGGTCGCCTCCCACGAGATTCCTATTCATTGACTCAATTTCCTTGGGCCCAAGAACAAGTTTGGCTTTCGTGATTGATGGGAGATTCGGAATTCGCTCCGTGATCTGTGCAATCACTCGATCTGCATAGGCATTCAGTCTTGCAGAATTCCAACTTCCATCACCTGCATCAATCTCACCGGCAAGGTCTCCCTTGATAACTCGAGGATTTTCTTGCAACTGAATCCAGAGAATCGAACCACCCGATGGAGCCCTTGATGGATCCACGGTGCAAGGTTGGCCAACGACGATTGTCGGGCGTTTAGGTAGATAGCCACGATTAGCTGCATTGACCGACTCTGATAACGAGTTCAAATCATCAAGGATATGTACGATGGCAACATCACCTAGGCGTGAGTCATCTTTCCACTCCGGTTTTCCATCCAAAGCGAGATGAATCTGAATCGCAGCCCTGCCATACCTGAAACTCTTTACTGAGGCTTCAACATCCTTAGGTTTTTGATTCTTAGCAAGAAGATCTTGATACAAGGAATTTGGCGTTGTTGAAGCCAAGACAGTCCGACTACTGAATGTCCGTCCATCTATGAGTCGAACACCAGTCACAGAGTTGGAATCCGCTGAAGTTAAAATCTCGGTGACATCGGCGCCAGTCACTAATGACCCACCATGGTCTGTGATTATTCGGGCGAGCGCATCAACCAATCGAACTCCCCCACCTACCGGAACTGGCATTCCACCAAAGGCGATGGCTGCACCGATTACTTTGGTTATGAAAGCACTTGATGCATCGTCAGGTCCAAGTCCATTGTGAAGCGCCCAGGGAGCAAGAAGTGCGCGTGTGACTTCTGAGCGAAAATCTCTTTCAAGCCATGGCATGGCTGGCTCTAAAGTCTCAGCCATTGCAGTTAAAACGCCTCGACGACCAAGGCGCTTCTGCGCTGTCCTTGCTAATGAAATGGCTCCTGGACGCCAAAAATCTGTGCCTAATAGACCAAAGGCGAGATCAATCTTCCCGCCGAAATCTGCCATGAAGGAAGCCCAACTCTCACCATCACCGAGGCGTTGCATCTCTTGCGTTAGCAAATCTGGATCAGTGAAAAGAATTCCGCTACCTGAATTGCAAACCACGCCGGTTGGCATGATTGTGTTTTGATAGACGAGACCTCGTTTCTCCAAATCTGTTTTCAATTCGGCATACGCAGGACCACCTACGAAAAGTGGGTGCCAACTTGAGAGAAGTTCGTGGGTGTAACCAGGAAGAGTCGCTGCCTCGGTCCTGATCGCGCCGCCGAGTTCTTCATTCCGCTCGAAGATGCGCACGGTGACTCCAGAACGTGCTAAGACTGCGCCCGCTACAAGGGCGTTGATTCCACTTCCTATGATGATTGTCTCTTCTGCCATAAGCCCTAT
>SYAN01000019.1 GCA_005787575.1 Actinomycetota bacterium | reverse complement strand
TCGCGCGAGGATGTTCTTGCGATGATTCTCGATGGCATTCGTCAGCGATATGAGTATTGGCTCAAGCACGGCGCGGATGAGAGAGAACTTTCTCAATACCGGGGGAGCTCGCTGACTTTGAAGGATGAAGTGAAGCGAGAAGTCAGATGCGAGCTTCCAGGTGGAAGAGTCATTGAGGGGCGAGTGATAGACATCAAAGCCGATGGAGTTCTACTTGTGCAGGATGATTCTGCAGTGCATGAGATTCATGTAGGTGATGTGATCCACCTACGTTGAACGGATTTTTCAATCAGGCCTTAGGGAAGACCCAGACTCGATAACTCCAGAACCGAAAGATAGTTCCTAGTCCAATCCCAATCACATTCGCCGCGATGTTATCCGCTAACGCTGACTGGAACCCAAGGATGTAGCGTGAGATGTAGAGGACAGCTGCGCTAATCAATATTCCTATTCCGTTGATGATGAAGAAGAGTGCGATTTCGCGGGACATCGCTCGGCGTGGTCGGTCTTTCCAAGTCCAAAATCGATTTCCGAAGTATGCAACGAGTATCGAGACGAAACCTGCGAGAAGCGAGCCTGTGACGGGACGGTCATCCAACGGTGAGATCGGGAAATGAACGAGAAGATTGAAGAGACCCAGATTTGCGATGTATGCGATTGCTCCGACACTTCCGAATTTCATCAATTCCACTCGCGCAGCGATGATTCGTCGCAACATGAAAGAAGCATAAGTGATTGGCTAAAGACCGACGCGTAACCTCTGCGTTGTGGGCCCAGTCATCTGTGCTATAGGTAGGGCAGAGAATCATGCCCTATTGCGTTTTCATGCCAACGCCCTAGGAGTCGGTTACATCGCACTGGATGGCGAAGATGCACGATTGATCATCAATGGAAAGTTGAAGTTACATTCGATAATCCAAGAGGTATTCCCTGATTATGATCGCCATAGGCCTCCGATATTGACCACAATTGATTCCTCCACGCGACCAGAGAGTATGAGATCTTTGATTGCGACAAGTCAGAAGACGTTTCAACTCCCACTCTCACTGCAAGGCAATCTTGATCTTCTAGAGACTTATGAGTCGCCGCAGTCGCCGAGATCTTTTGAGGAGCTAGAGCAGCTAAAGCAGTTAGAGGAATTTGATTCACGATATGCAATAACCGTAGTTCGCTCACCGCATGGTCAAATCTCTCTCTGGCCCGTCATCGAGATCTCCCATGATGGTGCGTTAACGCCAGTTGATGAGGTGAGAAGTACGCCGGCCCTGGATTCCCTCTTACAAGAAGTTCAATCCTTTGCGGTTGAAAGGAAATTGGTTGGTGCACTCACCTTTGTTGCCTCTAAAGATGGGGCGATCTTGCTTCGCGAGTGGGGATTGACTCCTCTTTCGCTCTGGAGTGAGCACGCATGTCATACAACAGTCGCGGAGCAGTTAGTTCGCGCCTTCGTTGACTTACCGCTTGGTCAGACGCAGATAATCACCGAGAACGAGCGTTACCTGGAGGAAGTGGTTGATCTTATTGAGCACTCGAGAACTCTTTCGGAGAGATTGGGGAAAGAAAGAAGGAACTTAGCGGAGCTCCTTGATGACCCGACAAGGCCCTTCCTTCATCTCTTCGCGCGCAATCCGAAATTGAAGGTGAGTTATGAGGACCAAGCGCGGCATAGAGTAAAGATTGCGGTTTATGCCGATAGCGAAGCGAAAGCACAAGAAGAACTGGAGCATGCAAAGGATTTCATGGCGGGATTTGATCTATAGCGCTAGCGGAATCCAGGTACAGCCACATTCTGGATGTCTCTGCCACTGTCGGTAACGACCTGGAGATTCTGGAGTGAAGTCATCTGGTCCAGAAAGAATCCACTCTCGAGCCAGAAGAGGATGATCCTTACGTCGCTCAGGAAAATCTATCCATCGCATTACGGCATCTGCCGCGATAGTCGCAGTTTGGTGGGAGGCGATAATCGGTGCAGACTCGATGGAGTTGAGCATACGGATTTGTCTGACTTGTTCTTGCCAGAATGAATTCTCATATTGATTGAGTTCAAAGCAACGAAGACATGGACTCTCGCCTGGGATCACAAAAGGACCAACGGAGACTATTCCTTGCTGGTATCCAGGAAGAATCAGAAATGGGCGATCTTCTGAGATCAATCTTTGATGGTGATCCACTCGCGGGTAGCCGACAGAGATGACCAGATCAGCATCGATTGTGCGCTGGCGATAAGGACTCGATGAGATCTCATCTGCCTGATCCAACCTCGGGATGATTGCGCTTCGCTTCTCGATTTCATCGAATCGATCGCCCTTCACTGCCCCAATATCAGTTGGATTCAAAATTCCAGCCCCAAGATCGATATCTTCGATCTGTTCATCTAGTGAGCGACCTTCGTTATCGCAACTTAACTGCACTCGACCGATTCCAGAACCAAGAAGAAGTGAAGCAAGAAGTGTGGCAGTCCGGTTATGTCCGATGATCTCAATACGAGTGCTAGCGCGAAGCTCCATCGAGGCGTTATGGGGGAGTGCGTTCACTTCGACGTCTCGTCGAGTTGCATATTTCTCTCGAGAAGATTTCCCAGGTACTGGGAGAAAATGAAAGTGAAGAAGTTTTTCTTGATGCAGTTTCTCTAGGAGTCGAAAGAGCTTCTCGGGATCGAGCGAGAGTGGATTTGCGATCGAACGAAGACTGCGCTTGCCATTGATTGCTCGTAATGCGGGAAAGAGAGAGATTCGATCTGAATCTTGGTTGAGACCGTAGAAATGTAAGAATCGAGTTATCTCAATGCCACTTCGAATTCCACCAACCCAGATCCGTTCACCAAGGCGCCGCTGGCCCATAGCGATCACTTCGACTCCGTTAGCGAGAGCGGGGTACCAATCGAGTCGACTCGTCTCGTTTGTGATGGAACCGAGTTCTATCCGCTTAGACCAAAGTTGAAGTGATCCCGTGCGATCTCGATGAGCGACCATTGCCTCTTCTTCCTACCTTTTCCTACCTTTTAGCCCCGGCTTATAGATGGCTTATATATGAAGGGGCCAGGGGTAAATGCGCTGGGGACGAATGAGCAAAGGTAAAGGACCACTCCGATCGATTACGGAGTGGTCCTTTAGTTGTGAATACTCGAGCTTGCTAGGACCCGTTCACGCCAGTGAGTAAGGCACTAGCGAATCAGGAACGAGCGGATATTTTGAATCAGGCTTTGCCGAGGATGCGGTTCACCTTGGTGCCGCAGACGGGGCAGATGCCCTGTGCCATACGACGGCCTGAATCAGAGACCTTGACGGTCCCTTCGAACTGGCGCTTCTCCTTGCACTTAACGCAGTAGGCCTCGCCTTTGTAGCTCTCGGTCATCTCTACTTCCTTCCCTTCATCGCCTTGCTTCTTTCGATCTAGGGCGACGTCGCCGGGCGGCGAATACCCTCACCATACCCCCGCCTCCCGCGTGAGCGTGGGATTTCCAACCCCGAAGACCTCACAAAACCCCCAGGAATCGGATTTCCTTGGTGTCTCCCTGAGGGTTTCTAGACTTCTGAGCTCGCTATTCGGACTTTCCGGCTTCATATCCCTCGAGGAAGGCCTCAGCCCTAGGACCATCGGGATACCGGGCCAAGAAGCTCTGAAAATCTTCGCCGTGCCCTGAGGTGCGAAGATGGATCAACTCGTGGACCAAGACGTAGTCGAGGACATATTTGGGGGCGCTCGCCAATCGGTCAGAGATTCGAATGGTTCGATCGATCGTGGTGCACGAACCCCAACGCTCGTTCATGGTTCGCCAACCAATTGAAAGGGGTCGTTCGGAGATTTCCGGCAGATATTCGAGCATCAACTCATCTGCCCGTGCTTCAAGGTCAGCCTCACTCCGTCGCGATCGCTTCTCGTTGGCGATCACTTTGCCAACCATCTCAGGGATTAACTCGGATATCTGGGCTCGCGTGGTTCGAAACGGGACGCTTATGACAATGGAGCCGTTTTCGCGGTAGGCCGCTATGTGCCGTTTGCGCCTTTTGCTCCTTATGACGCGAACCGGAATGTCGTGGACTGTGGTGAAGAATGAGTCTGACTCCGATCCTCGAGGTGATCGACTCTTCTTCTGCCCTGGGCGTGGTGTTAGGACGGCATCTCGCATGTCGGCGAGGGTAGGTTCGAAGAGAGATTCTTGGATGAAGTTATCCACGCATTTAGGTGGCATTCCCGTCATCCACAACTCCTTTGCGAGGATGGGTGAGCAATGGTGAAGTTACTCAACGCTTTGCGAAAGTATGACACCGCTCCTAGTTGAAACCCCTCCGACATCTCCGACATCCAACAAAACATGACCTGAAGTTGAGATTTAAGGTTTTCGGGCGTGTCGGCAAACTTTCCTTGATTGCCTTTTGGGCATTGCTGTCCTAGTTTGTGCCCACGAAGTCCTCGGAAAACAGTTCATTATCTGCAAGGGGAAGGCAGATAGCGAACAGCGCCCGGGGACTTCGCTATTTAGCAACGAGCATCTTCTCTGTAGATCTTTGACGGACTTTTCTCAGGCAACCTGGGTATAACTTGATTAAAGCGAGGACAAATCGTCAGGTGCGCTACGCCCTTTAAGAAAACCTTCAGGATCGGAAATCTCACTTGGAATCGGAAGGGCATAGGCCTCTTCCCAGAGTCGATCACGATCTTGTTGTGAGACTAACTCAGAGATTCGTCGCCAGAAAGCTATGCACTCGCGAATAGTTCGTGGCGATACCTCGAGCCCGACAAGTGATGCGAAGAGTTGTTGAGTAGGCGATTGTGTGGCGCGCCTTCTCTGTTGTGTCTCTTGTAGTTTCGATAGAGATGCAAGGCGATTTCCGGCGGCTGCAACCACAACGAGATCAATCCAGCCTTCGATCAAAGCAAGAATCATCTCTAGCCGCGCAAGTGAATCTTTCTGTTTTTCAGTCGCCTCAGGTGTGAAGATTCCTTCGGCAATGGCATTTTGCATAGAGGCTGGGTCATTGAGATCAATCTCGCCCCTCGAGAGGGCATCTTCAGTTCGTCGTTGCATTGAATCAATATCAATACTTATTCCGCTGCCGTAATTTCCAACGAGTGAGCGCATGTATTGAGCAAGCCATGGAGTTGCAGCAAAGAGCCTGGAGGCGGCACTCTCTCGAAGGGCAAGGAAAATCTCAATTTCGCGCTGATCTATCCCGAGCCCTTCACCCCAAGCCCTTACATTCTCTGGAATCAAGAAGGGAGTGTGATCATCCGACAGTGGAAGGGCTGCATCGTGAGCACTTGTGACAGTAGCGGCGAAGTTTCCGATAGACCTACCGAGCTGAGTGCGGATCATTGTCCCCATGAAAGCAGACATCATCTTCGAGGGATCGAAGAGTTTCGCATTGCTACCCAACTCACTCGCAATCTCTGGATTATTTGTGATTGAGTCCATGACAGTTGACATGGACTTTCCAATTCCTTCTACCAGAGGAGTTGAGAATGACTGCCAACCATCAATTGAAAAGTTGATCCATTCACTTCTACTGCGCGCAGCTTTATTTACTGGAGATTCACTACTCGCTCGAGGCAGTGATGTCACCTCATCGACCCAGATTTCAGCGACTTCGAGTGCTCCAGCCATAGAATCATTATCGAAGTTGCCGACCGGTAGTTCACCGTGTGAAGCAAGAGTCCTTCTGGAGATATCGCGGATAGCGGCGATCGGGAGATTAAATGGTGTGCCCCCTCCGGCAAGCATCCCCTGTGCCATCGCGGTCAATGAATTCAGTTGATCTTTGACTTGATCGGGTAAATCCGGGGTTTGAATACCCATGTTCTTCAGTGTTTCAAAAACTTGATTGATATCGAACTGGAATGCAGGCTGCTCGGCTTCTTTCCCTGTGTCATCACTGTCAGAGGATTTTTCGGGATTTGAAGAGTCCTCAGGTTCATCCGATGACTTCGGGCGAAAGCCAAAATCATCCGCCATCATCGACTCCTCACGTCTTCCTCACTCAAACCTCAAGTTAGTCCCCAAGGGTGATGTGGCAGATTACCTCTTCCAACCTCGCCCTGCGCAGGAGTATTCCCATCCCATAGCCTTCGGTTATGGCGCTTATGCTTTTCTCGAATCTGGCCGGAGTCCTTTGGGGCGCTACTTCCATTAATCCACTTTTGATCAACCTAGCTACCGAAGAGAATCGACCACTCTCAGCTTTCGTCTGGTGGCTGATACCGCTCTTTGCATTTATCGGTTCAGTCGGATACGTAATTTGGGTATCGAGATTCAAATCTCGATACGAGAATCAAACTAACCGTTCGGTTGATAGGTTTCAAAAATTCCAGAACTCATTTGACGACAAAGGGCGCTGATGCCCCGTTTTTTCTTTGGGAGATTTTTTTATTCGCGGGATCAACTCTCACCATTGCGAACTAGACCTTCGCGGTTTATCTCCTTTCTTCTAGCCTCTGCCCTTCTCCTGGCTGCGCTCTTACCGCTTCCTTATGTGATCTTCGAACCGGGAGATCCAGAGAACGTTTTGGGATCAATGATCACCGTCCCTGAGGAATTCGCATCGAAGGACAAGGGTAATTTCAAAGCAGGAGGAAAACTCTTTCTCACCACTGTCTATGTGACCACACCAAAATCAAAAGTTTTCGGATTCGAAATCCTCAAGGCTTGGCTTGATGGTGATGAAACAGTCTTACCTCGAGACTCGGTCTATCCCGAGAATCAGCCAGCAAGTGAGATCAAGAAGCAAGAGAGTCAAGAGATGACTAGCTCACAAGAAAACGCGATCTTCAACGCGCTTTCCTATCTTGGCTATGAAGTTCCGTCCAGGGCGAAAATAGTGGATGTCTTGAAGCAGTCGGATGCTCATGATCTTGTCAAAGAAGATGACTTGATCATTGAGATTGATGGAAGAGAAGTTGACCGGGTTGAGCAAATAGTCGACGTAGTAAGACAGAAAAACCCCGGGGATTCAGTCTCCCTTCTCATCGAGCGAGCGGGCAAGCGCATATCGATTCCCAAGGTCACTCTGATGGAAAATTCGCTTGGTGCCGCTATCGGAATATTCCTGACCACAACCTTTGACTTTCCAATTGATGTGAAGATTCGAATCAAGGACACAGGTGGTCCGAGCGCTGGATTGATATTCACTCTTGGTGTGATCGAGAAGATGACTGAAGAAGACCTGGTTCGTGGTCGCAAGATCGCCGGAACCGGAACGATAAATGCAAATGGCGAGGTAGGCGCAATCGGTGGAATTGAGAGCAAGATGATTGGTGCGCGACGAGATGGAGCAACCATCTTCCTTGCACCTCTAGACAATTGCGGCGAGATCCGTCACATTCCGAAAGGGTTGCAAGTCATTCCTGTGAAGTCGCTCAAAGAAGCAATCTCTGCCCTGCGGTCAAAGGATCCAGCCTCGCTCGAGGGATGCCAGACTTCTGGGTAGCAACTCTCTTTACTTTGGCTAGGGTTTACCCATGACATTCGGAGACTTTTCCAATAGTGGGTTCAACAATCCCTTCAAAGGTTTTGGAAATCGAGCGGGAAAAGGGAGAAGGCGCCCCGGACCTTTCGCGCTAACACTCATAGCCCTCGGTGTTATCGCAACAATCTTGGTCTCCCTCAGTGGCTTCTACACGGACTATCTCTGGTTCAAGTCCGTAGATTTCACAAATGTCTGGTCGACAATCCTTCTTACCAAAGCCTCACTCTTCTTCATCTTCGGATTGCTAACCTCGTTAATTCTCGTCACCAATATCGTCATTGCATATCGAAACCGCCCGATCTATGTTCCACTAACAGTCGAGGCAGATAACCTCGAGCGCTATCGCGCGCAGATTGACCCAATCAAGCGATGGATCACGATAGGTGCCTCACTTGTCTTCTTCTATTTCGCTGGATCGTCTGCGACGAGTCTCTGGCAGGACTGGCTGCTCTTTAGAAATGGTGGCGAGTTTGGATCAAAGGATCCGCAATTTGGCTTGGACATCTCTTTCTTTGTCTTCAAGTTGCCGCTCTATCAAGCACTGATCGGGTGGGCAGTCTCCACACTCATTCTTACTCTCATCGCAACTGTCGTAGTCCATTACCTCTATGGCGGGATTCGCCCTCAAGTCCGAGAGGATCGCACCACAGTCGCAGCGCGCGTCCAACTCTCAGTCCTTCTTGGATTTTTTGTCCTGCTCAAGGCCGTTGCGTATTGGTTTGACCGTTATGCACTCTCGCTCAAAGAGAGTCGACTCATCACAGGCCTTACCTTCACTGATGTCAATGCAGTCCTTCCCGCAAAGGCGATCCTTGCTGGGATCGCAGTCATCTGTGCGCTTCTCTTCTTCGCAAACATTGTCCGTCGCTCGTGGGTTCTTCCCGCGGCGGGCACCGCACTTCTACTCGTCTCATCGCTTCTCATCTCAGGTATCTACCCGGCCTTGATCCAACAATTTCAAGTTCGCCCCTCCGAGTCCTCCAAAGAAGCGCCGTTCATCCAGCGCAATATCGAATCAACCAAAGCCGCATATGGTTTGACTGATCTTGAGTTCAAGGACTACAACGCGACAATTCAGACCAGCGCAGGTCAGCTTTCAGATGACAAATCTACGATCAACAACATTCGACTGATGGATCCGAATGTCCTATCAGCGACATTCCGCCAACTCCAACAGATCAAGCCTTATTACACATTCTCATCTTCGCTCGATATCGATCGCTACACACTCAATGGTGTTCAGCGTGATGCGGTAGTGGCAGTACGCGAGCTCAACATCCTCGGCAACCCACAACGAAACTGGATCAATGATCACCTGGTCTATACCCACGGGTTCGGATTCGTTGCTGCATACGGAAATTCGCGTGACGCAGATGGAAAACCTAACTTCATCCTTGGCGATATCCCACCGACCAAGGGCCTCGGCGACTTTCAGCCACGCATTTATTTCGGTGAGAATGTTCCGGAATATTCAATAGTTGGTAGCACCAGTACTGAGGGCATTGAGTTCGACTATCCAGACGACAAGTCACCAAATGGCCAGGCCAACTACACCTATACCGGCAGTGGTGGCGTACCTGTCGGTTCGATCTTCAGTCGATTGCTCTTTGCTATCAACTATCAAGAACAGCGCATCTTGCTTTCAAACTTGATCCGACCTGACTCAAAGATCCTTTACAACCGAAATCCTCGTGAGCGAGTTCAGAAAGTCGCGCCTTGGTTAACCCTCGATGGCGATCCTTATCCTGCAGTGATTGACGGCAAAGTTGTCTGGCTCCTTGATGGTTACACCACGAGTGCTGGATTCCCTTATTCGCGCCGAAGCACACTTGCGACCGCTGCGACAGATGACTTCACCCAGACCTCGCTTTTCGCCACAAGTGGAAGCCAGCGAGTTAATTACATCCGAAACTCTGTGAAAGCGACCGTCGATGCGTATGACGGAACGGTAACGCTCTACGCATGGGATGAGAAAGATCCAGTTCTCAGTGCCTGGAGTAAGGCATTTGATGGCACTGTGAAGCCTCGCTCAGCGATGAGTGAATCACTGGTGAGCCATGTCCGATATCCAGAAGATATGTTCAGAGTGCAACGAGAGATTCTCTCTGAGTACCATGTAGGCACCGCCAGTGCTTTCTACAGCGGCCAGGATTTCTGGCGTATCCCGAGAGATCCATCAACGCTAGGTGCTAATGCCGGAGCTCAACCTCCTTATTACTACACGATGGCACTTCCGGGCGAAGCAAAGCCGACATTCAAGATCTCGACGCCTTTCGTCCCACGAGGAGGGCGTGAAAACTTAAGCGCATTTGCAGTTGTTGGCTCAGATCCGGGCGAGGGTTATGGCAAGTGGACTGTTCTTACTCTGCCTAGATCAACCAACGTGGCAGGTCCATCACAAGTTGCATCAAACTTCGAGGCGAAGCCAGAGGTCGCGCTAGAACTTTCACTCTTGCGTCAAGGGGGAGCAAACGTTGTCCTTGGAAATCTATTGACTCTGCCTGTTGGTGGCGGACTTCTCTATGTCCAGCCCGTATATGTTCAAGCGACAGCTAATACGGCTGCTTATCCACTCCTTCAAAAGGTATTGGTCTCATTCGGTGATCAAATCGGATTCGCAGATACTGTCGCAGGTGCACTAGATCAAGTATTCGGTGGTAACTCCGGAGGCGATTTAGGGACAGGAACTTCTTCGCAAGGAAGTGGAACATCCGGAGGAACTGCGACTGGCACTGGCAGTACAAGCACTGGAAATGCCGCGCTTGATGCGGCGCTTAGAAGTGCACAACAAGCGCTCCGTGATGCTGATGCAGCTCTCAAAGCGGGAGATTTCACCGCTTATGGAAAGGCACAAGCGCGCCTCAAGTCTGCGATTGAAGCTGCGATTTCAGCGCAACGACGTTAACCGCTACTATCCGCAGTACCGACGCGGGGTGGAGCAGCTC
>SYAN01000079.1 GCA_005787575.1 Actinomycetota bacterium | reverse complement strand
TTTATAGCGAGATCATTTCTCATAAGTGTTCACTTGAAGAAATACTTGCAAGAAATCCTAAAGCGATAATTCTCTCAGGAGGTCCATCATCGGTTTATGTTGATGATGCGCCCTTAATTGACCGGGCTTTATTTGAGCAGAGCATTCCAATTTTTGGTATCTGTTATGGCTTTCAAGTTATGGCCCAATCCCTCGGTGGCGTTGTTGCAAAGACCGGTAAATCTGAATTCGGACGCACACGATTCAATGCTGATCCTTCATCTCGGTTGTTTAAGGATTTAGATTCCAACTTTGATGTCTGGATGAGCCATGGAGATAGCGTCACAAGCGCTCCACAAGGCTTCCACGTCATTGGCAATACGACCGATACCCATGTCGCAGCTTTTGAAAATGAGAGCGGACTTCTTGCGGGGGTTCAATTCCATCCCGAGGTACTTCATTCTGATAACGGACAAGAGATTTTGCGCCGATGGTTGATTGATGTTGTTAAATGCAAACCGACGTGGACTTCTGAGAACATCATCGATAACGAAATCATCAACATCAAATCTGCCGTGGGCAATAAAGCCGTTATCTGTGGCCTCTCTGGTGGCGTCGACTCTGCGGTTGCGGCCGCACTCGTACAGCGCGCGATTGGCTCACAACTCACATGTGTCTTTGTTGATCATGGTTTATTGCGTGAAGGAGAAGCGGAGCAAGTCGAAAGAGACTTCGTGGCTGCGACGGGCGTGAATCTGATGGTTGTCGATGCCCGCGAGAAGTTTCTAACAGCGCTGAAAGGCATCACAGATCCAGAGGAGAAACGAAAGATCATTGGTCGAGAATTCATTCGAACTTTTGAAGAGGCAGCAGCAAAGGTCTCACAAGAGAAGAAAGTTGAGTTTTTAGTACAAGGCACTTTGTATCCCGACGTTGTTGAGTCTGGCGGTGGAACTGGAACGGCGAATATCAAATCGCATCACAATGTTGGTGGACTACCTGAAGATTTGAAATTCACTCTTATCGAACCGCTTCGTTCTCTATTCAAAGATGAAGTTCGCGATGTAGGTATGTCACTTGGCCTTCCCGAACCAATCGTCTGGCGCCAGCCATTCCCGGGACCAGGGCTTGCAATTCGAATAGTCGGGGAAGTTACTGAAGAAAGACTTAAAATCCTTCGTCGAGCCGATTTCATCGCGCGGGAAGAATTACACTTTGCTGGTCTTGATCGAGAGATCTGGCAATGCCCAGTTGTGTTACTCGCTGAAGTACGAAGCGTTGGAGTGCAAGGAGATGGCCGAACTTATGGCCACCCGATTGTTCTCCGCCCAGTCTCTAGCGAGGATGCGATGACTGCAGATTGGTCGCGAATTCCTTACGAGGTTTTGGCGAAAATCTCGAATCGCATCACAAACGAAGTAAGAGAAGTGAATCGAGTTACGCTCGATATAACTTCTAAACCGCCAGCAACGATTGAGTGGGAATAAGGATGCGAGAGGAGTTCTTTATGCGACACAAATCAGTACTTGTCGTCGCTATCTTTTTTGCATCGTTATTTGTAGCACCACCGATGACTGCCCAAGCTGAGACCCAAAAACCAAGGCCTACTGCAGTCAATAACAAGAAGACCGAGAAGATTCGCTGCAAAGTCTCAAAAGCTACGGCACAAACTCCAGCGCGTATTTCACCACCGAGTTCAATCCTTAAGCGCTTTCCGAGAACAATCACTCTTGAGACGAATTGTGGCGATATCGTCATTCAAACTATGGCTCGTCAAGCACCTGTCACCGTCACTGTGATGGCAACTCTGGCGCGTAATGGTTTCTTTGATGACACACTCTGTCACCGACTCACTACAGAAGGAATCTTCGTTCTTCAATGCGGTGATCCAACTGCAACCGGAACCGGTGGACCAGATTTCCGTTATCGCGATGAAAACCTTCCTCCTGCTGGCGAGAACAATTACCCAGAAGGAACAGTTGCGATGGCAAATTCTGGACCAGGCACTAACGGAAGCCAGTTCTTCTTGGTTTATAGGAATACAACCCTGGGCCCCAACTATTCAATATGGGGCCGGATTATTTCTGGCCTTGATATCGTGAAATTTATCGCCGAAGGTGGAGTGAGAAATGGCGGCGTAGATGGTGCACCACTTCGCACTATTTCCATCAACGAAGCGCGTACCAGTAATGCTTAACTAACTCTGCTTCTGATCCCCGACGCGCTGCTGAGGAGTTCTAAGCTCTCTTGACAATCCTTTGCCCTCCGATAGCCTAAGTGGAAATTCATGTAAACGTTTACATGATGAGGGAAGGCAGGCATGGCCGAAAAAGTGACTCTTTTTGCAGTTGCTGAGCGCGCCGGCGTTTCTATAGCCACTGTTTCTCGAGTGGTCAATGGATTGACCACCAATGGTCCAACCGAAGAAAAAATTAGAAGAGCCATCGATGAGCTCGGGTATGAACCTAATTCAGCGGCAAGAGCGCTAAGAGTCAATGCGTCAGATCAAATTTGTCTGGCTCTTCCGGATTTGAATAATCCCGTCTACCAAGCGATGACTCGGGGAGTGCAACGCGGATTTAAGTTATCAAAGTACAGATTAATGCTTTCTCCATCACTATCAACAACCGAGGAAGTCATACTTCAGCTCAAATCATTAGGTCGAAACTACGCCGATGGTGTCATTTTGAGCTCTCTTGTTTTTGATGAGGAAATCGAAAAAATACTCTCAACTTTAAGAATACCTGTCGTACTGGTCGGAGGTGCAATTGACCGACCCAAGTACGACAACATTCGCGTTGATTCTGAACGTGGAGTGGGAATGGCCGTTGATTATTTTTTTAGCGCAGGTCGGAAAAAGATTCTCTTTCTAAATGGTCCTTGGATAACTAATCCGGCCAAGAGGCGAAAAGAAGGTTTTCTAGAGTCGATGAGATCTCATCAAATAAAGAATCCAGAGAATTACATCGCGAATGCTAAAGCTTTCAATCCTAAAGCGGCGGTGGAAGCATTGTCGGGAATCAAAAAACTTAATCAATTTAGTGCAATTTTGTGTGCAAATGATCTGCTTGCCGCCGGTGCAATTAAATTTCTCTCGGGAAGAAAAATCAAGGTCCCCGACGATATTGCTGTTATAGGAATTGACAACACGGATTTGGCCGGACTTCTCACGCCAACTTTGACTAGCGTTGACTTCAAGGCGGAGTATCGCGGTGAGCTAGCAGCCAAGTACCTCCTTGAGCGTCTTGAAAACCCAAATCTCCCAATCAAGAAAACAATTATTGAACCTGAACTGATTATTCGAGAATCGGCATGAGCAAAGTAAAGAAGCAATCTTTGGTTGCGCAAGAACCTCTAATAATTCTCTTGTCAACTCCTTTAATTGCAGGAGTTCTTCTAGTTAGTGTGTTGCCAACTATTTTGGGGGCTTTGACATCTCTGACCGACCTAGAACTTTCCTATGTAATCCAATGGAACTTCGTCGGACTTGAGAATTTTGGTAGCGCCCTTAGCGATTCAAGATTTCTTGAATCTTTTCGAATTGGAGCAATATGGGCGTTATCGGTAACGGTCCTAGCCATGATTCTGGGATTTACCTTGGCTTTATTGATAGAGCGCAGAAAGTACTATTCGCCAATTTTGAAAATCCTGGCGGTCTTCCCGTGGGCACTTTCACCAGTAATTATCGCGATTATCTGGGATATGTTGCTCAATCCAAACTCCGGCCCAATAACGGGATATTTAAGGAAATATGAGTTACCTGGGGCGAACGTGAGTTTGCTTTACAACCTCAACACAGCTCTTCCAACTGTGATTGTCATCGGAGCATGGCTTTCGTTGCCGGTGGTCACTATTTCTTTTTTGGCAGCTTTGAAAACAATTCCACGCGAGATGATCGAAGCAGCTTTGATTGATGGTACCTCAGCTTCGCAAAGAATGCGCCTGCTAATAATTCCTCAACTACGTCCGATAATAACGGCGCTTGTTGCGTTGAACATTATTTGGAACTTCAACTCATTTGGCCTCATATTTGTTTTGACTAATGGAGGTCCAGGCGGCAGAACATATCTTCCAGGCTTATTCGTTTATGAAGAGTCATTTCGGTATGGAAATTTCGGCTATGCCGCGGCTCTCGGCATGATCATAACAATTGCTTTAGTCATCATCCTAGGTATTTATGTAGCCACTCGTAATCGTAATGAGGTGGAAGCTTGATGAAAGCTCTAGCCTCAAAACTTGGCATCGGAACTTTGGTCGTGTTTTTTGTTGTTTTCTTGGGTGGACCATTCTTATGGTTACTAGGGATGTCGATTAAGGCGCCTATTGACATTCTCGCGTATGAACCTAGTTTGTTTCCGGAAAATCCATATTTCCAGAATTATTCCGATGCTTTAGAGAAGAGTGGGATTGTCAGAGCTTTCCTTAATAGTATTTTCATCTCTGCTGTTTCTACGCTATTCATCAGCATCTTGGTTGTGGTCCCTGCTTACTTCTTTGCACGAAACAAGGGATTTTTCTCAAAGTCGCTTGCAATATGGATACTCGTTAGCCAAGTATTTCCACTCTCATTAATAATTATCCCTCTGTTCCTTGCTCTCCAACGTATAAATCTCATCAACTCATATCCTGGCTTGATCATCGTGTACGTAGTTGTAAATCTTCCATTTTCTTTATGGCTATTACGTGGCTTTGTTCTATCGATACCTAGAGAATTGGAAGATGCCGCTCGAGTAGATGGCGCATCTTTCGTCCAAGTCATTGGATTCGTGATTCTTCCACTGTTGACCCCAGGCATGATAGTCGTCGCCGTATTTACCTTCATCAATGTGTGGAATGAATTCTTCTTTGCGCTAGTTCTGTTGTCTGATCCTGAGAAACTTACTCTTCCATTACAACTAGCACAATTTCTAGGAGCCGAAGGTAGAGGTCGTTACGGCGCGTTAGCCGCTGCAACTGTTATAGCTATTTTGCCTTCGATAGGGCTCTTCGCGCTAATACAAAAAAAATTCTCCGACAACTTTTTGGCTGGAGCAGTCAAGGGATGACGGAGATACAAATAGAAACGAGAGAGGAAAAGAAAATGAATAAACTGCTTCAAGTGCTTAGGAAACTTGGCACAACCTTTGTTGCAGCAGCCTCAACTCTTGCGCTAGCACTTGGAGTTATGGTGCCAATGCAGGCCAAGGCCGCGGACGAAATAACGTTTATGACTCCTGCCTTCCTTCCAGAAACTCTTGCAGGTTTCAAAGATGCTGTTGCAGCTTGGAACAAATCGAACCCAAAGATCCAGGTCAAATACATCCAGGGAGACTGGGAGAACATGGGCGATAAACTAACGACGCAATTTGCATCTCGCACCGCCCCGGATGTCATTCATTTTGAGGCAAATGCAGCTCGACTTTGGGCCAAGCAAGGCTATCTTGCAGATTTGAATTCTCTAATGAGGCCTCTGAAAACGTCCATTCCGGACGGATCTTGGAAGACTGCAAGTTGGCAGGGTCGTCTTTATGGCGTACCGGTAATTGATCAACCATATGTTGTCTTCGCAAACGTGGACATTTTCAAGAAAGCTGGAGAGGCTCTTCCCACGTCTCAGTCAGGTTTTTCCTGGGATGAATTCACTGCCCTCTCAAAAAAAATGACAACTTCGACATACTATGGATCGATTTTCGGAGTGGCTCGTCCCGCCTCTCCGTTTATGATCATGTCAGGCTCTTTTGGAGCAAAATGGTTCAGAGGCGTAACTACTTCGAGAGCTAGTCTTCGAGTTGGAAATGCTGAACTTGAAATTCCAACTCGTGTGTACAACATGATTTATAAAGATAAATCGATGGACCCAACATCTTTGACTGTACGTCCTGGCGCTGCTGTTGCACCTTTTGTTGCTGGCAAAGCGGCAATGTTTGTAGCACCGAGTTTTGTCGCTTTAGATCTTGACACTGCGGCGAAGGAAAAGGGTTTTAATTGGACCACTCTCCCCATGCTCAAAGGAACCACTCAAAATCAGTATGCAAATCCCCAAATCTTCTCAATAAGCACCCAAAGTACCAAGAAGAAACAGGCCACACAGTTCATTCAGTTTCTCATGAAAGATGAGAATCTAATCAAGTTCGGTCTGGGAGATGCTTTGGTTCCAATGACAAATACCGCTCTTCAAGCGGCGATTGTTGCTAAGAAGTCCACTCCGGGATGGGCACAATTACTTGCTGATGGCGGTAATTTCACAGTAGCCCCATTCTCCTTTGTACCTGAGTATGACAATTGGAGAGGCTCAGTCCTTCAACCAGCTCTACAGCTCTTCTTGCAAGACAAGATCTCAAGAGCCGAACTGGTTAAGCGACTCGAAGACGGATGGAAGTCCTTGCGATAGGAAGTTGAAAAACTCTCTTCCTAGCTCGAGGGGTAGAGGGTCGGATAACCGGCCCTCTACTTAATACCTCAGCAATCTGCCTGGCTACTGCGCAACTTGAAGAATTCAAAATGATCAAGAGGAGGAAAACGGAGTGTTGAAGACGAAGACAATTGGTGTGATAGCGGGTGCAGCAGTTGGCGATGCCCTCGGAGGTTCAACTGAGAGCTATAGCGTGGAGGCTATTCAAGATAGATTTGGAGGCTTTGTCGAAAAGATAGAGGGGCCCTTCTATCCAGACTATGCAGCCGCACGCCCCATTGCACCGTATTACAAAGGTGACGGTCACATCACTGACGATTCAATGATGGTCGAGTCACTTATTTCAGTCTACGAGAAAGTACGAGACCACCTCGACGCGTTTTCATTCGCCCAGCACATTATTCCAGAGTTGATTGAGAAGGTGAGATACATTCCTGAACTTCAACGTGAAACACTTCTGATTCATAGACTTTATTATGCTGAGAAGTGGCTCCTGCAACGATTGCATCTTGGCAAAGTAGATCCTCGTGAAGCTGGCGTTGGGAACATGGTTAATTGTGGAGCGGCTATGTATATGGCACCCGTCGGAATTGTGAACGCTGGAAATCCTGAGAATGCCTATCGAGAAGCGATTGAAATCACAGGAGCACATCAATCAAGTTATGGACGTGAAGCAGCAGGTGTCTTTGCTGCGGCAGTATCTCAGGCTCTAGTGCCTGAAACGAGTGTGGATGAGATTATGGAAGTTACTCTGGACCTCGCCAAAGATGGTACGAAGAGTGCAATTGTTGCTGTATTGGGTAAAGCACGAGAGCTAGATTCCTGGCGCAATGGTCTTGGTCAATTACGAGCTGCTTTTCGCCCATTTGACACAATGGAAGATGAATATAGAGACCCCTCTCTCGATGCTAGAAAACCTAGCCGCCTGAAATCCATTGAAGAGTTACCGCTTGCGCTCGCTATGGTGACCGTGGCGAAAGGTGACTATAAAGAAAGCGTCTTAGGAGGAGTGAACTACGGACGCGATTCTGATTCTATTGCAACGATGGCCGGTGCGATTACCGGCGCAATTCATGGAGTTGAAGCAATTCCCAGTGAGTGGCTAGAAACAGTAGAGCGTAAAAGTCGCCGTGACTTTAGGGCCACGGGAACATTAATCGCTCAGATTGCGGAAGAAATTCATGCAAAGGACGAAGCAAGACTCACGATCATTAAGAAAAAGCAAAACAACCTTTTCAGAGAAAAGTTAGGAGTGAGCGAATGATTTCTAAACTCTCTCGTGCAAAAGGAGCAATGGCGGGCTTGGCAATCGGAGATGCTCTAGGTCGACCAGTCGAAGGATTATCCCCGGCACAAATTCGTTCGAAGTATGGTGGAGTTGAAGACTTTCTCTCACAGAACCCAGGTGGAAGCGACGACACGGAATACGCGATTCTAACTGGTCGGGCTCTTATGAAGTTCGGCAAGTCAATTACTTCGGAAGAATTCGCTTCATACTGGGTAGAAAAGGTTTGTAATCAAACAGAAGATTTTCTTGGAGCTGGTTTCAGTGAGATGGCGGCAATATCCAATCTCAAGGCAGGTTTGAAACCTCCACACTCTGGACGTCATATTCATGCTTGGAGTGATGGGTTAGCCATGCGTGTCGCTCCAATTGGAATCGTCGCAAGTGGCGATATGGAATTAGCAAAGCGTCTGGCAATAGCCGACGGTCAAGTAAGTCACTCAGGTGAGGGAATTCATGCGGGGGTAGTAGTAGCAACCGCTATCAGTCAAGCCATGTTTGGAGACAGCATCAAAGATTTGATAATAGCTTCAAAGAAATCAATTCCTGAGAATTCTTGGACTTCTCGTGCCATCACAAAGGCGCTCTCTGTAATTGAAGGGCAAAGAGATAAGGATGCACTCTCATTGACTGACCATTTACTTGAAAGCGTTGCAACACATCACTATTTCTATGCGGACATAGCACCCGAAGCTGTAAGCCTTGCCATCGCCTCTGTTGTCTATGGCGATGGTGACTTTGTTTCGACTGTTCGATTCGCCGTTAACTGCGGACGTGACGCAGATACAATTGCCGCAATGGCCGGCGCCATCGTAGGGGCTTATGTTGGTTTTGATGCGATTCCCGAACATTGGAGAAGTGCTGTGACTGAAGTGAAAGGGAGTTGTCTTGCATTTACAAAAGGCATGAGTCCTATCGGACTTGCAGAGGAGTTGATCCAGCTATGAAATCTGAATCCGCAATTCGTGGACTTGTTATGGGAGATTCGCTTTCAACTCAGAATGCGGCACACAGATTGGCTCTTTTAAGTGAGCGGCGAGTAAGACGGTTCAATATTCTCCAAGCCTTTGCTACTGAAAATAAGCATACAACGGTGCCCGAACCTTATGTTCACGGTTTCAGTCCTAAGTATTTATATCCAAGACCGTCTGATGATGTGGAGTGGTTTTTCTGGTCTAGAGATGTGGCCTTGAGTCAATCAGAATTTTCCGAAAAATGGCAAGAAATGGCCACGCTTAGAGGAACATTAAGAGTCAGAGTTAGTGTGGCAAGTGCTCTTCAGAATATTTCGATGGGTATGCGTGCTCCTTCTTGCGGTCACGACAATCCACACTACTTTGATAATTCAGCCATGTTTCGTGCTTTAGGAATATTCTCTGCAATGCCTCGAGATATCAACAGATTAAAGGAATTGATAAAAGAGGATGCAACGCATACCAACAGCGAAGATGGAGTTTGGTGCGCCGTTGCAATCGGCGTCCTAGCGGCAAGTATTTACGCTGGAACTCCTACTAGTGAAGCAATCGACATTGCCATTGATGAATTGCCCCAAGACTCGTGGAGTCGTCGCGAAGTCCTTCGCGCATTAGCGCTCTCAAAGAGCGAGAGCATGCTCAAAGAGAGAGTAATGCTTCTCGAAGAGAAGTTCGTAGATCGAATCTATCCTTATCCCTATGCCGCGCCAGAGACTTTAGGGCTACTAATATCTCATTTACAGCACAAGGAAGATCCATATCTAATGTTCACCTCCAGCTTCCTACATCGTAGAAATACTGACTCAATTCCTGGGCTGATTGGTTATTTCCTGGGACTTCAACATGGAGATTCTTGGATGCCGCAAACCTTCAGGACTGAGAACGTCTTTCTTGATGGTGTTTCGATACCAGATTTAAAAGGAACGGCAATATTTTCGGAATAAATCGCCAATTAATCGGTATTCATCACCTGGAAGATTTCAGCAATCCTGCCTTCTGCTAGACCTTGTGCTTGAGCGTTTCTCTCGCCCCATTCACGGACCATCTTCTCTAGCTCTTTATTGTGGGCGATTTGGCTTACATGCGCGTGGAGCGCTGCAATTTTCTTGGAAAAAGTCTCAGTAATGTCTACGAAGTGATTCGGGTTTGGTGAGCCAGTAATCCATACTTCACGAACTCTCCACGGTTCAAATCCAGAATCTTTCAAATCAGTGAAAGCGTATGGATTGCGCGCATCTGGATAGACCGCTTGCACTGCAGTCTCACCAGCTGCGAGATGATCAGGATGGCTAGCAAAAACTCGTTCATAGTTTCGTTCGGGGGATTGCACGACCATGCGATCAGGTTTAGCGATTCGTATGGCCTTCACAATGTCTTTTCGGAGTTCCATCGATGGAGCGAGCCAGCCATCGCGATAATTCAAGAAAGTAATGTCATTCACGCCGAGGGCTTTTCCAGCATCGCGCTGTTCCTTCTGACGTACTGCTGCCATCTGTTCGAGTGGAATTCCTGATTCCTCGCCACCTTGATCACCATTTGTAATGATGCAATAAGAAACGTGGATACCTCGAGCCGTCCATTGTGCGATGGTTCCGCCTGCGCCAAAATCACAATCATCGGGATGCGCCATCACCACAAGTACGCGCTTGATTTCTGAGTCGTCGAGCGGAGTCACCGGGCTATCCTAGACTTCGCATCATGTCTTCGCGGCCTTCTCAATCACTTCTCGAAGGCTTGAATCCCCAACAAAGTGCAGCCGTAACTCACGCTGGCGGACCATTACTAGTCGTTGCTGGAGCAGGTTCAGGTAAGACAAGAGTTCTGACTCGTCGCATCGCATATTTGATGGCAGAACGTGGAGTCCAACCATTTGAAATCCTCGCAATTACCTTCACAAACAAGGCTGCTGGTGAGATGAAGGAACGAGTCTCTGAATTAGTCGGAAATCGCGCAAAGATCATGTGGGTCTCTACATTCCATTCAGCCTGTGTTCGAATCTTGCGCCAAGAAGCAGTTCGTTTAGGTTTTTCGCCCACTTTCTCCATTTACGATCAAGCAGATAGTTTGCGACTCGTAACTCTCGTTATGCGTGATCTCAACCTCGACCCTAAGCGCTACAACCCTCGAGGCGTGGCATCCGTAATCTCAAATGCAAAAAATGAATTACTTGGACCTGCTGATTATCGAAATGCAACCCAGAACAGCTTTGAAGAAGTAGTCGCAGAGGCGTATGCCGTCTATCAACAACGGCTTACATCCGCTAATGCGATGGACTTCGATGATCTGATCATGAAGACCGTCGAAGTTCTCCAGAAGTTCCCTGAGGCTCGGGCTCGTTATCGCCATCGTTTCCGACACATCATGGTCGATGAGTACCAAGACACTAACCATGCCCAATACATCTTGATTCGCGAATTAGTAGGAATGGATCGAGAAGGGATTCCTGCGGCTGAATTATGCGTAGTTGGAGATGCAGACCAATCTATCTATGGCTTTCGCGGGGCCACCATCCGCAACATCATGCAATTCGAAGAGGACTATCCCGACGCCACAACTATTTTGCTCGAACAGAATTACCGTTCGACCCAGAACATCCTGAGCGCAGCAAACGCCGTTATTTCCTTAAACGAAGCACGCAAAGAGAAGAACTTGTGGTCTGATGCTGGAAGTGGCGCAAAGTTGACTGGTTTTGTCGCCGAGAATGAGCATCATGAAGCCGAATTTGTTCGCGATGAACTCTTCCGCCTCCAAAGAGAAGGTGTATCGAATTTTGGCGATACAGCGATTTTCTATCGGACAAATGCCCAATCTCGTGTATTTGAAGAAGTGTTCATGCGCGCCACAATTCCCTACAAGGTAGTAGGCGGTGTCCGATTCTATGAACGTAAAGAGGTGAAGGATCTGCTCGCTTATTTGCGAGTAATCGTGAATCCTGATGATGAAGTTTCCATGCGTCGTGTTATCAATACCCCTAAACGAGGAATCGGCGATCGAGCGATTGACAATATCGATGACCTCGCAAAGCGCGAAGGTATTGGTTTCTGGCCGGCTCTCAATCGAGCCAGCGAAGCAGGACTTACCCCAAAGACATCAGCATCCATTTCACAATTCGTGGCGATGATCAGCGCGTTACGAGTTCTCGTAGAAGCAAAGCGTCCACCATCAACTATCGCTGCCGCAGCTCTCGAACAATCAGGCTTGCTTGATGAATTGCGCGATAGCCACGACCCACAAGATGAAGTAAGAGTGGAGAACCTTGAAGAGCTCGTAGCGGTTGCCGAAGAGTATGAAGAACGAGAAGTTGATGAAGGTGAGGAGATTTCCCTCGCTGGATTCCTTGAAGATGTTGCACTTGTTGCAGATGCAGATGAAATTCTTGAAGGGGAAGATCATGGTGGGGTGGTAACTCTTATGACGTTACATACTGCGAAAGGACTGGAATTCCCAACCGTCTTTCTCACCGGTATGGAGGAGGGAGTTTTTCCGCATTCGCGCACTCTAGGTGAGAAGAAAGAGTTGGAAGAAGAGCGTCGACTTGCTTATGTGGGCCTCACTCGTGCGCGACAGAGATTGTATTTATCGCGCTCCGAATATCGATCCTCATGGGGCGCACCCAATTACAACCCACCTTCACGTTTTCTCGATGAGATTCCGGAAAATTTGATTGATTGGAACAAGAGCGAGAGCGGTTTCATCATTCCGCCTATTACACGGAAGAAATTTGCGCCACCGCCATTGCCCAAGGCAACCGGCAAACAATCCACTACATTGCAACTCAATATTGGCGATCGCGTATCGCATGACACCTTTGGATTAGGTACTGTGATTGCAGTCTCAGGTTCAGGCGATAAGGCAGAAGCCACAATCAATTTCGGCAGCTATGGCGATAAGCGTTTGTTGCTCCGATATGCACCAGTAGATAAGTTATGACCCATGGATCTCTTTGAATATCAAGCGCGCGATCTTTTCGAAGCACATGGAGTCCCAGTGCTCGCAGGAGCAGTAGCCACAACTCCACAGCAAGCACAAGAAGCTGCGGAGCGAATCGGCGGAAAAGTAGTCGTCAAAGCGCAGGTCAAGATCGGTGGCCGCGGTAAAGCCGGCGGAGTAAAGCTCGCTGAAAATCCCACGGATACATTTGAAAAGGCCAAAGCCATCCTTGGCATGGATATTAAAGGTCACACCGTTCACAAAGTGATGATCGCCGCAGCTGCTCCGATAGAGAGCGAGTACTACTTAGCGATACTTCTTGATCGAGCTACTCGTTCACTTCTTGTGATGGCTTCGGTATCTGGCGGAATGGATATTGAAGAAGTTGCACATAAAACTCCAGAGAAATTAGCGAAAGTTCATATCGATCCTAATGATGGTATTTCTCAAGATAAAGCTCTCGATATCGTTCGTAAAGGCGGATTCCCCGCAGACGTTGAAAAAGGCGTTGCTGATGTCCTTGTGACGCTATGGAAGACTTTTCAATCTTCAGATGCCACGCTGGTTGAAGTTAATCCACTTGTGAAGACTGCTGATGGAAGAATCATTGCTCTTGATGGAAAAGTCACTCTTGATGACAACGCATCATTCCGTCATCCAGATCATGAATCCTTGATCGATCACGCTGCCACCAATCCTTTGGAGGCTCTCGCTAAAGAGAAAGACCTTAATTACGTCAAGCTTGATGGCGAGGTAGGCGTGATTGGAAATGGCGCAGGTCTTGTCATGAGCACACTCGATGTAGTTGCGTATGCAGGCGAGAAGTTTGGCGGCGTTAAGCCAGCGAACTTCCTAGATATCGGTGGCGGTGCATCTGCCCAAGTTATGGCCGATGGCCTCTCCATCATTCTTGGTGACCCAGCCGTGAAATCTGTCTTCGTCAATGTATTCGGCGGCATTACTGCATGTGACGCAGTTGCGAATGGAATCGTTCAAGCGCTCGCGATGTTGGGGGATAAAGCTACGAAGCCAATCGTTGTGCGTCTTGATGGAAACAATGTGAATGAAGGTCGTCGGATCTTGAACGAAGCGAATCACCCACTCGTCCAACAACTCGACACCATGGATGGAGCAGCCGCTCGTGCTGCAGAATTGGCGGCAAAATAATCGTGGCGATTTTCCTCAATGAAAACACAAAAGTCATCGTCCAAGGCATGACTGGTTCTGAAGGAACCAAGCACACACGTCGCATGATCGCTAGCGGCACAAAGATCGTTGGCGGCGTTACGCCCGGCAAAGGTGGCCAAGTCGTTGAGATCGAAGGTCAATCGCTGCCAGTTTTCAATACCGTCTCGGAAGCAGTTGCTGCCACCGGCGCAAATGCATCTGTCATCTTCGTCCCACCAAAGTTCGCAAAGAGCGCGGTTGTAGATGCGATTGATGCACACGTGCCATTAATTGTGGTTATCACCGAAGGTATCCCAGTTCACGATACTGCTAGCTTCTATGCTTATTCCCAGAAGATTGGTAAATCGCGCATCATTGGGCCGAATTGCCCCGGACTCATTAGCCCAGGCAAATCAAATATTGGAATTACTCCTGCAGACATTACGGGCTCCGGAAAAATTGGTTTGGTCTCAAAGTCAGGAACATTGACGTATCAGATGATGTATGAACTCCGCGATATCGGTTTCACCACCGCTGTCGGAATTGGCGGAGATCCTGTCATCGGCACTACACACATCGATTGCTTAAAAGCTTTCCAAGAAGATCCAGAAACTGAAGCCATTGTGATGATTGGTGAAATTGGTGGCGATGCGGAAGAACGAGCCGCTGCGTTCATCAAAGAACATGTAACGAAACCTGTCGTTGGTTATGTCGCTGGTTTTACTGCTCCCGAAGGAAAGACGATGGGACATGCTGGTGCGATTGTCTCGGGTTCCTCGGGTACTGCAGAGGCTAAGAAAGTAGCGTTGGAGGCAGCTGGGGTTAAAGTTGGAAAGACACCAAGTCAGACTGCAGAACTGCTCCGAGCAATCCTTAAAGGATAAGCAAGAATAAAGAGATGTTGCCACTGCTGAAAGTTGCTTTCGGCCAAGGCGTTAGAGGCATAACT
>SYAN01000078.1 GCA_005787575.1 Actinomycetota bacterium | reverse complement strand
CCGGAGTTGAAGAGTGCAGATTTCTTCTTGAACGTGCCTGGGGTCAATTCATTGAGCGCTTCGCAAACTTCGATGTAGCCCTGGTAGGGGACAACCATGAAACAGGTATGGGTGAAAGCCTCGACCTGCGCTTTGACATTTGCAACTACTCGATCGGCGCTATTGCCGACATTGACCACTGCGATTCCTGCACCCATATCGATAATTGAGTTTCCATCGATGTCGACGATGACTCCGCCACCTGCACGCTCAACGATCACCGGCATCGACATCCCAAGTGCGGCTGAGACTGCTTCGCTTCGCCGTTTGATCAACTCTTGAGATTTTGGTCCTGGAATTTCAGTTACTAGTCGGCGTTCTTGTGGAAGGTGTGGCCCGTGGGTGGTCTGATACATAGGCAGGAGTGTATTAAGAGGTGAGAAGATTCATCCATGCGTGACCTTGTGATACTGGGTTCAACAGGCTCAATCGGGGTTCAAGCTCTCGAGATCGTCCGCAACCATCCCGATAAATTTCGAGTAGTCGCCCTCGCGGCTGGGTCATCGAACTATCCATTACTCGCTCAGCAGGCCCAGGAATTTGGCGTTCCGATTGTCGCGACTTCAGGGGAGCGCTCCCCGCTCACTTCTCTTATCAAGGGTGAAGTCATTGATGGACCGAGCGCTGCATCTCAAGTCGCATCAATTCCTTGCGACATCGTGCTCAACGGAATAACTGGCTCGATTGGCCTCGGCCCAACCCTCTCGGCGTTATCGAGCGGAAACAAGGTAGCGCTCGCCAATAAGGAATCCCTTGTTGCTGGCGGTGAACTGGTAACCGCCTTCGGCAGGGATCGAATAATTCCGGTGGACTCTGAACATTCTGCTCTCGCACAAGCGATGCGTTCTGGTGCAGTGAGTGAAATAAAGAAAGTAATTCTCACAGCAAGCGGCGGTCCATTCCGAAAGCGGAAGGAGCTAAGTGATGTAACGCTGGAAGATGCGCTCGCCCACCCGACTTGGAGTATGGGAACCGTTGTGACGATCAATTCAGCAACTATGGTCAACAAAGGTCTTGAAGTGATCGAAGCACATCATCTTTTCGCAATTCCCTATAGATCCATAGAGACCGTCATCCACCCCCAATCCATCGTTCACTCCATGATTGAGTTCAAAGATGGATCGACGATTGCTCAGGCAAGCCCACCTAATATGAAAGGGCCTATCGCTTATGCGATCTCTGAAGGTGAGAGATTGAGTTCAGTGATGCCAGCGATTGATTGGTCCATGAGCTCATCGTGGGATTTCGAGCCGCTTGATAATGAGAGATTCCCGGCTGTAGAGCTTGCAAAGAGATGTGGTGAACTCGGGACTGCGGTCACTGCGATGTACAACGCAGCTAACGAAGAGGCTGTCGCAGCATTTATCACCGGCAAGATCGGATTCTTAGGAATCGTCGATCTCTTGGAGAGAGTAGTTCAGAAGCTTGGTGGCGGTGCCATCTCCCAAGTTCGAAATCTCGATGATGTCAGTGCGATAGAGAATGATGCACGCACTCTGGCGCGAGAATTGATGGGAGTATAAGAATGGAAGTAATGGGAATTGTCGGTGTCATCGCTTTCGTCGTAGCTTTATTGGCTTCGGTGATGATTCATGAGGCTGGGCATTACTTCACCGCAAAACGTTATGGCATGAAAGTCACTGAGTTTTTCCTTGGATTCGGCGCCAAGATTTGGTCAACGAGGCGCGGAGAAACCGAATTCGGTGTAAAGGCAATCCCTGCGGGGGGTTACTGCAAAATCATTGGGATGACCCCGCATGATGAGATAGCTGAAGAAGATAAGAATCGAACATTCCTAGGTGGGACGATCAGGGAGCGCCTTGTAGTTCTCGGCGCAGGATCCTTCCTTCATTTTGTTCTGGGGTTTCTTTTGATCTTCACTCTCTTTGTGGGAGTAGGTGTCAACCAAGCCCTCAACAAAGTTGATGAAATAGTTCCATGTATCGTCACAACAAGTGACGGGAAATGCGCTCCGAACTCGGAAAAATCTCCAGCGTTTCTCGCTGGCCTTCAGCCAGGAGATGAGATCGTTGCAATAAGAAAATCCGATGAGCCAGCATCCAGAGGCGATATGAAGTGGCCCGATGTCCTTGAAGTAATTCGTTCTTCACCCAATGAAGCAGTGGTTGTCACAGTCGTTCGTGGCATCGAAAGATTTGAAGTTCCCGTGACGCTCGGATCACGAACAAGCTCTGGTGAAACTCGGGGAGTGATTGGAATCATCTCCAGTTATGGGATTGTGAGATTGGGACCGGTCG
The DNA here is from genome assembly GCA_005787575.1 of Actinomycetota bacterium. Taxonomy (GTDB): domain Bacteria; phylum Actinomycetota; class Actinomycetes; order Nanopelagicales; family Nanopelagicaceae; genus SYAN01. The sequence goes on along the minus strand of SYAN01000078.1, from coordinate 25,567 downwards.
ATGGAACCATCGAGAGCGCCAAGTTTGTGGGTGACGTGGTAAAGGGGAGCGTTACTTCACTTATTAGGTTGCCGGTGATGATCCCTGATCTCATCAACCAGACTTTTGGCGATGAGGAGCGTGACCCTGAAGGGCTCGTTGGAGTTGTCGGCGTGGCTCGAACAACTGGTGAGATTTCATCGAGTGAGCGCCTTGATTTCCACGGGAAGGTAGTTTTCTTCCTGCTGATCGTCGCTGGGCTCAATATCTTTGTCGGTATCTTCAATCTTCTTCCGATTCTGCCACTCGATGGTGGTCATATGGCTGTGGCAATCGCTGATGGAGTGCGCCGTAGCAATGCGAAGCGAAAGGGGAGACCTGCACCACCACCAGTCGATGTTGAGAAGCTGACTCCGATCACTCTCGTCGTTGTCGTACTGATGATCTCACTGACCGTTCTGCTACTGCTTGCAGACATCATCAATCCTGTAAGGCTTGGCTTATAGCGATTTTTTGGCCAGTAGCGAGTTAGATTTCCGCTCTTCGCGACTATCGGAGAGAATAGGGACATGTCGAATCAAGGCGGTGTAAGCCTCGGGATGCCTCAGGCGCCACTTCCTACCCTTGCTCCTCGCCGAAAATCAAAACAACTCAAAGTCGGAAGCGTCCTTGTAGGTGGCGATGCACCGGTCTCGGTACAGTCGATGACCACCACACTCACTGCTGATGTAAACGCAACTTTGCAACAGATCGCTGAACTCACTGCATCTGGTTGCCAGATCGTACGAGTGGCGGTACCGAGTCAAGATGATGCTGATGCGCTCGCTCAAATAGCCAAGAAGTCGCAGATACCGGTGATTGCAGATATCCATTTTCAACCCAAATACATCTTTGCCGCTATTGATGCCGGATGCGCTGCAGTTCGAGTCAATCCTGGGAATATCAAACAGTTTGATGACAAAGTTAAAGAAGTTGCAAAAGCAGCAGGAGATGCTGGCATTCCGATTCGAATTGGAGTCAACGCCGGTTCACTCGACCCAAGACTCCTCGCTAAATACGGTAAGGCCACCCCGGAGGCGCTCGTTGAGTCTGCGCTCTGGGAGATTAGCCTCTTCGAAGAGCATGGATTTACTGATATCAAACTGTCGGTCAAACACCATGATCCAGTCACTATGGTCAAGGCCTATCGACTCTTAGCTGAACAATGTCCTTACGCCCTGCACTTGGGTGTGACTGAAGCGGGACCGCTTTTCCAGGGCACGATCAAGTCAGCAACAGCATTTGGAATTCTCTTATCTGAGGGAATTGGGGACACGATTCGCGTCTCGCTCTCTGCTCCTCCGGTTGAAGAGGTGAAAGTTGGAATCGCGATCTTAGAATCACTTAATCTGCGCCAGCGAAAATTAGAAATTGTCTCCTGTCCATCCTGTGGCCGCGCCCAAGTGGATGTCTATACCCTGGCCGAAAAAGTTCAGGCGGGCCTTGAAGGAATGACTGTTCCTCTTCGCGTTGCTGTGATGGGCTGTGTAGTGAATGGTCCTGGAGAAGCGCGTGAAGCAGATCTTGGCGTCGCATCGGGTAATGGAAAGGGACAAATTTTTGTAAAGGGCCAAGTTATAAAAACTGTTCCTGAAGCCCAGATTGTTGAGACATTGATAGAAGAGGCGATGCGCCTTGCTGATGAAATGGAGGCGGCTGGAGTCGCTTCGGGCGAACCTTCAGTTTCGGTGAAGTAAGGGGCCTTTGATGCTACGCATGTCGACCCTCTTTCTTCGCACTCTCAGAGATGACCCTGCAGATGCAGAGGTGGCAAGTCATAGACTTCTAGTTCGCGCAGGTTATATTCGCCGCATCGCAGCCGGAATTTATTCGTGGTTGCCACTTGGTTACATCACTTATCGAAATATCGAACGCATCATCCGCGAGGAGATGGATGCGGCAGGCTTTCAAGAGGTTCACTTTCCCGCACTCCTTCCAAAGGAACCTTATGAGTCCACAAACCGCTGGACAGAATATGGAAAGGATCTGTTTCGCCTCAAAGATAGAAAAGAGGGTGAGTATCTTCTAGGTCCTACCCATGAAGAGATGTTCACACTTATGGTGAAAGGGGAGTACTCCTCCTACAAAGATCTCCCGCTGATTATTTATCAGATTCAAACTAAGTACCGTGACGAACCCCGCCCTAGAAGCGGGATTATCCGTGGCCGAGAATTCGTCATGAAGGATTCCTACTCTTTTGATCTTGATGATGAAGGACTAGCGCGTTCTTACGATCGCCACCGTGAGGCCTACATCAAAACTTTCACACGACTTGGATTGAATTTCAACATCGTTTCTGCGATGTCGGGGGCGATGGGTGGTTCGAGGTCAGAAGAATTTTTGGCTCCGGCAGCTACGGGAGAGGACACCTACGTTCTCTGCAACGCTTGTGGCTATGCAGCAAATGTCGAAGCGATGAAGACGCATATCGAGCCATTTGAGGGCAATGCTCCTGGACCAATAGAGGAGCTGGATACTCCAAATACGCCAACTATTGACTCACTTGTAGCAGTGATGAATGAGAAATTTGGCGGCGGATACAAGGCGAGCGACACACTCAAGAATGTCTTATTGATGGCAGATGGTGAACCTATTTCAGTCTTGGTGCCGGGTGATCGTGAGGTCGATCTCAAACGTCTTGAGGCAAATCTTCCTGGTGTTAAAGAACTTCGGCTCTTTGATGACGCGGACTTCGCCAAACGAAAAGAGCTAGTAAAGGGATATGTCGGACCACAGGATGCAAAACGATTTGGTTTGAAACTCTATGCCGATCCTCGTATCGTCGTCGGTTCGCACTGGATCACCGGTGCAAACAAACTCAATCGTCACGCGAGATTTGTCACGCATGGCCGCGACTTTGCTGTAGATGGTTTTGTGGAAGCTGCTGAAGTTAGAGCGGGCGACGGATGTCCGCAGTGTTCAAAGCCTGTGATCATCGATCGGGCGATCGAAATCGGGCACATATTCCAGTTGGGAAGGAAATATGCCGAGTCACTTGATCTGACAGTTCTGGATAGCGAAGGAAAATCGCGAGTAGTGACAATGGGCTCTTACGGAATAGGTGTCTCACGTGCAGTTGCTGCAGTGGCTGAGCAGTCACATGATGAACTAGGTCTGGTTTGGCCGATGGAAATCGCCCCAGCAAAGGTCCATATCGTCGCTACTGGAAAAGATGATGCACCATTCGATAGCGCTGAGCGATTCGCCTCAGAACTTGAATCATATGGAATATCGGTGATGCTTGATGATCGTCGCGAGGCATCGCCGGGCGTCAAATTCAAGGATGCAGAGTTGATTGGCAATCCCATCATCGTGATTTTTGGAAAGTCATTGGCCGATGGGAAGGTCGAACTTCGAGTCCGCAAGGGAAATGAAAAACGAGAAGTTGCTCTTACCGAAATCCTTGATGAAGTTCGCTCTCTCATCAATGTCTAGCCAGATTTGATGGAACTCTCTCTAGAAGTCCTTGCCTTCCTGCTTCTTGTTTCTGGCTTCGCAGGTTTTGTCGATGCTATCTCTGGCGGCGGAGGGCTGATTCAACTACCTGCGCTACTTCTTGGAATGCCAACGAGTGAGCCAGCGACAGTCTTAGGCACTAATAAAGTCCCTTCATTCATTGGGACCACAAGTGCCATGATCAATTACTTGCGACGGATAAAGATCGACCTTCGATTCACTCTCTTGATGGCAGTACCGGCATTTATTGGCTCGATGACCGGAGCGCACTTTGCCAGTCGGATACCTAAGGATGCATTCCGTCCCATCATTCTCTTTATGTTGATAGCGGTGGCAATCTACACATTCACAAAGAAAGATCTCGGTCTGGTAACGAATCATCGTCACACCGTTAAGCGGCGAAATCTCATCGCTGTACTCTCGGGAGCAACTATCGGTTTCTATGACGGAATCTTCGGCCCCGGAACAGGATCTTTCATCGCGCTGATTCTTGTGGCAGTAATCGGTTTCGCTTTTCTTGAAGCAACTGCGATGACCAAGATCGTGAACTGGGGAACCAACCTCGCTGCAATCATCACCTTCCAGTTGACCGGCCACATCATCTGGGCGATTGGATTGGCTTTGGGGGCTGCAAATTTGACTGGAGCGCTCTTAGGTGTGCGCGTCGCAGTCAAGGGAGGTTCAGCGCTGATACGTAAAGCCTTTATAGCAGTCGTATTCCTCTTGATTCTGCGTCTTGGCTATGACATCGTAAAGAGCTAGACTTCGCGTTCACAACGACAACTTCATAGACAACTACACACGGAGCACCATGAAACAAAGCACGAACCTTGAAGAATTTTTAACGCCGGTTGTTGAGCGTTCTGGTGCTTGTCTCGAAGAAATCAAAGCCTCTCCTCAGGGTAAACATCGTTTACTGACCGTTCTCATCGACCATGAAGAGCGTCATCTAACCCTCGATGAGGTAACTGAAGTTTCAAAGGCAATCTCTCAGGCGATTGATGAAAGCTCTGAGTTCGGTGACTCCGCCTTCACTCTTGAAGTCTCGTCACCCGGGATTGATCGTCCGTTGACCAAATTAAGGCACTTTCGAAAGAACATCGGCCGACTAGCGACCATCACGACAACTGCGGGTGAGAAGTTTCAAGGAAGGATCGAATCGGCAGATCCGCTTCCAACGATCAGTGGTCGCTCTTTTCCGCTCGATGAGATAAAGCGAGCGATGATTGAAATCGAGTTTCGTCGACAGGATGATTCGAAACATTCAGCGAAGCGAAAGGGCTAGAACATGCATGTAGATATGAAGCTCCTGGCTGCGCTCACAGCTGAGCGAGATATCCCACTAGAGAAGTTGATCATTGCGATTGAGATTGGGGTAAAGACCGCTTACCAGAATCTTCCTGATGCAAAAGCAAATGCGATTGCCCGGCTTGATCGCGAGAGTGGTGAGATCACGATAGTCATTCCTACCTATGGACCAGACGGTGAGCATGTGGGAGATGAAATTGAATCTCGCGAAGGGTTCTCACGTATTGCCACAGCAACAGCAAGACAGGTGATAAAACAAAAGCTTCGTGAGAAGAATGATGAAGCGGTAGTTGGGGAGTTCACTGGCACCGTCGGCGATATTGTCTCTGGAGTCATCCAACAAGGAAGAGATTCAAAGATGGTTTATGTCGATCTCGGCAAAGTCGAAGGTCGTATTCCACCTCATGAACAAGTTCCTGGTGAGTCATACAAACACGGCGAAAGAATCAAGGCATTCGTCGTTGAAGTTAAGCAGGGAGCGAAGGGGCCAGAAGTTCTTCTCTCTCGAACTCATCCAGCACTTGTGAAACAACTCTTCGCACTTGAGGTACCGGAGATCAGAGATCGAATAGTGGAGATCATGGGTATTTCAAGAGAGGCGGGTCATCGAAGCAAGATTGCAGTACGAAGTCATCGCGCAGGTGTCAGCGCGAAAGGTTCATTAATTGGTCCAGTTGGCTCTCGTGCCCGAAATGTGATGAACGAACTTCATGGCGAAAAAATTGACATAGTTGATTGGTCTGAGAACCCGGCGCTCTACGTTGCAAGCGCCCTCGCTCCGGCGCGGGTGGCGAAGGTCGAAATCGTTGATGCAGAGTCGAGGTCTGCAAAAGTGACCGTGCCAGACTTCCAGCTCTCCCTTGCTATCGGCAAAGATGGCCAGAACGCCCGACTGGCAGCGCGCCTTACTGGGTGGCGTATCGACATCCACTCTGATGCAGCCATCTCACAGCCGAGCGAACTTCCCACTGCGGAGTCGGGGTTCAGTGACCAAGGCGAGCAATCGACCCAGTAGGCTAGGGCTCTGATTTCGGGCATCTGTCGAAATGCGGCAGATAGATAATGGAGTGATGAACGGTCATGGCACTCAAATGAGCACCACACGATCATGAGGTCCGCCCGGATCTAGGCTGCGTTCGTCTCCTCCCGAGATGCGCGGAGTCGGAGGAGATTAGAGGAGAACAGTGGCGAAAGTCCGCGTATATGAATTAGCAAAAGAACTCGGTATGGAGAGCAAGGATGTCCTTGCCAAACTCCAAGAGCTAGGTGAGTTCGTTCGTTCTGCATCCTCCACAGTAGAGCCACCCGTTGTTCGTAAGATGCGCGATCTCTATCCCGCCGTTGCTGCATCGAAGACGGAGGAGAAACCAAAGGCGAAGAAAGCCGCGCCAAAGAAGAGCGCAGCGAAGAAGCAAGCCGATGTCGCTCCTGAAATTCCCGCCGAGTTAGAAGCAGCAATAAAAGAAGCGCAAGCCGCACGACAAGCAGAGCGCGAAATCACCGATCAGAGACCAACATTTACCGCACCACCACAAGCACCGCGACCAACACCTTCATCTCAACCTCCGAGGCCACAAGGTGAACGAGGACGAGATAACCAACCACCTCGGCCGCAACGAACCGGCAACAATCCTTTTGGTACATCTGCAATTCCTCGCCCGCCGAGGCCACAGCACGGTCAAACAGTTCGTCCGGGGCAACGTCCACCAATGGCAGGACCGCGACCTGGATCAGTTCGACCAGGATTTGCGGCGCGACCACAACAAGGTGGAAGACCTGGACAACCGACGCGTCCCGGCGGAGCTGGCGGTCCCGGCGGTCCCGGCGGTCGTGACTCGCGCGGTGGCGGAGCTGGCTCTCCTTATCGTTCTTCGCGCCCTGGTGGTTCGGGCGGTCCTGGTGGTTCGGGCGGTCCTGGTGGTGGCGGTTTTGCTGGACGAAGTGGAAGTGGTGGGCCGAGTGGTCGACCAGGTGGCGCACCCGGTGGTCGTGGTTCTACTGCTGGCGCATTCGGTAAAGGTAAGAAGAAATCCAAGATCTCCAAGTCAAAGAAAGCGCGACGTGAAGAGATCGACAATATGGAGGCGCCAGTACTCGGTGGTGTAAAAGTTCAGCGTGGAAATGGCGCAACGATTCGACTAAGGCGCGGTGCAACGCTAGCGGACCTTGGCGAGAAGATAAATGCAGAGCCAAGTCAATTGGTCGCCGCGTTATTTCAACTCGGTGAGATGGTGACCGCGACTCAATCAGTCGATGAAGACACGTTCAAGATCCTTGGTACCGAAATTGGCTATGAGATTGAGATTGTCAGTCCTGAAGATGAGGATCGAGAGATCTTGCAGGGCTTTGATATCAACCTTGAAGATGAGCTCAATACTTACGAACAAGACCTGCTAATCGCTCGTCCTCCGATTGTCACAGTTATGGGTCACGTCGATCACGGTAAGACTCGCCTCCTTGATGCGATCAGGCAGACTGAAGTCGTCAAGGGAGAGGCTGGTGGAATTACTCAGCACATCGGTGCTTACCAGATTCACCATGATCATGACGGCACAGAACGAGCGATCACCTTCATCGATACACCAGGTCACGAAGCATTTACCGCAATGCGCGCTCGTGGCGCAAAAGTCACGGATATCGCTGTTCTCGTCGTTGCTGCAGATGACGGTGTGATGCCTCAAACAATCGAAGCACTTAACCACGCACAGGCTGCCAACGTTCCAATTGTTGTAGCAGTAAACAAGGTCGATAAAGAGGGTGCAAATCCAGGAAAGATCAGACAACAATTGACTGAATACAACTTGGTTGCTGAGGAATACGGCGGCGAGACAATATTTGTCGATGTTTCTGCGCTTAAGGGCAAAGGAATCGATAATTTGATCGACGCGATTCTCCTTACGGCAGATGCCGCGATTGACCTTCGTGCAATCCAGGATGGCGATGCCCGTGGCGTTGCGATTGAAGCTCACCTCGACAAAGGGCGTGGCCCAGTTGCCACGGTCCTTGTTCAACGTGGACAACTTCATGTTGGAGATGCTGTCGTTGCTGGTGGCGCTTTTGGTCGCGTCCGAGCGATGCTGGATGAATTTGGTTCGCCGGTAGAGGTCGCAGGACCTTCACGTCCAGTTCAGGTACTTGGTTTCACATCAGTGCCAAGTGCTGGTGATGGTTTCATCGTCGCACCTGAGGACCGCACCGCACGTCAGATTGCGGAGAAACGCCAAGCAGCCGAGCGCAATGCTGCTTTGATGAAGGCTCGTAAGAAGGTTTCGCTAGAAGATTTCATGGAGCAATCAAAGGTCGAGACACTCAATCTCATCCTCAAGGGCGACGTATCAGGTTCAGTCGAAGCGTTGGAAGATGCGCTACTTCAACTGGATGTCGGCAGTGAAGTCGAACTTCGCGTGATTCACCGCGGAGTTGGTGCAATCACCAAGAGCGATGTCACTCTCGCTTCAGCATCACAGGCGGTTGTCATTGGCTTCAACGTCAAACCCGAGACGCATACTGCGATCTTCGCCGAGCAAGAGGGCGTTGAGATTCGGTTCTACTCCGTCATCTACAAGGCGATTGAAGAGATCGAAGCAGCGCTCAAGGGACTTCTCAAGCCTGAGTTCGAAGAGGCAGTACTTGGAAACGCAGAGATTCGCGAAATCTTCAGGTCATCCAAGTTCGGCAATATCGCAGGTTCCATGGTTCAAGATGGACTCATCCGGCGAAATGCTAAAGCTCGCGTGATTCGTGGCGGAGTAGTTGTCGGGGACAACCTGACTATCGAGTCTCTCAAGCGATTCAAAGATGATGCCACTGAAGTCAAAGAGGGCTACGAGTGCGGTATTGGCGTCGGATCCTTCAAGGACATCCAGGTGGGTGACCAGATACAGGTATTCGAGATGCGCGAGAAGAAGCGGGTATAGCGATGCGCCACCATTCAAACCCCTCCCATCGAACTGGACGAGTTGCTGACCGGATTAAAGAAGTCGTTGCCTCTGCTCTCGAGAGCAAAGTAAAGGACCCGAGGCTCGGTTTCGTAACAATCACCGATGTGCGGGTCACCGGTGATCTTCAGAGCGCTTCGATTTTCTACACCGTCTTTGGAAGCGATGAGGAACGCAAAGCAACTTCAGCAGCGTTAAAAAGTGCGACAGGACTGCTTCGATCTGAGGTGGGGCAAGCACTTGGGACGCGCCTGACTCCGACAATCACATTCTTTGAAGATGCCATTAGTGAGAGCGTGACAAGTTTCGACTCACTCCTTGCTGAGGTGAAGAAACACGATGCGGAAGTTGCTGCGATCAGGGAGAAGGCAAAACCGGTTGGCGATGCCGATCCATATCGGCATTCACCGAAGAGCCAGAGTTAGTAAGAAAGAGAAGAATTGAACGCCGGCTTTCTCGTCCTCGATAAGCCAGAGGGAATCACAAGCCATGACCTCGTGGCGCGTGCACGGCGAGTGCTCGGCACGCGAAAGATAGGTCATGCCGGAACCTTGGATCCGATGGCATCAGGATTGATGGTGCTTGGAATCGAATCAGCGACGCGACTTCTTGATTACATCATGCAGGGAAAGAAACGTTACTTGGCAACAGTCAAAGTTGGCGTCCTCACCTCAACCGATGACCGCCAAGGAGAAGTAATCGCAACTGATGAAGTCAGCGCTGCTTCCATGGAGAGAGCGCTTCTTCACCTTAATTCGATGAATGGGGTTATCGAGCAAGTACCAAGTTCAGTTTCGGCGATAAAGGTCGATGGAAAACGCGCTTATCAAAGGGTCCGAGATGGCGAGAAGGTCGAATTGAAGGCGCGGAAAGTAGAGATATTCAGGATGGAGATCTTGCAAATGCGAAGTGACGAGATTGATCTCGATATCACCTGCTCTGCTGGGACTTATATCCGTTCGATTGCTCGAGATGTCGGCGGGCATCTCATCTCATTGCGAAGAATCGAAGCATCTCCCTTCACTCTCGCTGACGCTTGTGAGATCTCCGTAGAATCCATCATCTCTTCAGCGAGTGCAATTTCCAAGGTATTGCCGTTACGGAATCTCAGCGTTGAAGAAGCGAATGCGCTCTCCTTCGGTAAAACAATTCCCTCATCCGGAAAGGTAGAAGCTTCCGTCGCCGCAATATCACCAAGCGGCGAACTTGTAGCGGTAATCAAGGATGACGGATCCTCAGCAAGACCAAAGGCAGTCTTTGCGACGCGAATCGGTGCAATCTGATGAGTTCTAACAATCAGTTGAGCTGGCATGAGAGTGAGATGCGTGGTGGCGCTGTTGCAATTGGAATCTTCGATGGCGTACATCAAGGACATCAACTCCTTCTCGAGCGCGCTCGCTCGCAGAGTGAGCGAGTCATAGCACTTACCTTCTTCCCTCATCCGACGGCCGTGCTTGCTCCAGCGAAGGAACCCACATTCTTGCTATCGCTTGAGGATCGAATAACTCAGCTTCGTCTCTCAGGTGCGGATGCAGTGGCAGTGCACCCATTCACACAGGAATTCGCTGCATTGACGCCCAAGCAGTTCATTGACGAGGTTTTGATTGGTGCGTTAGATGCAAAGCATGTTGTTGTTGGCTCGAATTTCACATTCGGATCAAAGGCAGCCGGAGATGTCAAGACTTTATCTGAGCGCGTGGAGTTCTCACTCGATGTGGTTTCACTTGCCAAGAATTCAGGAGATCCTGTCTCTTCGACGCGGATAAGAAAATTGATCAGAGATGGCGAAGTCGAGTCTGCAAGTGAACGTCTCACCCGATTTCATCAACTCACTGGTGAAGTAGTTCATGGCGAGAAGCGTGGACGTGAGATTGGTTATCCGACTGCCAATCTCGCAGTTGATCCCAAAGCAACGATTCCAAGAGAAGGCGTTTATGCAGGTTGGCTCACGGTGGAGACATCTAGATGGCAAGCAGCGATTTCCATCGGTCGCAACCCAACTTTTCCAGCTGCTACCGGCGAACGTCCCATTCAAGTGGAGGCTTATGCCCTCGATGAAGAAGGGCTCGATCTTTATGGCAAGTATGCCCGGATCGAGTTTGGTTATTTCCTCAGAGAAACGTTGAAGTTTGATTCACTTGATGGGCTCCTGGCACAGATGAGAGATGATGTGAATCGAGCACGTAAATTGACCCAGTTTGAGCGGTAATGCGGCTCGATTTCCCCCGATCAATGGGGCGCTGGTAACCTTCGGCGACTCAGTTAGAGAAAACTATGTGAGTCACGCGAGATAACTGGTGACTTTGTGAGAGATACCGAAGTCCCTCGCCAACGATGCAAAGGAGTCAGCAATGGCACTATCGCCTGCTGAGAAGAAAGAACTTGTTTCCGCCTACGGTGCCTCTGCATCGGATACCGGAAGCCCAGAGGCGCAGATTGCGATCCTCTCGAAGCGAATAGATCAGATCACCGAGCACTTACAGACCAACAAGAATGATCACCACAACAGACGTGGTCTTCTGCTTTTGGTCGGCAAGCGTCGACGTATCTTGCAGTATCTCGCCAAGGTCGATATCGAGCGATACCGCGCGATCATCGAGAAACTTGGAATCCGCCGCTAAGCGACTAACGCTTCATTCGGCACCAAAAAACTTCATAGCTCCTGTTTGAAATTCTCAACCAGGAACACCATTCAAACCATTGAGGTCGGCTTCGATCGCAAGGGATTGATGTAAGGGTCCTTCACCTTTGGATGACTGGTCCTCGGTAGTGGTTCACAGAGGGTTCTCTGTGTGCTTCGATCGAAGATCGTTATCTCAGTGAAAATTCTTTCGCCTCAATTCCCTTTCCTCGTCGTCTACCTCGCCTGCATCGAGCATGGTGCTCAGTTGCAGGAGTACAAGAGAAGAAAAAGACGAGAAGGAGACCCAATTCGTGGGTAATCAATTACATACATCAGTAGCAACCATCGATAATGGAAAGTTCGGTAAGCGCGAGATTCGCTTCGAGACCGGACGTCTAGCACAACAAGCATCAGGAAGCACAGTCGTTTATCTCGATGAAGAGACGATGTTGCTTTCCGCCACAACGGCATCTAAGTCGCCTCGCGAGTCATTCGACTTCTTTCCACTCACAGTGGATGTCGAAGAACGAATGTATGCCGCAGGTCGCATCCCTGGATCATTCTTTCGACGTGAAGGTCGCCCAAGTGAAGAGGCGATTCTCACCTGCCGACTGATTGATAGGCCACTTCGCCCATCTTTCGTCAAAGGACTTCGGAATGAAGTCCAGGTAGTCGTTACAGTGATGGCACTTCATCCCGATCACATGTACGACGTTGTAGCGATCAATGCCGCTTCAATGTCGACCCAACTTGCAGGTTTACCCTATGCGGGCCCTGTCGGAGCAGTTCGTGTTGCGCTGATTGAAGGACAATGGGTCGCATTCCCTGACCACTCACAGGTAGCGGGCGCCGTCTTCGATATGGTCGTTGCCGGACGGATCGCAAAAGATGACGTCGCAATCATGATGGTTGAGGCAGAGGCGACCGATAACACAATCGAATTGATCAAAGGTGGCCAAACTGCTCCAACTGAAGAAGTAGTTGCCTCCGGTCTTGAGGAAGCGAAGAAGTTCATTCGCATCATGTGCGAAGCGCAGATCGAACTCGCAAAGATCGCAGCCAAGCCGACTGCAGAATTCCCAGTATTCCTTGATTACCAAGATGATGTTTACTCTGCTGTCGAGAAGTCGACGAAAGAGAGCATCGCAAAGGCCCTGACAATCGCTGGAAAGCAAGAGCGAGAAGAGCAACTTGCCGCAATCTCTGAGAGTGTCACGGCAGAACTTGCACCTTCTTTCGAAGGACGCGAGAAGGAAATCTCCGCAGCGATTCGCTCCGTCACAAAGAAGTCGGTTCGTCAGCGCGTACTTCGGGACAAGGTTCGAATCGATGGACGTGGCCTCAAGGACATCCGACCACTCTCTGCTGAGGTTGAGGTAGTACCTCGGGTTCATGGTTCTGCACTCTTTGAACGCGGTGAGACTCAAATTCTTGGAATCACCACTCTCAATATGCTCAAGATGGAGCAACAGCTCGACACATTGAGCCCTGAGACAACGAAGCGTTATATGCATAACTACAACTTCCCGCCGTATTCGACTGGTGAGACAGGTCGTGTTGGTTCACCGAAGCGACGAGAGATTGGACATGGCGCACTCGCTGAGCGCGCTCTAGTTCCAGTGTTGCCAAAGCGTGAAGAGTTCCCTTATGCCATTCGTCAGGTTTCGGAGGCGCTTGGTTCAAACGGATCAACATCAATGGGATCTGTCTGTGCCTCGACTCTCTCACTTCTCAATGCGGGCGTACCGCTCAAGGCCCCTGTTGCGGGTATCGCTATGGGATTAATCTCAGATGAAGTTGATGGCAAGACTGAGTATGTCGCGCTCACCGACATCCTTGGTGCTGAAGATGCATTCGGAGATATGGATTTCAAGGTCGCCGGTACACATGAGTTCGTTACCGCTCTGCAACTCGACACCAAGCTTGATGGAATTCCAGCAAGTGTTCTCGGTGGCGCGTTGCATCAAGCGCGTGAAGCGAGACTTCGAATCCTCGATGTTATGGCTGAAGCGATTGATCGTCCAGATGAGATGAATCCACTTGCGCCACGAATCATCTCGGTAAAGGTACCTGAGGACATGATCGGAGCAATCATCGGTCCTAAGGGCAAGATGATCAACCAAATCCAAGATGAGACTGGGGCAGAGATCACCATCGAAGATGACGGAACCGTCTACATCGGTGCAACCAATGGAACGGCTGCTGATGCAGCAAAGAAGATGATCAATGACATCGTCAATCCAAAGGTCCCGCAGGTTGGGGAGCGATACAACGGAAGCGTCGTTAAGTTGGCCGCTTTCGGTGCATTCATCAACTTGGTTCCTGGAAAAGATGGACTCCTTCATGTCTCACAGATTAGAAAGATGCATGGTGGAAAGCGCATCGACAATCTTGAAGATGTGATGAAGGTCGGAGACAAGGTCCATGTCGAGATTGGTGAGATTGACCCAAAGGGCAAACTCTCACTTATCCCAGTCTTGGAAGACTCTGCCGAAGGCAACACTGGTCGATCCGATAATGCTAAGGCCGAGGCGCAGGAGTAAGACTGAGGCAACGGCTCAAGACGAACTTCGAAACGTAAGGTACTGATATGTCTCTGCGACGAACGGTTCTCCCGAGTGGGCTCCGCATCGTCACAGAGGCTGTACCTGAGGTGAGAAGTGCAGCCTTTGGTATCTGGGTAAATGTTGGATCGCGCGATGAAGATGCTCGAAGTGCTGGTGCTTCACATTTTCTAGAGCACCTCCTCTTCAAGGGAACAAAACGTAGATCCAGCCTAGAAATCTCATCTGCCATCGAGTCAGTCGGTGGCGAAATGAATGCATTCACCACGAAGGAATACACCTGTTTCTATGCTCGGGTAATTGATACTGATCTTCCGATGGCGATTGATGTCATCTCTGATTTGATCACAGCATCACTATGCAGGCCAGAGGATGTTGATGCCGAACGCAATGTCGTATTGGAAGAAATTGCGATGCGTGATGACGATCCCAGTGATTTAGTCCATGAAGTATTCGCAGAGAGTTTCTATGGAAAGAATGCCCTTGCCCGCTCAATACTAGGTAGCGTCGAGACGATTAAGAAGATCAAGCGTGATGCGATCTTTGACTACTACCAAAAGCGATATCGACCAGACCAGATAGTGGTCTCAGTCTCGGGCAATATCAAACATCGCAAAGTCATTGCAGCAATTGAGTCGGCGCTTTCGCGTGATGGATTCCTTGATCGTGCAAGCGCTCCGGAGATTCGAAAGAGTGAGCCATTCCATCGTGGTAAGGGAAGTGTTGGACTTCTCCCAAAAAAGAGTGAACAGGCTCACCTATTCTTCGGTCTTCCTTCAGTGGATCGAGATGATCCGCGAAGATTTGCAGTTGGCGTGCTCTCAGCGGCTCTCGGCGGCGGGATGTCTTCGAGACTCTTCCAGGAAGTTCGTGAGAAACGCGGTCTTGCTTATTCTGTTTACGCCTATGCACAACAATTCTCGGGGACGGGACATCTAGGTTTCTATGCTGGGACCGCGCCGAAGAATGCAAAGGAAGTTGTGCGAGTCTTTCGTGGCGTGCTTGAGGAAGTCGCCAGTAATGGACTGAGTAGTGAAGAATTATTGAGAGCGAAGGGTGCGGTCCGCGGATCACTGGTTCTCTCCCAAGAAGATAGCGGCTCACGAATGAGCAGGATTGGAAAGAGTGAGTTGGTCTATGGTCATGTTGCGAGCTTTGATGAGATCCTCGCTCGAATCAATTCAGTCGATTCAGCCGCCATCACAGCTATTGCTGGCGAGTTGCTGAGTAAAAGCCCTACCCTTGCCGTCGTGGGGCCATTCCGCTCTGCAACAGTCTTTGAGAACTTGATCTAGCTATCAAGTAGTAGGAGTTAAAGGTCAGATGATTCGAGTCGGAGTACTTGGCGCTAAGGGTCGCATGGGAAGTGAAGTCGTGCGTGCCGTTTCTGAAGCGACGGATATGGAAGTCATCGCCGCTCTCGACCTCGGTGATGATTTGAGCAGGTTAGTCGAAGCAAAAGTGGATGTGGTCGTTGACTTCACCGTTCCTGACTCAGTGATGCATAACATCAAATTCCTTGTCGATAATGGGATTGATGCAGTGGTTGGAACGACAGGCTTCAATGAAGAACGGATTGATGAGATCCGAAAGTGGCTCGGTGCAAAACCAAAGAGTGGAGTTTTAATTGCACCTAACTTTGGTTTAGGCGCAGTGTTAATGATGCGTTTTGCTAGTGAGGCGGCGGCACACTTTCCTAGTGTAGAAATCGTGGAGATCCATCATCCAGGAAAAGTGGATGCTCCCAGTGGAACAGCGAAGAAAACTGCCGAACTGATTTCAACTTCTAGAAAAAACTCTGGTTTGGGCCAGATGCCTGATGCAACGAAGAGCGCTCTAGTAGGTGCGCGCGGCGCTCACGTTGATGGAATTCCGATCCACTCGATACGGGCAGAAGGTGCAGTTGCTCATCAGGAAGTAATCTTTGGTGCAAAGGGAGAGACGCTGACAATCCGACACGATTCACTTGATCGATCAAGCTTCATGCCCGGAGTCTTGCTCGCAATCCGAAAGGCAAAATCACATCCGGGAGTCACGATCGGTTTGGATTCCTACCTTTTCTAAATTTCTTTCTTTCAGTCGAATAGACCAATTAGATGAGGTTGTAAACCAGCGCTCCGGTAAGTCCAGCTACAACTAGGACGACGAGAAAGCTCCCTCGTAGGCGTAGGGCAATAGCACCCGCAACTAGACCTGCAAGGCGGTGATCAATCACGACTTCACCGTCTTTAACCATCGACTGTGCGCCGACGAGTGCCGCCAGTAAAACTATGGGAATCAGAGTTGTGATTCGTTGGAGTCGATCTTTTGCAAGGATTGAATTTGGAAGGCTGTAACCGATAATTCTTGCAATGAAGATAAGCGCACTAGAAATTAGTATTGCAAGCCAGATACCGCTGTTAGTCATTTTGAGCGCCACCCAGCGATGAAAGCGATGATCACCACGGAGATAATCGGAAGACCGGGGGAGAGAAAGGGTGAAAGAGCTAGCGCTAACACCATGGCGATTATCGCGATAACTCGAAGTCGGGCTGTAGTGAGTTGGGGCCAGAGCAATGCAAGAAATGCGGCAGGAACGGCGCTATCGAGTCCCCACTTTGATGGGTCATCCAAGAGCGATGCACCAAGTGCGCCAATCAGCGTGAAGAGATTCCAGAAGAAGAAGACGCCAAGGCCGGTGAACCAAAATCCTTTTCGAACACGTTCTAAATCATTTTGACCACCCGCAAGTGCGACTAAAGTCGATTCATCAATCGTTATGTGCGCTGCAACGATTCTTTTCACGCCTGAGGTTTGAAGCAGAGGAGCCATTCGAAGCGCGTAGAAGCCATTGCGAAGCCCCAAGAGGACTCCCGCAAGAATCGCTGCTAAGACTGTTCCGCCGGCACCGATGACACCAACGATTGCAAATTGTGATGCACCGGAGAAGAGAAGGAGTGAGAGTGCGCTGGTTTGCCAGATAGTTAGGCCCGCCGCAACTCCTGCAGCACCGAAGGCTGCGCCGTACATGCCTACCGGAATCGCAACTCCCATGGACTGGCGAAAGATGGGAGATGACACGCGGAGATTCTGCCCTATGGCAAAGACGCTTCGGTACTTTAGATAAGGTCTGGCGCGTGAGCGAAGCCATGGAAATCATCTTTCGCGACGATGTAACGGTCGAATTGGTTAAGGCGAGTGCGAATGACGCTGATGTCATCTGGGCGGCTCGAGTCTCCACAGCTGGAGAACAGTCACTAGCTGAAATTGATTCTGACCCTTCACGCTCTGCAGGCTTGATCAATTACTTGGCGCGCGAGCGTCATGGATCGCCTTTCGAACATACTTCGATGACTTTTTTTATCTCTGCCCCCATCTTGGTCTTCCGTGAATTCATGCGCCATCGAATCGCTTCATATAACGAAGAGAGTGGTCGCTACCGCGAACTTCGCCCTGTCTTCTATGTGCCGAATAAGGATCGCAAACTTGTGCAAATCGGGAAGACCGGTGCATATGAGTTCATCGATGGAACGAGCGAACAATTTGATCTGATGGTTGCGGCGATGAAAGAGAGTTACATCAAGTCCTACGAAAGTTATAAGAAGATGCTTGATGCTGGAATTGCCCGAGAGGTAGCTCGTGCAGTCTTGCCTGTAGCGCTCTACTCATCCATGTATGTAACGATGAATGCGAGAGCCTTGATGAATTTTCTCTCACTCCGTACATCACGCGAGGGCTCGCATTTCCCGAGTTACCCGCAACGTGAAATCGAGATGGTTGCTGAGAAGATGGAGTCGCATTTCGCTTCTTTGATGCCCCTGACCTATTCGGCGTTTCAGAAATCGGGACGGGTAGCCCCTTAAATCCACTCCGTGTGATGGTCAGCCTGGGTTTGGACTGTGAACACCTAGTAACCTTCGGCTCATGAAATCGCCCTTTGAGATTCGACCACCATTTGGTCGTCTTCTCACCGCGATGGTCACTCCGTTTAACGATGACCTGAGTATCGACTGGCAAGGCGTTGAGAAACTTGCTGCGCATCTTGAGTCAACTGGTCATGATGGCATCGTTGTCAACGGCACGACTGGAGAAGCGCCGACGACAAGTGATGAAGAGAAGATCGAGATAATCAAGGTCGTCAAGAGAGCAACAGGTGGACGTCTTAAGATCGTTGCGGGCGCTGGGAATAACGAGACTTCACACTCCATCGAACAGGCGCGGATGGCTGCGAGCGCGGGAGCCGATGGACTCCTCGTTGTGACTCCTTATTACAACAAGCCACCACAAGCTGGAATCTTCGCGCATTTTTCTGCTATGGCCTCAGCTACTGAATTGCCAGTGATGCTCTACGACATCCCAGGACGAACCGGCGTAGCAATAGAAAGTGAGACCATCGTTCGCCTCGCAGAGAATCCCAAGATCGTCGCGCTCAAAGATGCCAAGGGAGATTTAGCCTCTACATCGTGGGTGATAAAGCGATCCGGTATTCCGGTCTACTCTGGGGATGACATTCTCAACCTGACTTTCCTTGCAATCGGAGGTGTCGGGTTTGTCTCCGTCTGTGGACATACCGTGGGCGCTCGCCTCCGCGCCATGCTCGACTCTTGGTTTAAAGGTGATATCGCAACTGCTCAGTCAATCCATCACGAATTGCTTCCAGTATTCACCGGAACATTTCGCACTCAAGGTGCAATCTTGACCAAGGCCGCGCTCAATCTCATGGGACTTCCTGGAGGCAAAGTTCGATTGCCACTGGTTGACGCGACACCCGAGCAGATCTCACAACTTCGTGAGGATCTTCGTGCGGGCTCAATCAAGATCTAGATGCCAAAGAAAATTTCACCACTAAATCGGATCAGATGAACCATCCACATCCAAACCTTGGTGCCCCACCTCGACTTAAGGATGGCGCGCTTCGATTCATTCCGTTGGGCGGCCTCGGTGAAGTTGGTCGCAATATGGCAGCGGTGGAATATCGCGGAAAGATATTGATTATCGATTGTGGCGTGCTCTTCCCCGAGGAGAATCAACCCGGAATCGATCTGATTCTTCCTGACTGGTCTTCGCTACGTCACCGGATGAATGACATTGTGGCAATCTTCTTGACCCACGGACATGAAGACCATATCGGTGCCGTTCCGTATCTTCTCAAGGAGAGATCGGATATCCCGATAATAGGTTCACAGCTGACCATTGCATTTCTCGCGACGAAACTAAAGGAGCGAAGAATCAAGGCAGAGCTTCGGATTGTTAAAGAGGGAATGCGAGAGAGAGTTGGCGGTTTCGATCTCGAATACATCGCAGTCAATCATTCGATTCCAGATGCATTGGCTGTTGCAGTCAGAACGGATGCTGGGACTTTTCTTCATACTGGAGATTTCAAAATGGATCAGCTGCCGCTTGATGGTCGAGTCACCGATCTTGAAGCCTTTGCTCGGCTTGGGAAAGAAGGTGTGGATCTCTTTTTCGTCGACTCAACGAATGCAGATATTCCCGGATTCACCATCTCCGAGCGAGAGATCATGCCGGTACTCGATCGCGTCGTGACAAGCACTAAGAAGCGAGTCATCGTCGCATCATTCGCATCTCATGTGCATCGCATCCAACAGGTGATCGATATCGCAGCAGAACATCAACGGAAGGTCGTCTTCATCGGCCGTTCCATGGTCAAGAACATGGGAATTGCAGATGAACTTGGGTTTCTTCATATCCCACCGCATGTGATGATCGATGAGAAGGATTTGGAGAAGCATGGTGACAATGTCGTTCTGATTTGCACCGGGTCGCAAGGCGAGCCCCTTGCTGCACTCTCACGGATGGCAAATGGCGATCACCAGATTCGGGTCGGCGAAGGCGATACAGTAATTTTTGCATCGTCGCTCATTCCTGGAAATGAGAATTCGGTCTACCGGGTCATAAATGAATTGACGAGATTTGGCGCCCGAGTCGTGCACAAGGGGAATGCTCTCGTTCATGTCTCCGGTCATTCGGCCGCAGGTGAATTGATGTATTGCTACAACTTAGTGAGACCGAAGAATGTGGTCCCAGTTCACGGAGAGTGGCGACATATGCGTGCTAACGCCGATCTTGCAATCAAATGTGGAGTTCCATCGAAGAATGCAATGGTGATTGAGAATGGAGTGGCGATTGACCTTGAAGCGGGGAGCGCGAGAGTCGTTGGAGCTGTTCCGTGTGGCTACGTCTACGTTGATGGTCAGACAATTGGTGAGATCACAGAAGCATCTCTCAAGGATCGTCGAGTTCTTGGTGAAGAAGGCTTCATTTCGGTGATTGTCGTCATTGATTCCCAGAGCGGTCGAATAGTTGCCGGTCCGGATATTCATGCAAGGGGCTTTACGGAGAACCAGAAACTCTTCGATGAAGTCACCGGGCGAATTGAATCTGCACTAGGAAAAGCAGTGAGTGAAGGAATCAACGGAACGCATCAACTTTCTCAGATCGTCAGAAAAACTGTGGGTAGTTGGGTTGGTGAAGAACATCGTCGTCGTCCGATGATTGTCCCAGTCGTCATCGAAGTGTGACGGCGCGCCTTTTCCAGACCGCGCTTACCTTGTCTTAAGGTTTAGCAGTCATGGCCAAGAAGAAAAAGACTGGATTCCTCCCGGTGCTGGCAGGCGCTATGGGGGCTATTTGGCGTGGTGTAGCTAAGACTGTTGGAGGTGCGGTAAGAGTCATCTCTCGTTCGGCAAAGGATATGGACGTCGAACATCGACGAGATGGAATCGCACTTCTCCTTCTGGTCATCATGCTTCTTGCTGTTGCTACAACTTGGTGGAGCCTTGATAATTTATTTGGGCAGTTACTGCATGACCTCTTCTTCGGCATATTCGGTAGAGTCGCTGTGCTCACACCACTTGTCTTTGCCTACCTATCATTTCGGCTCTTTAAGACTGCTGCTGGAGAGCGATTCCCGCCACGATTGATCTTTGGTTCGTTCGTATTACTTCTCTCATCAACGGGTTTGATTCACATCATTAATGGCTCGATTGGCACAGACGCGCAGTCCCTTCAGGCAGGAGGCGGTTGGCTTGGTTTCGCTATTTCGACTCCGCTTGTCGCACTTGTCACGATTCGACTGGCCTATCCAATTTTCATCTTGCTTTTCCTCTTTGGACTATTGATTGTCACAGGGACCCCGGTCTCTGCCATTTGGCGATGGATTGCGAACTTCGTCTCTGGTGCAAAGGAAAAGGTTCAAGAAAGACGTGATGCACGGGAGGAGATCGAGGTTGCCGATACACCGCCTTTCGAGACTCCTCTAGTCAAGCAAATTGAAGAGGTGGAAGATTTCGAGAATTCAGAGATTGACGAAGAAGGCTTCGATGAAGAGTTCTCGCAAGAAGTCGAACTTCCTCGTGAGTTCACACCGGAGTCCGAAACAAAGAAGCCTTTGAGGCCAGTACAGCTTCTGCTATCCCCGGAGGATGATTATCAACTACCAAGCATGGATCTCCTGAGGCAGGGACCGCCGAGTAAAGGCAAGAGCAAAGCGAATGAGGATGTGGTTGCAGCCCTTAGAGATGTCTTCCACCAATTCGATATCGACTGTGAAGTCACAGGCTTCATGCGCGGACCCACTGTCACGCGGTATGAAGTCGAACTCGGCGACGGCGTCAAAGTCGAAGCGATAACTGCCTTAGCGAAGAACATCGCCTATGTCGTTGCAAGTCCTGATGTCCGAATCCTTTCGCCAATCCCAGGTAAATCGGCAGTCGGAATCGAAATACCAAACACAGATCGAGAGATAGTTGCGCTGGGGGATGTGCTTCGATCTTCGGTAGCAGGAAACGATCACCACCCGATGTTGGTAGCTCTCGGAAAAGATGTGGAAGGAACCTTCATCTGCGCCAACCTCGCGAAGATGCCTCATCTTTTGGTTGCGGGAGCGACGGGCGCAGGTAAATCTTCGATGATCAATTCTCTCGTCACCTCAATTCTCATGCGAGCGACGCCTAATGATGTGCGAATGATTCTGATCGATCCCAAGCGGGTAGAACTCAATGCCTATGAAGGTATCCCACATTTGATTACGCCCATCATCACTCACCCAAAGAAAGCTGCCGATTCACTCGCATGGGTAGTACGGGAGATGGATATTCGCTACGACGATCTCTCCAACTACGGATTCCGTCACATTGATGATTTCAACAAGGCTGTTAGATCCGGGAAGTTGACTGCGCCAGCTAATGCAGAACGCCCACTTGAACCATATCCCTATCTACTCGTTATTGTGGACGAGTTAGCGGATTTGATGATGGTTGCGGCTAAGGAAGTCGAAGACTCCATTGTTCGTATAACTCAGCTTGCTAGAGCGGCAGGAATTCATCTGGTCATTGCAACCCAACGCCCCAGCGTCGATATCGTCACAGGTTTGATCAAGGCAAATGTCCCTTCACGACTTTCTTTTGCTACATCAAGCCTTGCTGATTCACGAGTGATTCTTGATTCTCCTGGAGCAGAAAAACTCGTTGGTCAAGGAGATGGACTCTTCTTACCGATGGGCGCCAGCAAGCCAATTCGTATACAGGGTGCATACATCTCGGAGAGTGAGATAAAGGCGGTTGTCTCTCACGTCAAAGGTGAGTTAGCGCCGGTTTATCGGGATGATGTCTTGGCAGTTGCGCAAGCAAGAAAAGTTGTCGATGAGGATATCGGCGACGATATGGACGACCTCTTGGCAGCGGTGGAACTAGTCGTCTCTACGCAGTTTGGATCGACATCGATGCTGCAGCGAAAACTGCGCATTGGTTTTGCGAAAGCAGGTCGATTGATGGATTTGATGGAGAGTAGGGGAATAGTTGGACCGTCAGAGGGTTCTAAAGCTCGAGTAGTTCTTGTTAAGCCGGAAGACCTTGCTTCGGTGATGGAGACTTTGAGGGGGTAGCAAATCACTCTCATTCTCACCCCAAGGCTCAATCAGATTTGATCGTGAAATTGATCGCCTTGCCAATCACACTTGATCTGCTTTAACCTTCTCTCTCCCCAAAGCGAGAAGGTTCAGTTCATGTCATATGGCGATCAACTTAAAGCTGCACGTCTGAAGAGCGGGCTCTCCCTCTCAGTTGTTGCATCGCGTACTCGCGTTCGGGAACGACTCATTCAAGATCTCGAAGCAGAGCGAGTTCACTCATCTGGTGGTAAGGCATATGCACGAGGCCATATTCGAACGCTCGCTCGAATTTACCAAGCTGATGAAAACTCTTTGCTTGCTGCTTTTGATCTGAGTGAAAATGAAGTTGATGTTTCTATGAGCTCACTTCTTCAAGAGAGTAATGTGACGACAAGTGTCGAACGCGATCGTCCAACGTGGCGAGTCTTTGGTGTCGCTGCTGGCGTTGTTGCTTTTGCAATTCTTGGTTTCCAGATTGTTCCTGGAATGCTAAACACCGGTGAAGATCAGTCGTTAATCGCTCGTGTAGTAAAGGAGTCGAAGCAATCTGGGCAAGATGCAGGACCTGTTGCAGCAGCGACTAGGGGGGTGTCTCTCATTCTGAGAGCAGAAAATGGTCTATCTTGGGTCAAAGCCGAGGGTGCAAATGGTTCGACAATTTTTGAAGGCAAGATTCGAAGTGGCCAATCCGAGACTCTTTTTGATGATCAGTTGATTTCTCTCATCATTGGTAACGCAGGAGCGATCTCAATCACCTACAACAATCAGGAGTTGGGCTCACCAGGCGCTGTGGGTGAAGTAGTTCGACTTAAGTTCTCGCCTGAATCGCAGTCAGCTGGGTAATCTGCTGGTTAAATAGGGCAGGTGTCTGCGGCGAGGCTTGGCAATAATCGAACCGTTGCACTTGTAACCCTCGGTTGTTCGCGAAATGATGTCGACTCCGAGGAGTTAGCTGGACGTCTGGCGGAAGATGGATGGGTTCTCACCACAGACTCGGACTCGGCTGATATCGCTCTCATAAATACTTGTGGCTTTATTGAGAGCGCAAAGAAAGACTCAATAGACGCTCTCCTCCAAGCCCATCAACTCAAGTCAGATGGGAGATTTCGAGCTGTTGTCGCTGTCGGTTGTATGGCAGAGCGATACGGGGATGAGCTCGCCAAGTCACTTCCTGAGGCGGATGGCATTCTCGGATTCGACTCCTACAAGAATATTTCGGAGCGGCTTGGCACGATTCTGGCTGGCGGAAAGATCCAGGCTCATAAACCGAAAGATCGAAGGACCCTATTGCCGTTAGCGCCTGTGGAGAGGCGAGGTGGTGAAAATGCTTCTGTTTCGGCGACTAAAGTCATGGAAGTCTCACGAAATGGTCAAGGGGAACGAGTTCTTCGCAAGCGATTGGAGAGAAGTCCTTACGCGCCGCTGAAGATCGCATCAGGATGCGACCGTCGTTGTTCCTTCTGCGCGATTCCTTCTTTTCGCGGTTCGTTCTTATCGAGGACACCAGATGAAATTCTCAGTGAAGCGAAGTGGCTCGTAGAACAAGGAGTGAGCGAACTATTCCTGGTAAGTGAGAACACCACTTCCTACGGTAAAGATTTAGGCGACCTCAAGATGCTCGAGAAGTTGCTTCCAGAAATTTCTGCTATCGAGGGAGTGAAGCGAATTCGACTCTCTTATCTTCAACCGGCAGAGATCCGCCCCTCTCTCTTGCAAGCCGTTATTTCGACAGAGAAGGTCGCGCCTTATTTCGATATTTCCTTTCAGCATGCAAGCGGCTCTCTACTTCGAAGGATGCGTCGATTTGGAGATGGCGAGAAATTTCTACACCTTTTAACACAAATACGTGCTCTATCGCCGGAAGCAGGAATTCGCTCTAATTTCATCGTGGGATTTCCTGGTGAGACCGAGGGCGAATTTGCAGAGCTTGTTGACTTCATCTCCCAATCACGCCTAGATGCGATAGGCGTATTTCCTTATAGTGACGAAGATGGCACGCAAGCGCTAAGTCTCGCCGACAAAGTATCGCAAGATCTCATCGCCGAAAGGTTTCAGGAGGCGAGTCGGGTTGCGGAAGTTACTGTCAACGAGCGAGCTCTCGAGCGAATTGGGGAAGAAGTACTTATTCTCGTCGAGGAGGTTGATGGCAACATCATTGAAGGGCGAGCTGCGCATCAGGGCCCTGAGGTTGATGGGTCGACTCGCATCTCTCTATTTAATTCGAGTGAAATCAAATATTTTGAAATCGGCCAATATATTTCGGCGAGGGTCATCGAGACAGATGGCGCCGATCTGATTGCGGAGATATTCTGATGAGTACTTCCAATGAGCGCGATGAAGTCGCTCGTCGAGTCATATTCAATCTTCCAAATATCCTCACGATCTTTCGAATCCTTGCGCTTCCTTTTTGCGCGTGGGCTCTCATCGCCGAAAAAGGAGAAAATCCTGAGCTTCGAACTCTCTCCTTTTTCCTCTTTTTCGTAGTCGCTATGACTGATGTTCTCGATGGTCGCTTGGCGAGGGCGAGCAACCAGATAACAGATTTTGGCGAACTCTGGGATCCGATTGCAGACAAGGCACTCATCGTTACAGCCCTTATTTCGCTTAACTATTTGAGTGTCCTGCCGACTTGGGTGACTCTGGTGATTCTTGGTCGCGAGCTAGCCGTGACCCTGCTCCGACTCAGCGTCCTCAAAGGTGGCGTAATTCCAGCGAGCAAATCAGGTAAGGCCAAGACTCTTACTCAAAACATCGCCATTGGACTCTATAT
>SYAN01000077.1 GCA_005787575.1 Actinomycetota bacterium | reverse complement strand
GGCCCACTGCATGGATATGAGTTGCGAAAAAGAATCGGTGCAATCTATGGCCCATTTAGGGCGCTCTCGTTCTCAGTTCTCTATCCCGCTTTACGAAGGATGGGGGAGTCTGGATTGATTGCCGAGAGTTCACTCTCAGAGCGTGGTGGTCTCTCAAGGCGGTCAAGGATCGTCTACGCAATCACGGAATTTGGCAGCAAGAGATTCCAAGAATTAACTCGAGTGGCCGGACCGGACAGTTGGGAAGATGAAGGTTTCGAAGTTCGCTTCGCATTCTTTAGCCCCACTCCACCAAGTAACCGAGTTCGAATACTTGAAGGAAGGCTGCGCCGGCTACAGGAGAAGGCAGAAATTTTGCGATCAGATCTCGAACGAGATCCGATCGGCATGGATAAGTACCTCACCGAGTGGCGTCGTCACTCGCTGGAGTCGGCTGAGCGAGAGATCGCTTGGCTGGAAGAGATGATCAAGAGCGAAAGGAAATCCGCGTGACCAATAGCAATGAAATTCGGGTGGCATTGGTGGGGGTGGGCAATTGTGCAAACTCTCTGGTCCAAGGCGTTACTTACTACAAGGACGCGGCAGCTGATCAAGACATCCCGGGTCTCATGCACCCAGTAGTTGGTGGTTATCACATCAGCTCGATCAAGTTCGTCCTGGCTCTCGATGTAGATGCAAAGAAAGTTGGCCTTGATCTTGCAGATGCGATTTGGGCGAGTGAGAACAACACAATCAAGTTCTCTGATGTGGCAAAGACTGGCATCACGGTCCAACGTGGAAAGACTCTTGACGGTCTTGGGCGCTACTACAAGGAGACCATCAAAGAGTCGAGCGCTGCTGAGATTGATGTCGTGAAGGCGCTTAAGGATGAAAGGGTCGATGTACTTATCTGTTACCTCCCCGTTGGATCGGAAGAGGCGACAAAGTTCTACGCTCAATGCGCACTCGACGCAAAAGTCGCATTCGTTAATGCACTTCCAGTATTTATTGCCTCGGATCCAGCCTGGGCAGATAAGTTCACTCAAGCCGGGGTTCCGATTGTTGGCGACGACATCAAGAGCCAGGTGGGAGCGACCATCACACATCGAATCATGACCAAGCTTTTCCAGGATCGCGGTGTCTATATCGATCGCACTTACCAACTCAATGTAGGTGGAAATATGGACTTCAAGAACATGCTGGAGCGCGATCGCCTTGAGTCAAAGAAGATCTCGAAGACTCAGTCAGTGACCTCACAACTCGACTATGAGATCGCCGATCGAAATGTCCACATCGGACCATCGGATTACATCCCATGGCTCGATGACCGGAAATGGGCCTATGTTCGAATGGAAGGCCGAGCCTTTGGCGATGTCCCACTCAATATTGAGTACAAGCTCGAGGTATGGGATTCACCGAACTCAGCTGGCGTGATCATCGATGCACTTCGTTGCGCGAAGATTGCTCTCGATCGAGGAATCGGGGGACCATTGCTCTCACCTTCGAGTTACTTCATGAAGTCTCCACCTGAGCAGTACTCGGATGAAGTCGCTCATGACCGCACCGAAGACTTCATCGCTGGCAAGCTCTCTCGCTAGCTAATCGACGCTTTTAAGCTAAGGCTCTTAGGATGTGGCTATGAGTGATGTGTTAATCGAGAGAACTGGCGCAATAACTTCGATAATCCTCAATCGCCCTGCGAAGATGAACGCTCTTACGAGGGCGATGTACAAAACCATGGCCGATAGTCTCAATGAGTCTGCGGTTTCCTCGGAGACATCGGTGGTGATCATCGAGGCAAATGGTGATCACTTCACGGGTGGAAACGATATTTCTGACTTCCTCAACAATCCTCCGTTAGAAGATGGCTCTGAAGTCTGGCAGTTCATCAAAGCCCTCCATGAATTCCCAAAGATTGTCATTGTGGCGATACAAGGAAACGCAATTGGGATAGGCACAACAATGGTGATGCACTGTGACTTCGCCTATGCCTCACCCTCAACCTCATTTCGGATGCCCTTCGTCAATCTTGGACTCGTTCCCGAGTTTGGCTCAAGCCATCTCTTCCCCAAGTCGATTGGTCATCGCCGTGCAGCTGAGATTCTCCTTCTGGGGCGATCCTTCACCGCTACTGAGGCTCTCGAATGGGGCGTTATCAATGACGAAGTCGAAGATCCTCGCAAGAGGGCTCGAGAAATAGCCGAAGAAATCGCAGAACTTCCACCGAATGCACTTATCCAAACAAAATCCTTGATGAAGAGCCCAGATCATGAACGGCTTAATGTGATCATGCAGGCAGAGGGAGACCTCTTCATGCGAGCTTTGACCTCAGAGGAAGCACAGAGCGCCTTCATGAATTTCTTGATGCGAAAGGGGATGTGAGAATGTCACTTGCTGGAAAAAGGATTTTCATTACTGGTGGTTCACGGGGAATTGGCCTTGCCATCGCGCTTCGTGCGGCAAGAGATGGCGCATTTATTGCGATTGCGGCTAAGACCACAGAGCCACATCCCAAACTACCAGGAACTATCTTTTCTGCAGCAGAGGAAATCGAAGAAGCGGGTGGAAAAGCCCTTGCAATTCAATGTGATCTTAGGGATGAGAATCAGATTGTTGACTCGGTGGAGCGAGCGGCAAGTGAGTTTGGTGGACTCGACATCCTTATAAATAATGCGAGCGCAATCAACCTCACCAATACTGAATCAACCCCAGCAAAACGATTTGACTTGATGTTTGATGTCAATGTTCGCGGAACTTTCTTGACTTCTCAAGCCGTCATTCCTCACCTCAAGAAGAGTGGCAAGGAGGGACGCAACCCGCATGTCTTAACGCTTTCCCCTCCACTTTCAATGAAACCACACTGGTTCAAGAATCATGTCGCCTACACGATGGCGAAATATGGGATGAGCATGTGCGTACTCGGTATGGCTGCAGAATTTAAACGAGATGCAATCGCTTTCAATGCGCTCTGGCCAAGGACTGCGATCGATACTGCGGCGCTTCAGATGATTCCTGGTGTAGATACCGCTCTCTGTCGCAAGCCGGAGATTTTGGCGGATGCCGCCTACTTCATTCTCAATCGCTCCAGTAGCGAATGCAGCGGAAATTTCTTCATCGATGATGAAGTGCTTGCATCTGAGGGGATCACGGACCTCGACAAGTATTCCGTCGTCCCTGGAACTAAGGATTTCTTGCTCGACTTCTTCCTCGACTAGGTCTCGTCTCTGATTCGCTAAAAAGCGAATCCTTTAGGTAATTCCAGGCGATAGCGGTGAAGTAACTCACGGTCGGACAAGATCTCTTTTGTCACTCCATCTTCGACGATTCGACCGTCAGCCAAAATCAAAGATCTTTCGCAAAGTTCGAAGGCATAGGGCAAGTCATGAGTGACCATAATCAATGTAATTTCCAGTGAGGTCAGAATCTCTGCAAGTTCCCGCCTGCTTGCGGGATCAAGATTGGAAGAGGGCTCGTCGAGAACGAGAATGGTGGGGTTCATTGCTAAGACAGTCGCTACAGCAACCCTCCTTCTCTGGCCGAAGGAGAGATGATGAGGCGGTCGATCCTTGTAATCAAGCATCCCTACTTTGCTGAGCGATTGGATGACTCGCTCTTGAACCACGTCGTCACTGAGCCCAAGATTCTTCGGTCCAAAGGCAACATCTTCACCAACGGTTGGCATGAATAGTTGGTCATCAGGATCTTGAAAGACCACTCCAACCTTGCCACGAATCTTTCGTAGCAGTTCTTTATCCGAGGTATCTATTACTTCTCCGTCTATCTTGACTGAACCATGTTGCGCTGGATGAATGCCGTTTAGATGCATAACAAGTGTCGTCTTACCCGCCCCGTTGGGACCAAGGAGTGCGACGCGCTCTCCTTGATTAATCCTTAGATCGACGCCATAGAGCGCCTGGTGGCCATCGGGATAGGCGAATGCAAGCTCTGAAATTTCAAGTGAGGGATAACTCATCAGAAAACCCACCGATCAAGTGATGCAGATGCGAGAGCTCCTACAGGAAGTAGAAATGCAAACCAGAGAGGAGGGTGATGTTCGTGTAGCTCCATCTTCGGCATCTGGCCATTAAAACCGCGCGAGAGCATCGCTAGGTGAACTCGCTCACCGCGTTCATAGGATCGGATGAAGAGAGTTGCGGCGGCACTGGCGAGAATCTTCCAGTCACGAATTCCTTGCGGCTCAAATCCTCGTGACGCCCTTGCTACGCGCATCCGCTCCATCTCATCAGTGACGACATTGATATAACGAAGCATGAACGATGCGATGTTGACCATCAATGGTGGGAGTTTCAATCTTTCCAGACCCAAGAGAATGCCGCGTGCGGTTGTGCTACCGGAGAGCACGATCGCGCCAAGGACGCCAAGCGTTCCTTTGGCGACAATGGCTCCTCCTGCGAGCAAACCTTCACGATAGAAAGTCAGACCGAGAAGTTCGTAGCTCTCCCCGCTACCAAAGAATGGCATCAGAAAAGCAAAGAGAATGAAGGGAATCTCAATGAGCGAGCGCCTTAACACAGTAAGGATGGGAAGTCTGGCAAGTGCAACTACCAGGAAAATCAAGAGAAAGAAGGCGATATAAGAGTTGATCTGCGAGATGGGGGTGCTTATCACGACAAAAAGGAATGCGATGAGAGCGAGAATCTTCGTCTGCGGGGCGAGGCGGTGGACTATCGAATGTCGATGGATATAGAGGCGCTCGCCCGCATCATGTCCATGATGGTGGTCGCTTTGGGGGTGTGCCTGAACTGATAATGGGAAGTTGATTTCTAGTCTTCCTTGCTATTTTTCTTGGCGAGGAGACGGAAGATGATCCCGGCAACCACCAAGGTTGCAAGCACACCTATGACTCCGCTCGCGCCAACGCTCACTCTCTCGCTATCGACTCCAGAAACTGAGTAGTCGGCGAGTGGAGAACCTGAGTTGATCGGGTCCTTTGCTGTATCAAGGAAACCTTTAGTTTCTGCAACCTTTTCAAGTCCATCTGGCTGTGAGGATGCGTAGAAGGAAAAGACACCAGCAATTACCAAAGAGAGTGCGATCCCAGCCAGAATGAATTTATTCGTCAAAAATTCCTTCATGACTTAGCTCCGATTTTCAACTGCGGGGCAATCTGGCGCCAACCGAAAACAAGGTCACTGCGTGAAGCAAGGACTGCAGAGACTGTGAGAGCAGTAATCAGGGCCTCTCCAATACCGATGAGAATATGAGTTGAGATCATCGCTGTTGCGACAGTTGCGACAGGAATCGTCGATTCGGCACCGATTGCGTATTGGAGGACGAATCCACTCGCAGCCAGTGGCACTTGAATGAAAGCTGCAACGAGGCAAGCTATTGGAATTGAGCTCTTCTTCTTTGGCAGGAATCGTCGAGCGAGGAGAAATATTGCATATCCTCCCCAAACGCCAACGAGTGAAAGGTTGAAGAGATTGAGGCCGACTGCTGTAAGTCCACCATCTGCAAAAAGAAGTGCTTGAAGGATCAAGACGATCGTGATTGAGAGAGTTGCTGCGTAGGGACCAACAAGAACGGCGGCTAGGACGCCACCGAGAAGGTGGCCACTCGTTCCCGCTGCGACGGGGAAGTTGATCATCTGCACCGCAAAAATGAATACGGTCACCAGCCCCGCAAGTGGCGCCGTCTTATCATCGAGCTGCGCTCTGGCGCCTTTGAGGCACGCGAGAACTCCAAGGGCCGAAAGCGCGATGAAAATCAGTGAAACGGGCAGGTTGATGAAACCATCGGGGATATGCATCAGGGGCGGCCGCATACCCCCATCTTAATGCAATTGATTTGCATCTGCATCAAATTCGCAGATTGTGATTGTGGTTGTATGCCTCAGTGACCCAGCCGCCTAAGTCCCAAGTGTGGGGCGCTCTCTGGGTCGTCTATATCGTCTGGGGGACGACCTACCTAGCGATCGAGTACTCCATTCGCTCTATGCCTCCCATCCTCGCGATGGGGATGCGCTTTCTGGCGGCAAGCTTCTTGATGGCTCTCTTCATTTCGATGCGATGGGGGATTGGTTTTCTCGCGATAACGAAACGTCAGACGGCGGCGCTCGCCCTACTTGGGGCGCTTTTGTTGGGACTTGGCCTTGGGTCCGTGACTCTTGCTCAATACAACGATGTGCCAACTGGAATTGTTGCCTTACTCATCGCAGCGCTTCCACTCTGGATTGCGACATTCAAGGCAATCGATGGCGTCGCATCGTCTCGTTGGGGATGGGTGGGCATCATCATCGGATTCCTCGGAGTTGGGATCTTGTTGCTTCCGGAATTGCGCAAACCCGATAATTCGAGCCATCTTTTTTGGATGGCGATGGTGATCGTGGGAAATTTCGCCTGGTCACTCGGGACTTACATCGCACCACGACTTGGTTTACCAAAGAGCACCATGGTGGTCACCACGTATCAGATGCTGCTTGGTGGAATATCGATGTCGATCGTTGCTCTGATGACCGGAGAGCGAGTGAGTGATTTCTTCGATGCAACGTTCTTCTCTTGGATGTGGTGGCTCTTCTTGGTATTGATTGGTTCGATTGCCACTTATAGCGCCTATCTCTGGCTAGTGAAATACGCTCCCGTAGGTTTGATCGCAACGTATGCCTACGTCAATCCAGTCATTGCGGTGACGATTGGTGCGATTGTCCTCAACGAGAAGCTCTCAACGACGCTGCTTATCGGCGCCGCCGTCGTCATTACCGGAGTTGTGATGGTTGTGAGAGCCGAGTCTCGAGCAGTTGCGACGCAAGTTCAGCCCAGCGCTTGATGGGCCCGCTCCACGTGTCCTTGATTTGATTGATGGATTGATTGACTTCGCGCTCTATCTGACCCACTCCCTCTGCTGACCTGCCAGAACGGCGATAAGCGTCATCTCCATTTTTCTCCCACATTCGAACAATCGTGGGGTCTGCCTCTGGATGTAATTGCAATCCATATTGGAGTCTTCCCATTCGAAATATCTGATTCCTGCAACTTATCGATGTGGCAATCGAAGTTGCACCAGCAGGTAATGCCGTCACTTCGTCTTGATGCCATTGAATTGTTGGGAGATTCTTCGAGTCACTGAGCGAGCCGAAAACTTCGTCAGATGAGTCATCGACTCTTACCTCATGGACTCCGATCTCAGGAACCCCGGCAAGTTCGACTTCACCACCTGTAGCAAGAGCGAGAAGTTGTGCGCCTAGACAGAGTCCCAAGACGGGAAGCTCAGATCGAATCGCGTCAGCAAGGAGTGCTCGCTCGCCAACTAACCACGGTGCATCTTCGTCATCATTGGCAGAGATCGAACCACCCAAAGAGATAAGGCCTGCAAGTGAAGCGCCACCTAGGCTTTCCTCAAGCTCTGCTACAGCGTGGGGGAAAGGCTGTTTGGCATAGAGATGAAGGGTCCGCACCTCAAGCCCAGATTCGGTAATCCATTGACCCACTAAGTTCACAGGACAGTTTGCGGCGTTCTGTAACGCAACGACTACCGGGGGTCTTTCGCTCACGGAGTGAGTCTAGATAGCAAATCCATGTAACTTCACTTCCTATGATGACTTCAAACCAAAGTCAAAGCCACGGGCCAGAAGGTCATGATGCTTTCGAACCCATCGATACTCCGAGTGAGAGACGTTGGCTGGCTCGCGTCCTTCGAGATGAGACCTTTGGTGGAGTAATCCTGCTCGTTGCCGCAACCCTCGCCCTCATCATTGCCAATTCGCCGCTCGGGGATTGGTACGGCGATTTTCGATCCTTTCAAATAGATATCCCTGCCATCGACATCTCGATGACGGTTGCGAAATGGGCATCGGATGCATTCCTTGCCATTTTTTTCTTCGTCGCGGGCCTGGAACTTAAACATGAATTCGTGCATGGCTCGCTTGCAAGACCTCGTCAAGCATTAGTTCCAATTGTTGCTGCGATTTCGGGGATGGCAGTGCCCGCAATCATCTACATCTCCCTGGTCCGTGGCTATCCAGGGGCAGGTGAAGGTTGGGCGATGCCTGTGGCTACCGATATCGCTTTTGCCCTCGCCGTCTTGGCAGTAGCGGGAAGAGGATTGCCCACGGAATTGCGGGCTTTCTTGTTGGCCCTCGCAGTAGTCGACGATCTCGGCGCAATAACCATCATCGCCCTCTTCTACACCGAAGAGGTCAAACTAAACTTCTTGATCGCCTCGGGGATTCTCTTGTTGGGTTATGGGATTTTGCAACGAGTTCGCCTAACTCGTTGGTTCGTGATGGTTCCGCTAGCACTACTGATTTGGTGGTGCACATATCAATCGGGAATTCATGCGACTGTCGCTGGAGTGGCTATCGCTTTACTAACAAGCGTGCATGCACGAAGCACAAATCGCTCTCCTGCGCAGGTCTCCGAAGAACGTGTTCGACCAATTTCCATTGCTTTAGCTGTGCCATTTTTCGCCTTCACAGCGGCTGGAGTTGATCTTCGATCCATCGGTATAGAAGCGCTTGAGAGCGATATCGCCATCGCCGTAATGGCGGGGCTCGTTATAGGCAAACCCCTTGGCGTGATGGCATCCACTTATCTCTTAACGAAAGTAACCAGTGCACGGCTTAATGAGAATCTTCGTTGGGGCGATCTCTTTTGCGTCTCACTTCTTGCTGGAATCGGATTCACCGTTTCTCTTTTGATTGCAAAACTTTCTTTTGCCGAGGGGAGCATTGAGATCGCTGCGGGAAAGGTGGGCATCCTTACGGGGAGCCTTATCTCGGCCCTGCTTGCGATTCTCTTGTTACGCCTGCAAAGAAGACGTTGATAGAAAGTTGATAGAAAATAGAAAAGCCCCGGAAACCGGGGCTTTTCTCACTACTCTTTGAATCTTAGAGATCGTAGTAGAGCTCGAACTCCGCAGGATGTGGTCGCAACCTGACGTAATCCACCTCTTGTGTACGCTTCCATGAGATCCAGGTATCGATCAAATCTTGCGTGAAGACGCCACCTTTAGTGAGGAATGCGTTATCGCGCTCGAGATTGTCGAGGACTGCATCGAGTGAACCTGGCACTTGAGGAATGGATGCTGCCTCTTCTCCTTCAAGCTCATAGAGGTCCTTATCGACTGGTGCTGGTGGCTCGATCTTGTTGACGATTCCATCGATTCCAGCCATAAGCATCGCAGCAAATGCGAGGTATGGATTGGAGGATGGATCTGGACAGCGGAACTCGATTCGCTTTGCCTTCGGTGAGCTTCCAGTGATCGGAATTCGGATACAGGCAGAACGATTTCGCGCCGAGTAGACCAAGTTGACCGGAGCTTCATAACCCGGAACAAGTCGCTTATAGGAATTGACCGTGGGGTTAGTGAATGCGAGCAATGATGGCGCATGCTTGAGCAAGCCACCGATATACCAACGTGCCATGTCTGAGAGGTCTGCATAACCGTTACCCCAGAAGAGTGGCTTGCCGTCCTTCCAGAGCGATTGATGGCAATGCATTCCTGATCCGTTATCGCCGAAGAGTGGTTTTGGCATGAAGGTCGCGGTCTTTCCAGCCTGCCAGGCGGTGTTCTTGATGATGTACTTGAATTTCATCAGGTCATCGCCAGCATGCAAGACGTCATTGAATTTGTAGTTGACCTCCATCTGTCCTGCTGTGCCAACCTCGTGGTGTGCGCGCTCGACAGTGAGACCGACTTTTTCAAGGTTCATCACCATTTCATCGCGAAGGTCAGCGAATTGATCGGTAGGTGAAACTGGGAAATATCCGCCCTTGATACGAGTTCGGTAACCACGATTGGGAGTTCCATCGGCATCTGTTTCGATACCGGTATTCCAAGCGCCTTCATAGGAATCAATGTGATGGAATGCCTGGTTCATCCCAGTTAGGAATCGAATTCGATCGAAGATGTAGAACTCGGCTTCAGGTGCGAAGAGGGCGGTATCTGCGATACCTGTGGAGCGCATGAAGTCGACAGCCTTCTTCACGATGCCACGAGGATCACGCGAGTATGCCTCGTTTGTGATCGGATCATGTACCGAGTGGGTGATGATCAAGGTCTTCTCTTTACGGAAAGGATCGAGGTAGGCAGTCTCTGGTGCTGCAAGGAGTTTCATATCTGACTCATGGATCGACTGGAATCCTCGAATCGAAGAGCCATCGAACATCAGTCCGTTGGTAAGAGTCTCTTCGTCGAATGAGCTCGCAGGTACATTGAAGTGATGTTGTATTCCAGGAAGGTCAATGAAACGAACATCGACGAACTTCACATCATTCTTCTTGATGTAGGCGACGATTTCGCTGGCGCTTTTGAACATATCTGCCTCGTATTCCTTTCAAGCGGTTAGGGTCGAAGCGAGGACCAAGGATGCTTCATTGCATCGCTACTGCATCTTTTACAGAACCTTGATTGCGTCTCGGCTCGGATCGATGGCAAAAATGTAGTGGGATTGGGTGAAAGGAGGGTGACCTCATTGTTACGGTCATGTTTCGCTTCAGAAAGGGGTGGACTCTTACTCAGGGGCGTTGGAAAGAAGCGAGAGGGGAAGTGAGGTGACTCACGCCCTCGAAGGGAACTAGCATCCATGCCATGTCCGAATCCGAGAGCCACGGCAAGCCAAGTGATGGCCTCGTGGTCGCGAAGGCGGGCAAGAGATTTCTCGCAATCACAATCGATTGGTTGATGAGTTGGGCCGTCGGTTCAATCTTCTTTGATCAAGATCAAGGTAGACCGTTTTGGATTGCCTTGGTTTTCTTCTTGCAGATCTTCATTCTTACCTCGACGACCGGTGCATCAGCAGGCCAAAGACTTGTGAGATTACGAGTCCTTCGTTACCCGGAGTTAGAACCATTGGGGATTGGTGCAACTCTGCTTCGAACGCTATTGATACTCCTGGTAGTTCCCGCCGTCGTCTATGACAATCAAGGTCGGGGATTACACGATCGAATCGTCGGTAGCGCTGTGATGCAAGTGAATAGGTAAGAACTAAGAGCGTTTTGGAAGTTTTATATTTCGGGGCATCGGACCCTTGGGGAGCGGAATGTTCATTCCGCCAACCGATTTGATTCGCGCCCTCAGTTCTCTCACTTGACTCATAGAGAGCTTCTTCGGGTACTTCTTCATCTGGCGCTGCAATTTTCTTACCGAAACTTGGCCTTCACCTTCGCCACAAATCAGTGTATTCACTGGGACCCCCGGTGCAACACGCTCCATTCGGCGACGTTCGTCATTGAGAAGAATCTTCACACCTTCGCGACCTTCACCGACAAGGACTATCCCTGGTTTACCAACTGCTCTGTGGACCATATCTTGGTTGCGATTGACATTGACCGCAGTGTCAACTGTCCAGCCCTTGCGAATAGACATCAATACGCTCGCAGCTGCGCCAATCTGCCCTTCAATGGAGGAGTAAGCCGCTGACGTGGCCATTCGCGTGAAGATGATAAATGCAATAAGAAGAGCTAGCGGCGTTGTGAAAAATGCGGCAGAGACTACGCTCCCAAAGATTGCTCCAATTGTGATACCTACTACTAACACTCCAACAAAAATCGAGAGGAGAATCAAACCGACCTTGGGTTGTTCTCGTTTTGTGACCTGATATGCATCTCGGATCACCTTGAACCTTGGTCCACGTGCAGCCTTCGCAGCTGCTTTTGCCGCGCGTTTTTCGGCACGAGTTGGTTTCGAATCTTTGGTAGCCATGTCGTTAGTTTAGCTCTCGCTCTCTCTTCTCTTTTGCGATGATCTCGACTAGTTCTGTTGGCGTAGGAGCACTTCCACCAAGGCTTGCCGGTTGCCAAAACTGACCGTCGCCTGAATCGGGATAGCGCGATTGGGCGAGTTTCAATAATTCCTCTAACTTGCTCCGTAGTTTGCCCATCTCTGCCTCGACATCTGCATTCTTTTCGATGAAGTATGGAGCTGCCATCGCGACGATTATGGGGAACTTCTTTCTGCCGAAGTCTCTCTTAATTCTTTTCGTCCAGATTCTCTGACTTCCCCAGACAACTGCAGGAATTATTGGTGCTCCCGACTCAATCGCCAGGCGAACAACACCACTCTTCATTTCCTTCAATTCGAAGGTGCGAGAGATGGTGGCTTCCGGGAAGACGCCGACAATCTCACCACTTGCTAGCGCTTTGAGGGCTGCAATGAATGAAGGCGAACCATTGCTTCGATCAACGCTGATGTGGTGCATTCCCTTCATCAGTGGCCCTGCAATTGGATGATCAAAAACTTCTTTCTTCGCCATGAATCGAACATATCGACCAGCTGGAAGAACTGCGGTGCCCGCAATTGCGAAATCTAGATAGCCAACATGATTGATAGCGAGGATGGCATGACCTCTGCGAGGAATATTCGATTCGCCGATGAAGGTAAATCGAAGGCCCAGATAACGCCAAAGGGCTTGAACGATTTTGACGACGGGGGGATAGACCAAGTCCACGGAGTCACTCACCTACTGCGCTTCGAGCCGATACGGCCTCTTCATAGAGTCTTCTAGCTCGATATGAAGAGCGAACGAGAGGTCCACTCATCACGCCGAGGAATCCCACCTCTCGGGCCTCATTAGCTAGCTCCACGAATTCCTCCGGCTTGACCCATCGCATGACGGGATGATGCTTCGGGCTCGGCCTCAAATACTGAGTGATCGTGATGAGGTCACAGCCAGCGCTTTTCATCTGGACCAGTGCATCTGA
This sequence comes from Actinomycetota bacterium, assembly GCA_005787575.1. GTDB lineage: Bacteria > Actinomycetota > Actinomycetes > Nanopelagicales > Nanopelagicaceae > SYAN01. The sequence continues at coordinate 10,871 of SYAN01000077.1, read as the reverse complement.
GATCTCATCCCTTGTTTCGCCGAGGCCAAGGATTAGATTTGATTTCGTGACAAGGCCAAAATCTCGTGCAGAGCGAATCACAGATAATGAACGCTCATAATTGAACGCTGGACGAATCTCTTTGAAGATTCGAGGGACAGTCTCAACATTGTGCGCAAAGACCTCAGGGCGCGATTCAAAAACCACTTCCAATAAATCCTTGTTGGCAGAAAAATCTGGAGCAAGCATTTCAACGCCACACCCGGGGACTTCGTTGTGGATCTGGCGGATGGTCTCTGCGTATAGCCATGAGCCTTCATCCTCAAGATCATCACGCGCCACTCCAGTAACAGTCGCGTATCGCAACTGCATACTTTTTACTGACTCTGCTACCCGCCTCGGTTCATCTTGGTCGTAGGCGGTGGGTTTCCCAGTCGCGATATTGCAGAAATCGCAGCGCCGTGTACAAATTTCGCCTCCGATAAGGAAAGTCGCTTCTCGATCTTCCCAACACTCGAAAATGTTCGGGCACGCTGCTTCTTGGCAGACCGTATGTAGGCCCTCCCGAGACACCAGTGCTCGCAAATTGCTGTAGTTCGGCCCCAACTGAGCCCGAGTCTTGATCCACTCGGGCTTTCGTTCGATTGGTACCGCGGCATTTCTCGCTTCAATGCGAAGCATTTTTTTCGTCATGAGATTGCTATTCCTTCGCGAAGATTCAGAGATTCCGATGGAGCGATAAGTGGGTTGAGAGCCAAAGCCATTTCATGCTTGAGAACGGGGAGCACATCTTTCAATTCGATTCTTCGACTCAACTCCATACTCATGGAAGTGACTGAACCGTCAGCAATCCCACATGGAATGATTTCCTCATAACTAGTGAGATCACAATTGGTATTGAGCGCGAAACCGTGCATTGTCACACCTTGAGCAACCCGGATTCCGATTGCAGCGATTTTTCTCTCTCCATCTATCCAAACTCCAGAGCGCCCTTTGATGCAGCGTCCAATAATTGAAAATTCTTTGAGAGTAGCGATTAGTGCAGCCTCGATTGTTCTCACATATCCTAAGAGCTCAGCTGGATTCCTCAGTTTTATGATGGGATACCCAACAATCTGTCCTGGGCCGTGCCAAGTGATTTTCCCACCTCGATTGACATCAATGACTCGTGCACCATTTATGGGACGCTCATGGCTCTCGGTTCGTTTTCCCGCCGTAAAGATGCTTTGGTGTTCCAGGAGAAGCAATACGGATTGGTGGTCGCCTTGGGCAACTTCGTGGTGGGTCTTTTCTTGAAGCGTTAAACAATCTTCGTACTCGATTGGTCCGCGCAGAGTGAGGTCGCGAATCTGTAGCTGAGAGCCTGCAAGAGCTGCCTCAACGACTGAGTCATTCACTCCAGCGATCACGGGGTAAGCCTAGAGCCTCGAATTACGGCGTAATTCGCGACTTTCCCTCGCTAAAGGTGAACTGGCCAAGCTTTCCCACTAACCTTCGCTTCTATTGGTTGACGCAGGTCACAATCCCAACATTTCCGAGAGGTAGTCGCATGTCGCTGCAAAATCATAATGAGACCAAGCAGAAGGTCAAAGGGCGTAAGCCGCTCTTCATCGCGATCGTTGCAATCATCGCTTGGATGTCAATTGGGGGAATCTCGGGTCCGATCTTCGCAAAAATCTCATCAGTTCAAGAGAACGACAATTCGGCTTTCCTACCAGACAGCGCGGAGTCGACGCTTGCAAGTCGAGTCATCGTCAAATTCCAAGATCAAGATTCAGATTTGATTCCTACTTTGATTCTGCTTGAAGGGGCGGTAAACCCTGCGACCAATCCGCAAACTTTTGCCGCTATCAATGACTATGCAAAAGCATTGCCTGGGAAAATCTTGACTGAGGCAAACAAACCTCTCTCTTACTATTTTGCGCCAGGAGTCCCACTCACTGTGATTCCGTCACAGGATGGCAAGGCAGTACTTATCAACTTCCAAATCAGTAGCGTTGCGTCGGGGGAGAGCATTGGTGATGAGCCTGCACTTCCGTTGGTAATTGAATTTATCAGGGAAGACCTCAAGCAAACTTTCAACGGAGAGTCGGTTGACTCCTATGTAACAGGGGCTGGAGGAATTTTTGCTGATCTCTTTGGCGCCTTTGGTTCGATTGACACAACGCTTCTGTTGACCACGCTCTGCGTAGTCTCATTCATCTTGATCCTCGTCTATCGTTCCCCAGTTCTCTGGCTCATCCCGCTCTTGACTGCGGTGCTGGCACTGACCTTTGCCACTTTCATCGTGTATCACATGGCAAAGAACGATTGGATCGACCTCAATGGTCAGACCCAAGGAATTCTTGACGTGCTTGTTCTGGGAGCGGCGACTGATTACGCCCTCCTGCTTATTTCTCGTTATCGCGAGGAGTTACATCAGCACGAGTCTCGTTTCGATGCGATGCGAGTCGCGTGGCGCGGAACTGTCGAGCCGATCCTGGCCTCTGGCGGGACAGTGATTGCAGGTCTCTTAGTTCTTCTCCTTTCCGATCTATCAAGTAACCGCGGCCTCGGTCCGGTTGGCTCAATAGGAATCTTTTGTGCCATGTTGGCTGCGCTCACGCTCCTTCCAGCATTTCTCGTCCTATTCGGTCGTTGGATCTTCTGGCCGAAGATTCCGAAGTTCGATCACGCGGATGAAAAGCTTTCAGGACTCTGGGCAAAGATCGGAGCATTTGTTGATCGAAGTCCTCGCAAGATAGGCATCGTCACAGGAATCGTGCTCCTGGTTTTCGCTGGCTTTGCAACGACGCTTAATACGTCGGGTGTAGCCCAAACTGATGTATTCACAAAAGAACAAGACTCAGTCGTTGGATTAGAGCGACTTGGGCTTCACTTCCCAAGTGGTGAGGGAACCCCAGTTGAGATAGTCGTTGCTGAAGATCGTGTAGCTGTTGCAAGCGCTGCAATCTTGGCTATCGACCAAGTCGATTCAGTCGCTCCAGCGACGCTTCGAGATCCAATGACTGGCGCCCCAACAGAGACACCGAAGGTCGTCGAGGGCAAAGTACTACTCAATGCGATTTTGAAAGTTCCAGCTGATTCACAAGAAGCGAAGAAGCTGATTCCTTCCCTTCGTGAAAAGGTGCAGGAAGTCGATCCAACAGCTTTAGTTGGTGGTCAGACTGCAGTCGGTTTCGACATTGATCAATCTTCACGTCGTGACAACCAAGTCATCATCCCGATTGTCTTGATCTTGATTGCGATCATCCTCGGATTGCTCCTTCGTAGCATTTTCGCAGCCGGCATCTTGCTCTTCACCGTTGTCTTATCCTTTGGTGCGACGCTGGGTGTTTGCGCTTTCGTCTTTGAGCACATTTTTGGATTCCCATCAACTGATGCTTCCTTCCCACTCTTTGCCTTCGTCTTCCTGGTCGCTCTAGGCATCGACTACAACATCTTCTTGATGACAAGAGTTCGCGAAGAGACACAGAAGATTGGAACTCGTGCAGGTGTCATTAAAGGCTTGACCGTCACGGGAGGAGTGATCACTTCTGCTGGAGTTGTACTTGCTGCAACCTTCGGAGTGTTGGGAGTACTACCGCTCGTATTCCTGGCTCAACTCGGATTTGCTGTCGCATTCGGAGTTCTTCTCGATGCCCTCGTAGTTCGTTCGCTTCTCGTTCCTGCACTCGTTCGCCTAATCGGTCCAAAGATCTGGTGGCCTTCGAAGTTGCAGCACGAGAAAGTGAGCGTTGACTAGTCTCTTCGAGGCGAGAAAAACCTGCTGATGGCTTCCCGAAGGTCTGGGCTACCCGTAGCAATCATCGGTGCCGGGCTTGCGGGTTTGGCTGCCGGCCTTCGACTTCGAGAACTCGGAGTCGAGTTCGAAATATTCGAGTCCAGTGATGCACCAGGCGGGCGAGTTCGAAGCGATCAAGTCGGTGAATACATCTGCGATCGTGGCTTTCAGCTTGTCAACCTTGGTTATCCGGATCTAACTCGTTTCTACCAGCCCACTGATTTCCATCGGGCGAGCAAAGCAATTGACGTTGTGATCAACTCAAAGGTTTATCGCCTTGGCGATCCACGAGAGAACTTCTCGAATCTCATCTCAAGCCTCAATCCGGCAACAGGTGCACCGCTGGAGAAAATCCGATTCCTAAATTTTCTTCGTGGATTGAAGTCTCGACCTAATTCTCTCAATGAGATGGACGAGGATCAATCGTTTGAAGAAGCGATGATTGCATTAGGTATAGGTACTCTCTATTCGAGGGTGGTTCGCCCGTTCGCTCAGGGTGTCTTTTTGGATCGTTGCGATCAAGTGTCAGAGGAAATGGCTTACAAACTGATCGACTTCTTCATTAATGGTTCACCAGGGCTTCCCATCGGGGGAGTTTCAACTCTTTCGAAGTCGCTTGCCAAGGACCTTCCCATCAACTTCAAATCACAGGTAGATGAGATAGGTGAAGGCTTCTTGCGAATCGGCAAGAGAAAACGTAAAGCAGCTCGAATAATTCTTGCGACAGATTCTCTTGCGGCAAAGATTTTGCTAAGCGATGCTCAAGTCGAAAGATCCCTTGATTCGAAAACTTTTGATTCTATGACAATGTCTACCAGCACTACTTGGTATCACGCACTCGATGACGCAGGCTTTGATGCCACACTTCGAATTGATGGACTGGGCACTGGCCCAGTGACCAACTCGATTGCAATCTCGAAACTCGCTCCTGAATATGCGCCGCCTGGAAAGACTTTAATCTCAAGTACCGTCATCGGCTCGGTCAGTGAGAACACGAGCGAATCGAGCGTGAGACGACATTTGGCGTCAATCTGGGGTGTTGAGACTGAGGAGTGGGAGTTGATAGCTAAATATGTGATCAAGAAGTCACTACCTCATCACCCGCCAGGCAAAGCGATGAAATCATTTCTCTCTCTAGGCAATCAACTTCTGTTAGTAGGCGATCACGTTGCATTCCCCAGCCAACAAGGTGCGCTCGGATCGGGTGTTTCTGCTGCCGAGGAAATAGCTAGAACTATTTGACGAGTTCAACTAAAGCTGGGGCAAGGTGTGGGAAATCGAATTTGAATCCGGATTCCACCAGCTTTTCGGGAAGTACTCGTTTGCTGCCAAGGACTTCGGTAGAGAATCCGCCGAGTGCGACTTTGAGCGCAATAGCGGGTGCGGGAAAGAGGGCCGGACGCTTGAGCGCACGAGCTAGGGCAGCCGTGAATTCGCTATTTGTTACTGGATTTGGCGCGGTGAGATTAACAGCACCACTGACCTTGCTCTCAAGTAGGAATGAGATTGCTTTTATCTGGTCGTGAAGCGTAATCCAGGACCACCATTGCTTCCCACTTCCCAAGCGTCCACCGAGTCCGAACTTGAATAGGGGCAGCATCCGACCAAGTGCACCACCAGTCGGATCGAGAACGAGACCAGTTCTTATCTTGACGGTTCGCACCGATGAGGCGAGATCTGCGGCCGCCTCCCATTCCTTACAAACTGATGCGAGAAAATCATCACCAGCGCGATCATTCTCAGTCACCGCACGATTGCCTGTTTCGCCATACCAGCCGATAGCCGAACTCGATATGAAGACACTTGGTTTCAATTTCTCGACTGCATTTGCAATTGTCGTCGTCCCATAAAGGCGCGAGTTGAGAATCTGAGCTTTGTATTTTCTGGTCCAACGCTTATCTCCGACATTCGCACCAGCGAGATGGATTACTGCATCGACACCTTCAAGAGGAGCGAGATCTATTGATCCGGCAATGGGATCCCAGGTCACTTCATCTGGTGCCACGGGCTTTCGGCGGACTAATCGCTGAACTGTGTGGCCCTCTGCTTTGAGATGGCCAACGAGCGCGGATCCGATTAAGCCTGATGCACCAGTAATAGCTACACGTTGTGGCAAAGACATGACTGCCTCCTACAGGATCTAAAGACCCAGATCAGATTCGAAACGTCCACCTTCGAGTCGCTCTTTGAGAGTTGAAAGGAAGCGAGCCGCATCAGCTCCATCGACTATTCGGTGATCGTAGGAGAGGGCGAGGTAAACCATGGATCTGATTGCGATCGTCTCTCCGCCATCAGCACCTTTGACCACCATTGGACGCTTCACTACTGAACCTAGACCAAGGATTGCGACTTGAGGTTGGTTGATGATGGGGGTGTCGAAGAGAGCGCCACGGCTTCCTGTATTTGTGATCGTAAAAGTTCCGCCACCCAACTCATCCGGGGAGATCTTGTTATCGCGAGTCCTTGATGCCACATCAGCAATCTTCCGTGCAATCCCACCCATATTCAGGTCACCAGCATCGCGAATAACAGGCACCAAAAGACCGCGATCAGTATCGACAGCAATTCCAAGGTGTTCTGCGCCGTGATAGATGATCTCTTCGCCATCGACAGATGCATTAACTACTGGATGTTGCTTAAGTGCTTCACAGGTAGCAATCGCAAAGAAGGGAAGAAATGAGAGTTTGACACCTTCGCGTGATTCGAAACTTGATTTTGCCTTGTTTCGAAGACGATCAATGGCGGTGACATCGACTTCGACAACAGTTGTAAGTTGTGCGGAGACTTGTAGCGACTCCACCATTCGAGCCGCAATCACCTTACGAAGACGCGACATAGGGACACGTGTTCCGCGAAGTGGCGAAGGAGTAACTGGCGCTAGCGGTGAACTAGGGGTTGGAGGTGAGGCAACATTTGATGAGTTCTGAAGAGCAGGAGTTGCTGCCAAGGTCGTTCGCGCCGGAACTGCAGCCATCACATCTTCTTTTCTGATGCGACCACCAACGCCACTTCCGCGAACTGTGGCAAGGTCTACTCCGAGTTCTGCTGCAAGCTTTCGAACAATTGGGGTTACATAAGCATCACCGAGGCGAGTCGCTGGAGCAAGTGCGACAGGTGCTGGCGCAGATACCGGTGCTGGCGTTGGGACAGCTGTGGGCGCAGGTGCAGCTACCTGTCTCGCTGGTGGTGTCGCTTTCGGTGCCGCAGGAGCGGGAGTTGCCGGAGCGGATCCCACTGAACTTGATCCTATTGAAGCAAGGCGCGCTCCAACCGGGACAGTCTGATCAACTGCAACATCGATTGATAGCAAAGTTCCAGCAACAGGAGAAGGAATTTCGGTATCGACTTTGTCAGTGGAAACTTCAAGGAGTGGTTCATCGACCGCAACAGAGTCTCCTACTGCCTTAAGCCATCGAGTCACTGTTCCTTCAGTCACGGATTCCCCAAGGGCTGGCATGGAGACGACTGTTGCTCCGACTGCGGAAGCAGGAGTCGAAGTGGGAGCTGGAGTTGGTGCGGGAACTGGAGCTGGAGTTGGAGTTGGTGCCGGGGCTGGAACAGAGACGGGAGCGGCAGATGTGACTGGCGCGGATGGTGCGGCATTTGCGGAATCGATTAATGCAAGCTCTGTACCTACAGCCACCGTTTGATCTACTGCAACGACAATCTTGGTGAGAGTTCCTGCCGCTGGTGAGGGGATTTCGGTATCAACTTTGTCGGTTGAGACTTCAAGCAGTGGCTCATCTAGTGCAACGGCGTCACCCTCGTTCTTCAACCAACGGGTCACCGTACCTTCGGTCACGCTTTCGCCAAGTGCTGGCATTCGCACCGAGAATGACATTTCGCTCTCCCTTACCAACCCATCACAGTCAAACCATGCTGGAGAACCCGAAGGTTACCCGTGTGCATGGAGTGGCTTACCGGCCAATGCTAGATGCGCTTCACCCATCGCCTCAGAGAGTGTTGGATGAGCGTGAATGAACTGAGCCACATCGCTGGCCTCCGCCTCCCAGTTGAAGATCAGCTGCGCTTCAGCGAGAAGTTCGCCGACTCGCGAACCCACCATATGAACTCCGAGTATCGGTCCATTCTTAGCGGCGACAAGTTTGACTGAGCCAGCAGTCTTTAAAATTTGAGCTTTTCCATTCCCAGCAAGGTCGTAATTCAATTCCACAACGTCATAGCCACGCTCTTTTGCAGTCGAAGTGTTGAGACCTACCGATGCAACTTCTGGTTCTGAATAAGTGACTCGAGGAATTCCGTCATAGTTGATTGCTCGCGGAGCAAGTCCTGCAATCTCCTCAGCGACCATGATGCCTTCTGCAAATCCAACATGCGCAAGTTGCAGAGTTGGGATGAGATCACCAACTGCCCAAACTCCCGGCACATTAGTTCGACACTTCTCATCGACAAGGACATAGCCACGATCCATAGTGACTCCTTGTTCTTCATAGCCAAGGCCCGAGGAGACTGGCCCTCGTCCCACCGCGACAAGGAGGAGCTCGGCTGAGTGGGTAGCACCATTCTCAAGTGTCACCGTCACTGAGTCTTTCGCGACAGTTGCACTCTTGAATCTGACTCCGACTTCAAATGCGATACCGCGTTTACGGAACGCTCGCTCGAGTTGCTTACTTGAACTCTCGTCCTCAACTGCAATCAATCGCGGGAGAGCTTCGATGATCGTTACCTCTGCGCCAAAAGATTTCCAAACAGAAGCGAATTCACATCCAATGACTCCACCGCCAAGGACAATCACACTCTTAGGGACGTAATCGAGATTCATGGCGTGGTCTGAAGTGACGATTCGCTTTCCATCAATTTCAAGCCCAGGAAGTGTCTTTGGATAGGAGCCGGTTGCAAGAAGAACATTCTTACCTGTGTAACGAGTCCCATTTACTTCAACCGCATTGGAAGCCACTAGGCGTCCAGATCCCTCGATATAAGTGATCTTTCTTGATTTCACTAAACCTTGAAGCCCTTTGTGAAGCCTGGAGATGACACCATCTTTATATGCATTGACCCCGGGCATGTCCATAGATTTGAACTCTGCCTTGACGCCGAATGACTCCGCTTCGCGTGTATTGTCCGCGATTTCGCCTGCGTGCAGGAGAGCCTTTGTAGGTATACAACCGCGGTGAAGGCAGGTGCCACCGAGTTTGTCCTTCTCGATTAACGCAACATTGAGACCAAGTTGTGATGCACGAAGTGCTGCCGCATAGCCGCCAGAACCGCCACCAAGGACGACAAGATCAAAGTCCAACTTCAAACACCCCGACTCTCTTCATTCAACTTCTCTGCCTACAGCTACTTCATCCACTGCGCACCGCAATCTCGTTAAGACTGCGAGTACCCAATTCTGCCAGCCTCAAGAGGTCGCGAGAGCCTCAGCAAGGGCTATAAGGGAGTGAACTGCAACTCCTGTCCCGCCTACTGAGGTATAACCGTGAGCCTTGCCTTCATTGAACGCAGGACCTGCGATATCAAGATGTAGCCATGGCAGTTCAGGATTGACGAATTCTTTAAGGAAGAGTCCGGCTACAAGCATTCCACCCATACGATCTCCTACATTTGCAAGGTCTGCGACGGGGGAGTCGAGTGAAGGCCTTAACTCTTCCGGAAGTGGCATCGGCCAGAACTGTTCGCCCGATCGCGTGGATGCTTCAAGGAAGATTTCGCGAAACTTCTCGTTGTTGGTCATGACCGCCGAAGTCCGTGTTCCGAGCGCAATAACTTGTGCACCGGTGAGAGTAGCCACATCGACTATCCCGTCCAGTCCGCCAGCTTTCTTCCCAACTTCCGCCGCGCGAACCAAAGCATCAGCAAGGATCAATCTTCCCTCCGCATCAGGGTTAATGACTTCAACACTCTTGCCACCATAAATCTTGATGACATCGGATGGGCGAGTTGCTTTGTCGCTGGCCATATTCTCAGCCAACGGTGCCCATGCATCAATGGCGATATTGAGTTTTAGTTTCGCAATGGCGATGACTGCAGAAACGACAGCAGCAGCGCCACTCATATCTGATTTCATGGCTTGCATACCCAACGCCGGTTTGAGTGCAAGGCCACCGGTATCAAAAGTGATGCCCTTACCAACGAAGGCGAAGCGCTTCATCTTCTTATTGGAGCGACCCTTGGGGAGATAAGAAATATGAACAAGTCGTGGCGGATTTGCAGATCCCTGACCAACTCCAGTGATGCCGCCGAATCCCTTGGCCTTGAGTTGAGTGTGATTGAGAATCTCAACTTTGAGACCAGATGCAACTGCTAATTTCTTGAGCCGTTGAGCCATCGAATCCGGATTGAGGTGGCTTGGTGGGGTATTGACCAAGTCTCGAGTTAAGTGAACTTGCTCTGCGATGATTTCAGCTCGTTGAAAGAGCGCTACAACTTCCTTCTTCTTTGCTTTTACGGTGAAAATCTCAATTGATTTCAACGCGGGCAGATGCTCGGATTTACTAGAGCCACGAAACTCATCGAATGTGTAGGCCCCAAGGAGCGCTCCCTCTGCAATCGCCGCAAGTGCCTCTATCGAGTCATAAGGCAAAGAGAAAGTGGCACTTGATTGGCCGTGAAGGGATCGCGCCGCCGCACCGCTCGCCCGGCGAAGGCGCTCATGCGAATAGATTCCTGAAGAATTTTTCTCACCTAGCCCGGTGAGAATAAGGAGCTTGTAACCACTTGCCGGGAGTTTGATCACTTCATCAGGGTCGCCCGTGGCGCCCATATCAGCAAGTGCATCGATGAGACCCGATTTGTCTATTGCCATATCCCCGGATTCGATTTCAAAACTTCGCTTCTCTGACCTTGCGTTCTTTGTTCGAGCGAATCCCACGACCAGAATCTCCGCGCCAACTCTTTTTTCTGTTGCGCGTACTAGAGCCATCCCCGCCAGCCTTTCTTTCTCCGAGTCGTGATCCAACTAGCCGATTGTGAAATCAAAAGTCGCAGAGAGCCCTCCCTGCTATTCCGCTAGATTATTCGAGTGACCCAAGATTCGCCATCTCGCCTCTCGCCCATTGACTCCTTTCACCGAGATCGTGGGGCGAAGATGGCCGATTTCGGTGGCTGGATGATGCCAATCGAGTACCCGGGTGAAACCGGTGGC
>SYAN01000076.1 GCA_005787575.1 Actinomycetota bacterium | reverse complement strand
GGCCTCTTTAACTCTGACTTGGGTACCGCGACTTTTCGAGAAGTTGCATATCCCTTGAGCATCGTGATCACAACCGCCTTTGTTGCCACTTATCACATTAATGTCTTTCGACATGATCGAGCTCGCGCGCCAAGGCCCTCCCTTGGACTCAAATACCTCTTACTGATTGGCCCGCAAGATGCTGAGTTGAAGCGATTGCTCGAACGAGAAACTGGAGCACGAATTGACTTTGTGCGCCTCGCTGATGGATTTGAGGGAACCTGGTCCGCAGAAAGAGTCAGATCTCTGATTGCTGCGAATGATCATCCAGAGTTGGCGTTAATTCATGATTCAAACGACTATAGGGCTATTCCCATCCAACGCTGATTTCTAGATATCGTTTGCAGGTGTTGAGGGATTTGAGATTCATTGTTGCACGGCTCGCTTTAGTCACGTTATTCGCGATAATCACGATGCTCCAGATTTTTTCTTTCCCAGGACAGTTTGCCCACATGCGCAAACTGAATTCGATTGATTTAATCCTCGAGATCATATTGACCGTCCTCGTCGCCGTATGGATGCTCTTTGGACAAATCGCTCTTTTCTCACTGTGGAAGATCTTAAGTTTCACAAAAGTAGGAATGTTTTTCACTCAAGTTTCACTTCGCTGGCTTCGCAATCTGCTTCGTGCGTGCCAAGCTGCTGTGGTAATCCCGGTTCTTCTATTCCTCGTCATTGCGCCACAGGCTGATGATCCAGGTGCGCTCGTGATGCTCACCGCAGTCGGCCTTTTCCTCTTTACACTCTCACTATTGCTTTCGATCCTGATTGAGCAGATAGAAAGCAAGATCCTTGAAACTCTCGGCTAAGATTCTGACTTGCTTGATACTGGGGGCAGTAGCTCAGTTGGTTAGAGCCCCGGACTCATAATCCGGTCGTCGTAGGTTCGAGCCCTACCTGCCCCACAAGGAGATCAGATCTTGATCTCGCGCAAATATGATCTCTGAACTTTGAACCCTTCAATTTTTCGCAATCCGCACAATGCGCCTGCCAATCGTGCTTTTTGAAGCTTTGTTCGGAGATTGAACAAAGTTCCAAGCGCCAATCGTTGACTCCATTTATCTCACTTCATAGGCTCACGATTCCACAGCAGAGATAACTCAAGGAGCTGAACAAAGCCCAATGAACCCGACTCTCCTTCAACTCAAGAATGTTGGCAAGCGATTTGGAGATCATGTAGTCCTCAGTGAGATAAATCTGGAGATTGCCAAAGGCGAGGTCGTTTGCGTCATCGGACCGAGTGGATCCGGTAAGAGCACTCTCCTGCGTTGCATCAACTTCATTGCTCCGCCTGAAGAGGGCGAAGTAATTTTCGAAGGAAGAAGTTGGAAAAGATTCCATTCTGCTCTGAATTTTATAGCGAACCGAAAGTATGAAGCGCAGTTGCCCAAGCTTCGAGCTGAGATAGGAATGGTCTTCCAACATTTCAATGTCTTTCCCCATATGAGTGCAATTGAGAACGTCATGCTCGGACTCACAAAAGTCAGGGGCAAGAATCGAAATGAGGCACGAGAAATTGCTGAACGTTCGCTGAGACAAGTGGGACTTGGCGACAAACTAGATCAATACCCCGAGAAACTCTCCGGCGGTCAGAAGCAACGAGTAGCTATTGCTCGCGCACTCGCGCTCAACCCTAAAGTCATGCTCTTTGATGAAGTGACTTCTGCCCTAGACCCAGAACTTGTCACGGGCATCCTCGATGAGATGCGTCGTCTGGCCTCGGATGGAATGACGATGGTGGTGGTCACTCATGAGATGAATTTCGCATTCCAAGTTGCTACCCGAATCGTATTCATGGACGCAGGACGAATCGTCACTATTGGCACCCCCGATGAAATTCGAAATACGACAGAACCGAGAGCGCGAGCCTTCTTGAGTTCGATCCTGGGATAGAAAGAGGAACTCAAAGGGAATATGGACGGCTACCAATACAACTGGGACGTTGTTTGGCAATCCCTACCTGAACTTCGCCAAGGATTGATAATCACTCTTCAAGTATCAATTGTGGGCATGGCTCTTGCTGTCGTCTTTGGACTGCTCTGCGCCATTGGTCGCCTCAGTCAATATGGATACCTAAGGAAAATCTCAATTGTCATCATAGATTTCTCGAGGTCGATTCCACTCTTCGTCTTACTCTTCTGGGTTTACTACGGCCTTTCGCTGAAGTTTTCTATAAACCTAACCGCATTCCAGGCAGGTGCTATCGCACTGGGCATTACTGGTGGCGCATATATGGCTGAAGTCTTTCGAGGTGGAATCAATGCCGTTGACTTTGGTCAACGCGAAGCCGCGCTCGCCATTGGGTTGACGCAAGCGAAGGCATTCAATCTCGTAGTCTTTCCTCAAGCTATAAGAATCATCATCCCGCAGGCAGTCAATGTCTATGTGGGTCTGCTCAAGGGCGCAACCATTGTCTCGGTGATCGGGGTCGCCGACATGATCTATGTGGCTCAATATGTATCACTCAATTCCTTCACTCCATTCGAGATGTACTCAGCCGTCGGCGTTGCCTTCATCGCACTGACTGTCTCCATTGCGGGCCTCGCTTACCTGCTTGAGATGAGGCTCAATAGAGGGAGGTCTCGTGGCTAGCGAACAACCTTTCTTCGATTTTGCTCCAATCTGGCAGGCAAAATCCCTGCTTATCGAGGGTTTTGGTATCGCAATGTTCTCGGCTATCGCAGGAATTTTCTTCGCAATCCTCTTGGGACTCGTTGTAGCGATGATGCGTCTCTCTCGATACCGAGTTCTGCGCGCAATTGCATTCATCTACACCCAGCTCTTCAGAGGTGTTCCGCTATATGTTCTAGTGCTTTGGATCTACTTTGGACTTGTCTTTGCTGTAGGAATCGACATACCAAGGATTCCATCAGGCATCATCGCTCTGGCTCTGCTCAACAGCGGTTATCTCTCTGAAACTTTTCGATCAGGAATCCTTGCTGTCGATAAGGGCCAGCGCGAAGCTGGTGAGGCCCTTGGATTGAGGCCATGGCAGGTGAACCGTTTCATAGTTCTTCCTCAAGCTGGCCGTATCGTCGTGCCACCGACCGGGAATCAGTTCGTTGATGCCATAAAAGATTCGGCCATCTTGAGCATCATCGGTGTCCCAGAGTTGATGAAAATTGCTCAAGAACAGGCGAATATGTACTACAGGCCTTTCGAGTTCTACACAGTCGCGGGTCTTCTCTACCTTGTTGCAGTCATCTTAGTCTCGAAAGGAATATCGAGACTTGAACGCAGACTCGCGCGATTCTCGCGCGAGAAAATCGAAGCTTCCTCTGATGCAGATAAGACTGTCTCGGAGGTTGGAGGGTAATCAAGAGGGAAATGAAAAAATCAAAATGAACACCGGGTTCATTTTGAATCCTAGGAGGAAAGAAGGAAACATGGATCAGAAAGTCAACACGACTGATTCTGTTGTTGATGAGAAGGCGGGACGCCGCAGCTTCATCAAGGGCGCAGCCTTGGCTCTCGGTGCCGGTGCTGTCGGCGCCTTGACCCCATCATCAGCAGGTGCAGTCACTGCAGAGCCACCAGTTGCGAAAGCAACCGATGACTCACTACTTGCCAAGATCATTTCATCGAAGAAGATTCGCTTTGGTGTTGATCTTGGTTTTCCCCCACTGCAGTACAAGAAAGCCGATGGAACACCAACCGGCTACATAATCGATCTTTCAAACAGGTTGGCTGCATCACTCGGCGCGACACCTGAATGGGTCGAAGTTCCATTCGCAAATCTCTTCGCACAACAGGCTGCTGGGCGTTTCGATATGTCTGGAATCTCAGCAACAATTCGCCCTGAGCGCGCTCAACGCGTCCTCTTCGCCGGAGCACCATCATTCGTTGAATCGAACGTGGTTCTCCTTCGGCCAGGAAGCTCACTGCGAAGCCTGGCACAGCTCAACGCCACCAGCGTCACGATTGCTGTGGTTGTTGGATCGTCACAGGAAGCAGCTGCAAAGATTCTTTATCCCCGTGCGACACTCAAGCGTCTCACGAATCAAGAAGCACTTGCTGATGTCGCTGCGGGTCGATCAGATGCAATGATCGTAGGTGAGTTCTCGGTCGCTGCGGCCATCAAGGCGAATCCATCGGTCAAGGTACTGAAGGGAAATCCTGTTTTCGTCGACGAGAACAGCTACTTCATGCCACTGGGAGAGTACGACCTGAAGCACTATGTCGACACCTGGCTTCGTTACGACACATCTCATAACGAACTTGGTGCGCGTTGGGATGAATACATCGGTAACGATGCTCGAAAGCTCGGCCTTAAGAGCGTTGCCATCTATTCGCCTTGGAAGGGCGCATAGTTCGTAAACCAAAATAGGGACCAGACTCGTTCAACCGAATCTGGTCCCTATCTTTATTTGGCTTTTGATTAACCAAGTGACTCGAATGAGCTCAACATTCGCTGTACCCTCTCCTCAACATGAACATTCTCTCCATCGATGGCGGTGGCGTCCGGGGCCTCATTCCAGGAATGGTGATCGTTGAACTTGAGAAGCGCTTGGGCAAGCCTGTTTCAAAAGTCTTCGATCTCATCGCAGGAACCTCAGCCGGAGGCCATATAGCTCTAGCTCTGACTGCTCCAGATACGAGCGGAAACCCAAAATGGCGAGCTTCTGATCTTGCTGATTTTTATAGTCAAGCGTACGGACGAATCTTCCCAGCAACCGGAAACAGATTCCTTGGTGCATTGCGAGGAATTACGGATGAACGTTATTCCGCGGCGGGAATTGAGCTAGTCCTTGAAGAAGTATTCGGTGACGTGATGTTGAGCGAAGCCCTGACTGAAGTCTTGGTTACGGCTTTTGAAGTAGAGAGTGGTAAACCCCATTTCTTCCTGCGTAGTGAAGCTAAAGCTGATGGCCGACTCGATCACACCATGAAATTTGTAGCGCGAGCGACTAGTGCGGCTCCCACTTATTTCGAGCCGGCTGCAAAAATTGGAAGCGATGAGAAGCTCGCGTTTATTGATGGCGGGGTCTTCGCAAATAACCCGACTATGTGTGGATTCGCCCATGCTCAGAAGCTTGGCTTTGATGAAGATGAAATGACCATTGTGTCAATCGGCACCGGAGCGGTCTCACGCGAATTGGTTTATGAAGAGGTACGAGATTGGGGT
>SYAN01000018.1 GCA_005787575.1 Actinomycetota bacterium | reverse complement strand
GGCGCCGCCCCCTTTGATGAGGCACCAGAAAGCTATCGGAATCGGTCAGGCGCAAGAACTTTGAGTACCCACGAAGGACGCTCACGATTCTTGTGACTGAAACCGGCGACATTTTCGCGATCTGTAACTTCTTGAGGAAGCGTCCTAGAGATTCCTCATTCAACTTAGATTCTTCTTCAAAGAATTTCCTGAGATCGGATCTATAAGCTGCGAGAGAGTTCTCACTAAGTCCACGTTCAACCTGGAGATGTTGCAAGAAGCTCTCCACGGTTCTTGGGGCTCTACTCTTCTCCATTTCGCCTCAAAGCAGCAGCAATCAAACCTGAGAAGAGAGGATGCGGGCGGGTTGGTCGTGATTTGAACTCAGGGTGAGCTTGTGTTCCTACATAAAAAGGATGCATCGAAGCATCCATCTCTACGAACTCAACCAGCGCTCCATCTGGAGATAACCCGGAGAAGCGAAGGCCCGTTGCTTGAAGAGATTCTCGGTACTTGTTGTTAACCTCGTAGCGGTGTCGGTGTCTCTCGCTGATTCGAAGCGATCCATAGCATCGTGAGACAAGCGACTCATCATCCAAGATCGCTTCGTAGGCCCCTAGCCTCATTGTTGCGCCCATATCGCCATCGCCTGCAACGATCGCTTCTTGGTCGTGCATCGTGCTTACAACCGGATGTTTTGTAGTCGGTTCAAATTCTGAGGAGTTGGCATCGGCCAATCCACCAAGATTTCTAGCCACCTCGATGACCATACATTGCAGACCAAGACACAACCCAAGAGTTGGAATCCCATTCTCGCGTGCGAATTTCAAAGCCCCCAACTTCCCTTCGATACCTCTCACACCGAATCCACCAGGGACACAGACTGCATCAACATCACCCAGCGCTGCTCGCGCTCCATCTTCAGTCGCACAGTCATCGCTCACTACCCACTTGATTTCCACCCTAACTCGGTGCGCAAACCCGCCGGCTCTTAGCGCTTCAGTGACCGAAAGGTAGGCATCTGGAAGATCGACATACTTGCCTACGAGGGCGACGCGAATTCGATGCTTCGGATTATGAACACGATCAAGCAATTCATCCCATTCGCCCCACTCGACATCCCTAAACGGCATACCCAGTCTTCTGACGACATATGCGTCCAATCCCTCTTTATGTAGAACCTTCGGAATGTCATATATCGAAGGTGCATCAACCGCCGCAACGACTGCTTCTTGATCGACATCGCACATCGAAGAGATTTTTCGCTTCACACCTTCTGGGATATCTCTATCTGAACGAATGACTATTGCATCTGGCGTTATACCAATGCTTCGGAGTGCTGCGACCGAGTGTTGAGTAGGTTTCGTTTTCAACTCCCCGGATGGCCCTATATACGGGACTAAAGAAACATGAAGATAGAAAACATTCTCCCGTCCAACTTCTTGACGAATCTGCCTTGCAGCTTCAAGGAAAGGAAGGGACTCGATGTCACCAACAGTCCCACCAATCTCCGTGATAACAACATCAACATCATTCCCATCCAGGGCAAGCATTCGCGATTTGATCTCGTTTGTTATGTGCGGAATTACCTGGACAGTATCGCCAAGATACTCACCTCGCCGCTCTTTAGCTATAACCCGTGAATAAACCTGTCCGGTTGTGACATTCGCCGACCCATGAAGATTGTTATCTAAAAATCTTTCGTAATGCCCGATATCCAAATCGGTTTCAGCGCCATCTTCTGTCACGAAAACTTCACCATGCTGGAACGGATTCATCGTCCCAGGATCAACGTTGATATAGGGGTCAAGTTTTTGCATGGTTACTTTGAGTCCTCGAGCGCGGAGCAATCGACCTAACGAAGAAGCCGTCAGACCTTTTCCGAGACTTGAGGCTACTCCACCAGTTACAAAGATGTGCTTAGTCACGTGGGCATTCACGGAAGGTGAACTTATCACCTATCTAGAGAAAAGGCCCAATTCATACCAAGGTGGCGTGTTTTAACAATGCGCCGGCATGCAAATTTGCTGCTTCATCTTCAAGCTCGCCCGAGAGCATTCTTGCTATTTCTTTCACTCTTGCATCCCCCGTAACCACTTCGACTGAAGATTGAACGAAGTCATTGTCAGCATTCTTAGTGATGACAAAATGCTCTTTGGCCCAAACAGCAACTTGCGGGAGGTGAGTTACAACGATAATTTGACGGTTCTCTGCTAACTTCGCGAGTCGTTGTCCGACAATATTGGCGGTTTCACCACCTATACCCGAGTCAACTTCATCGAAAACAATTGTAGAAATGTCCCGGTCTGAAACCAGAGCAAGTTCGATTGCCAACATGAGCCTAGAGAGTTCGCCACCACTTATTCCCTTACTCAAAGCATGAGGAGTAACGCTCTGATGCGCCGCAAACTTGAAGGAGATTTCATCAATCCCCTCAAGGGGAAGGTCCTCAGGTTTCTCAACGGCGAGATAAGAGAACTCTATGGAAAAGCGCGATCCAGCTAATCCAAGAACTTGAAGCTCATTGGCCACAGCAGCTTCAACCCGCTTAGCAATTGTTTGACGCATAGTAGAAACTTCCCTAGCAAGAGCCCCTAAATGAGTAAAAACTTTCTCAATCTCCAACTGCATTTGATCAAGGCGCTCATCTCCACCATCCAGATTCTTGAGAAGTTTTTCAACAGAGGCGCCATATTCGATAAGCGCTTCTATTTGTGCGTGCTGGTCGAGATCTGGGGCGAGGAGAGGCGCATGTTTCTTTACAAAAGCGAGAATGGAAGCCTTACGCTGCCTCAATTGATCAAGTTCTCCGGGCTCCCCTTCTAGTTCTCCAAGAAGAAGTCCGATTTCATTTCGCAGGTCACTCAATTCATTCTTAACCTCTGTAAACCGTTCGGTGAGTTCTCTCATGGACTCCATCGATTCACCGATAGGAACTAGTGAGCGAATCGCTCGGGAAACTGAGGTCAAGGCGCCAGTTTCCTCGTCATCCATGGCGTTCAAAGCTCCACTCAGTGCTACCTGCCATTCTTCTACTGAGTCCAATCGCTGGATTCGCGCTTCCAGATTTTCGAGTTCACCTGCTTTTAGTGAGATTCGCTTGAACTCTGCTTGAAAGGTACTCAACTTCACTCTTGTTGCATCTCGATCAAGCAGTGACTTCTTTAGGGATGCGATCTCTTTGATCTGATCCTTGAGTTGTAAGACCCCATTTCGAAGTTCATCGCATTTCAAGGACAGCTTTTCATCAGATGAATCAATCAATCTGCGTTGATAGGCGTTGGACAGCAACTTCTGGTTACTACCTTGTCCGTGAACGGCATAGAACTCATTGGCAAATTTGGTTAGCAGACCCGCCGTCGCAACAGAGCCTCCGACCTGCGCCCGATTCTTTCCGTCTCGCGTGATCGAACGCGCCAAAACCAGTTCACCTGAATCCATCTCAGGTTCATGTTCCGCAAAAAGTTCAGCAAGGTTTGCGGTCGGTGCGCCGTCAAGATGGACGATTGCCGAAACTGAGAGTTTCTCCGCTCCAGAACGAATGAAATCTGAATCAGCTTTCTCTCCTGCTAAAAGCCCCAAACCTGTCAGAATCATCGTTTTCCCGGCGCCTGTCTCACCCGTTAGTACGTTGAAGCCGCTACCCAGTTCGATCTTGGTCGATTCGATCACCCCAAGGTTTGAGATGATGATTTCCCGAATCAAGCGCTTGCTATTTTCCACGCCATCCCTCAACGGGCAGTTTGAACTTAGCTACAAGTCGATCGGTAAAAGGCGAATCGTCAAGGTGGGCCAACCTCACTGAGTTACTGGATGCCGTAAGAGAGATTCGGTCCCCCTCTTTAAGCGCCAGGCGCCGAAGCCCATCAGCGCTGAGCAAGGCAGCATCACTCTCAACATCTATTTTAATTGTCGAGTTAGGAGAGATCACCATAGGCCTCGAATAAAGCGCGTGCGCCGCAAGGGGCAACAGCACCAATGCTTTAACGTCGGGCCAGACGACGGGTCCACCAGCCGAAAATGCATATGCCGTCGATCCTGTTGGGGTGGAAATCAACACCCCATCGCATCCCCAACGTGACAGAGGACGATCATCAACTTGGACAAAGAGTTCTACCATCGCCGGATTAGCGCTCTCGACAACTACTTCATTCAAGGCAAAGCCCTCTGAAAATACATTTCCTCCACCTTCGACCTTGTATGAAAGTGTCAAACGATCCTCAGTTGTAAATGCTCTTGCCGCAATTCGTTCAAGTAGTTCGCTCGCCGTGGGACGAATCAACTGCGCAAGAAAGCCAACATGTCCGAGGTTTAATCCCAAAATAGGAATCGATGTTCCGCGTACGAGCTCCGCCGCTCGAAGCATCGTTCCGTCCCCTCCTAAAACAATGCAGATTTCGATGCTCTGCTCTTTAACGTCACTGAGAGCTTTAGTTCCAGGTAGCGCAACGGCTGAATTCGTGATGAAATCAAAACGATTTTTACCTGCTTCAATCAATTCCAAGGCTGCAGAATTTGCTTCCGCTCTCAGAGAATGAACGACAAGCAAAATTGTCGGCAGTTCACTCATGAGGGCCCCTTTTCAATTGCTTCTTCGAGGTCGCATTCTCTCAGTTCGGGTGCCTGACGGCGAAGCCAAAGAAAATACTCCACATTGCCAGATGGGCCAGGGTGGCGGCTGGCTACAACTTTGTTGACACCCCAACCAAATCTCCATGCCGTTCCTGCAACTTCACGAACAGTTTCCGCACGAAGCAGGGGGTCCCGAAGCACCCCACCTTTGGGTAGGCGTTCTTTGCCTATCTCGAACTGCGGTTTTACCAAAAGCAACATCTCCCCCGATTCTTCGACGAGATCATTGAATGCGGCCATCACTGCCTTGAGGGAAATAAATGAGAGATCGGCTACGAGTAGATCGACCTTACCTTCAATCTCCGAAGGCGTAAGTTCCTTAATGTTCTTTCTGTCGATGACTCTGACCTGTGGATTATTTCGAAGCCGCCAATCAAGTTGACCATATCCGACATCTACCGCGTAGATAATTCTTGCCCCAGAATCAAGCAGTACGTCGGTGAAACCTCCGGTTGAAGCGCCGGCATCAAGAGCTCGCTTGCCTCTTGGATCAAGATCTTTCAGATCATCAAGTGCCCCGCGCAATTTCAAACCGCCTCGAGATGCATATCGACTCGCTTCTGCGTCGATAACTATCGAATCGGTCGCCGCAACTTGACTCGCAGGTTTGGAAATCACCAACCCATTGATACGGACATGACCAGAATCAATCAGAGCCTTTGCTTCTTCTCGAGATCGCACCAAATGTCGTCGAACCATCTCCTGGTCGAGACGAATTCGCATTTCAGTTGCTCTCTATCTCCTGGAGCTTCTTAGTTAAAGCCTGATTAATGCTTGCAAATCTGACGCTATGTTCAGCAAGCGGGGCCATTCTGATCTCAGTTATTTGTTCTTGCACACCCTTTAAATCCACTTTTTCTTCAACGTTCATGCCGCTAGCCTAACTTGGACGTCCACCGAGGCCCTGAATTTCCTGTTGCACTTCGTCCCATGCCTTCAATAACCGCTGCGCCTCGGCCTGAAAGAGCGGGTTCTTGATTCTCTCTACGAGAAATACCCTATCTTTTTCAATGAGCGAAACTGAGGCAGCTTCGCGTTGGCCATTGCCTAATCGTGCCCGCGCTGAAACCACCCTCGCTTCAATCAAACGTTCTCGTTCCAACTTCCTGGAATCAATTTCTCCAAGAATTTCAAGGGCTTTTAGCGCCCGACCAAGCCCTAGTTCAGCAGCGGCGATATCAATAAGTAGAGCGTCTTCGCCAAGGATTCGATGTGCAGCCCTCAAGGTTGTCTTTGCCTCTTGAAAATTTCCTTGCTTCAAGGCAATTTTGCCAGCGTATTCACGGACTACTCCGACACGTCCCGCCCTAGCTGCCGCACTCTTGGCATATCGAGCAGCACTAATCAACCCTTCTGTGGTGCCCGCCTCCAAACCACGAATCGTCATCAAAATCTCTTTACCAACAATCTCTGCGTTTTCCGGCGAAAGAGCGCGCAATCCAGTTTTCACTTTGCTTGGAAGGGCTTTGATATCCAAATCTTCAGGAAGTGGCGGGTTGTCGAATACGCGCCTGGGTCGCGAATCATCTCGTGCATCTCTCTTTGGCCCTTGACCGCGAGTACTTCTCTCTCTTTGGTTGATGGGTCGCGCATTTGCCCCATGGGATTTCCTAGCGCTAGAAGGTTTGCGTTCAATGGAATTTGTATTGCTATTTGGTTTAGATGAACCTGAACTATTTTTCCGATGTGGTGACCGAGAAGATTTTCCTGATCCAGAAACTGAAGAAGGGGGCCGCATAATGCAACCCCCTTCTTAGAAATAATGTCCGGCGACGTTCTACTCTCCCACACGGTCCCCCGTGCAGTACCATCGACGCTGAGAGGCTTATCTTCCGGGTTCG
>SYAN01000075.1 GCA_005787575.1 Actinomycetota bacterium | reverse complement strand
TCTCGAAATCTCTGTCGTGCTTCTCACAGTTGCAGCAATTTCCCCGAGAGCAAGTCGAAGTCGGAAATCATCACCGCTTTTGACTTGTTTCACGTCTCGGATCAGATCACCCTGTTTCGTCAAGGCCACGGAATAACCTCGCTCCAAAACTGCAAGCGGCGATAGGGCGCGAAGTTGTGCCACGTTCTGCGAAAGTTCGCCACGAGCGAGGTCAATCAGATGGCTCATCTCCTGGCGCAATGACTTGGTCCAGATCTTTAACTCTTCAATCAGGGGTGCTATCAGTTGCTTTGGATCTTTCATGATGGGCCGTGATGCTAGAGACTTGATTTCAGCGCTCTCGCGCTCAAGTAGCGAATTGATTGCGCGAAGTAATCTTGATGACTTTTCGCCGAGGGCATTTTGTTCTTCGATGATGTCAGGCACTACACGCTTTGCGGCATCAGTGGGAGTCGATGCTCGGAAATCTGCGACAAGATCAATCAAAGGAGTGTCTTGTTCATGGCCAATAGCGCTGACTATTGGGGTCTTACATTGGGCGACTAGGCGTACCAAACCTTCATCCGAGAATGGAAGGAGATCTTCAAACGATCCACCACCACGAGTGATGATGATGACATCGACGTCCTCAATCAGGTCTAGTTCTTTGAGTGCGCTACTTACTTCAGAGACTGCGCTAGAACCTTGGACCGTGACCTCGCGGATCTCGAATTCAACTGCGGGCCAACGGCGTCTTGAATTCTCGACGACATCTTTCTCTGCTGCGCTATTTCGCCCACAGATTAGACCGATTCGCCTCGGCAAGAATGGAAGTTCCTTCTTTCTCGAAGCGCTGAAAAGTCCTTCAGCAGCGAGGACCTTCTTGAGCGCTTCTAGTCGCGCTAAGAGTTCGCCTATTCCGACATGATGGATTTCTCGTGCATTAAGCGAGAGTGACCCATTGCCGGTATAGAAATTGACCTTAGAAAATACTTTGATTCGAGCATTAGCAGGTAGCGGTGCGACCGCCGAGAAGACTGATCGATGACATGAAACTGAGATTGACATCTCTGCTGAGGTATCTCGAAGACGCATGAAGATCATCGTCGAACCTTTTCGGTCATCGACTTGAGATAGCTCGCCTTCGACCCAGATTGGACCCAGTTTTCCTATCCACTCTTTGATGGCTTCGGAAACCACGCGTACTGGCGCTGGGGAATCGATTGAGGTCTCGAGCATGGCGAGATGGTAACGGCGCTTGACTCTAAGATTCACTCCGTGAAGAAGGTCTTGCTAGCAGCTCCGCGTGGGTATTGCGCCGGGGTTGATCGAGCGGTAGTGACGGTTGAGAAAGCGCTAGATCTCTATGGTGCACCGGTCTATGTTCGAAAACAGATCGTTCATAACAAGCATGTGGTCTCGACTCTCGAGAAGCGTGGCGCGATCTTTGTTGAAGAGACCGATGAAGTTCCAGAGGGCGCAATAGTCGTCTTCTCGGCCCATGGTGTTTCACCGAAAGTTCACGAGCAAGCGGCCTCACGTCAACTCAAGACTATTGATGCCACCTGTCCTTTGGTCACCAAGGTTCATCATGAGGCAAAACGTTTTGCGGCTGATGACATGCAGATTCTTTTGATCGGTCACGCTGGCCATGAAGAGGTGGAGGGAACTGCCGGTGAAGCGCCCGAGCACATCACCCTGGTCGATGGACTTGAAGCTGCTAGCACGGTTGAGGTAGATCCCACCAAGAAACTTGCCTGGCTTTCGCAGACCACATTGAGTGTCGATGAGACTTTGGAATCGGTGCGGATATTGAGAGAAAGATTCCCGCAACTTCAAGATCCGCCTAGCGATGACATCTGCTATGCGACGCAGAATCGCCAGATTGCGATAAAGCAGATTGCCCCTAAAGCCGATCTTGTTCTCGTAGTCGGTTCGAAGAATTCTTCCAACTCGGTTCGACTCGTCGAGGTCTCACTTGAATATGGTGCGAAATCAGCCTTCCTTATCGACTACGCGGCGGAGCTGAAGGATGAGTGGTTCGAAGGAGTCGAGACGATTGGTGTCTCAAGTGGAGCCTCGGTACCTGAGATATTGGTTCAAGATCTTTTGGAAAATTTGAATCGACGTGGTTACGGTGATGTCGAGGTCGTCACAGCCATGGAGGAGAGTCTGCTCTTTGCGCTTCCACCAGAGTTACGGAAAGAATTGAAGGCAGCAGGAAAGGCCTAAGTATCGGCCTTCTCATTTCGTGATTTTTCTCGAGCGAAATAGATAATCCATCCCGCGATCGCACCGGTAACCAAGAAGGGTGCGATTCCAGCAAGACCTGAGACGAGGTCGATTGCGAATCGTGAAATTCGAAGTGATGAGCCACCGAAGATCGGTAGTAAGAGGATGATCCAGAATGCGAAAGCTATTGGTGGTGCAACAACCGAGGTGAAGATCGTGCCAACCCGGCCGAGGTAGATACCTCCAGCGAATGTGATCCAGAGTGAGATTCCAGTTATTGCCCCAACGTTTCCCCGAATCATGATCTCAATCGCCATCGAGAGTGCAATGAAGAGTGATTGCAGGATTGCAACGCCAGGTTTTGTCAGCCCGGGCCCTTTTATACGATTCTTGGGGTCAATCCGGGAAATATCAACGCTCGATTTCATCAGCATCTTCTTCCTCAGGCGACTCGAGTTCCAGGATATCTACATCCTCACCAGCGATCACCTTAATCTCGCGCACCGAACTCTCTACTCCTTCGAGTGCTTTTAACTTCTCCACTTTAAGCCCGCCGATAGCCGTGATCTTTCGAGCAGGGCGGAGCATATTCTCTTCAGCGCTAGCAATGAGTTCATTAAATGCTTTCTCAGTACTCTTTATTCGATCACCAAGAGTAGATATCTTTCCGTGGACTTTTCCGATTCGCTTCAGTAACTCGCCAGCAAGTTCTTGAATCTCAGATGCACTCTGCGCCAACTTTGAACGATTGAAGACGTATGCAACAGTACGAAGCAACGCGAGCATGGTGTTAGGGGTGGCGATCGAGACATTCTTCTCGAAAGCTTTGTTCTGCAGGAGCGGATCACCTGCGAGGGCCTCGATCAATATCGACTCAAAGGGAACGAAGAGAACGACGAAATCTGGGGATTGACCTGCACTCTGGTAGTCGCGCTTAGCCAGGGCATTTACATGGCTCATCAGGTCCTTGGCATGAGCTTTCATCATCTCTTTTCGTTTGGTCTCATCTTCTTCACCGAGCGCTTCCCAGAAACGCTCTAGTGGGAATTTTGAGTCGATGAAAAATTCGGTGCCACCAGGAGCCGTGATCTTTATATCTGGTTTACCGATTCCATCTTCGCCGGAGCGATATTCCTGTCTTTGATAGTGGACGCCTTCGACTAGTCCAGCACTCTCGAGCAACATCTCAAGTTGCATCTCGCCATATTTTCCACGGGTCTGAGAATTAGAGAGTGCACCTGTGAGTTTTGTGGTCTGACGAAGAAGTGATTCATGACCTGTTCTCATATTCTCGATCTGCTCGCGGATCGAACTCTCTCCTGCAACACGCTTGAGTTCAGCGTCGTGGGATTGCTTAGAGAGTTCTGACATCTTCGTCTCGATATTCTTTATCGCTGCAGCGAGGGTTAACTCTTCTTTCTCGTCATCAATGCGCGAACTGCGTTCAGCTTCGAGCCGGGCGATAGTGGCGCGCTCAACTTCGATTGCGGCGTTCAGTGCAATCACTTCACCTTTGGATTTTGCCCGAGTGAGCACTCCTCCGATCACAATTCCCGCCACTATTCCTGTGAAGACGGCAATGATCAGAACGATTGAATCCATAACCCCTATCGTGGCAGGTGGCGGTGACAATGGCGCGTAGGCTCTACCCCTCGTGGGCCTCTCTATTGGAATCGTGGGACTACCGAATGTCGGTAAGTCCACCCTCTTCAACGCGCTGACGAAGAACAATGTCCTCGCGGCGAATTACCCCTTTGCCACCATTGAGCCCAATGTCGGCGTGGTTGGCGTCCCAGATGAGCGATTGCCGGTCCTTGCCAAGATATTCAATTCTGAGCGAATACTTCCTGCCACTGTCTCCTTCGTAGATATCGCAGGGATAGTCAAAGGCGCATCGGAGGGTGCCGGCCTTGGCAATAAATTCCTCGCCAACATCCGTGAGACCGATGCAATCTGTCAGGTAATCCGAGCTTTCTCTGATTCAGATGTCGTTCATGTCGATGGGAAAGTCGATCCAGCCTCGGATATCGAAACAATCAACACGGAGTTAGCGCTCGCCGATCTTCAGACTATAGATAAGTCACTACAGCGTGTCGAGAAAGAGGCTCGTCAGAATAAAGAGAGAGCCTCGGTTCTTGA
Organism: Actinomycetota bacterium; assembly: GCA_005787575.1. Lineage (GTDB taxonomy): Bacteria > Actinomycetota > Actinomycetes > Nanopelagicales > Nanopelagicaceae > SYAN01. The sequence goes on along the minus strand of SYAN01000075.1, from coordinate 495 downwards.
AGAGTTGAAGAAGGCAAACGACTTCCTCAGTCAAGGCAAATTGCTCTCTAGTTCAGGGCTTGATCGTGACTTACTTAAAGAGTTCGGCTTCCTAACCGCAAAACCATTCCTATATCTATTCAACTTAGATGCTGCTGGGCTCTCCGATGGCGCCCTTCGTGATCGACTCTCTGCGATGGTCAAGCCGGCAAAGGCGATTTTCCTCGATGCAAAGACGGAAGCAGAGTTAACTGAACTTGATGATGGCGAAGCGCTTGAACTCCTTCAATCAATTGGTTTAGAAGAGCCTGGCCTTACGACACTTGCGAGAGTGGGATTTGAGACACTTGGTTTACAAACCTATCTCACCGCTGGTCCGAAAGAAGCTAGAGCATGGACTATCCATAAAGGTGATACCGCCCCCGAGGCCGCCGGCGTCATTCATACCGATTTTCAACGGGGCTTCATCAAGGCGGAGGTCGTTGCCTATCGAGACCTCGTGGAGTGTGGGTCGAT
>SYAN01000074.1 GCA_005787575.1 Actinomycetota bacterium | reverse complement strand
GATCTCCTAGTTTAAGTACACCTTGCCTATGTAAGAGCGCGAGCCTTGCTGAGCACCCAGTCCCAGTCGGTGACCTATCGATCTTTCCTGGCTGAATCGCAACTGCATTCTTGCTTATTGCTACACCATTTTCGAAGAAGATTGGTTTTGCTATCTGTGTAAAGGAAAAGTGTCGCCAATCAGGGTTTGTTGGATGCGTGAAGGTCAACTGCTCATTGGCTGCTCTTGTGATTTTCATTCCTACTTCGGCAAGTTCTCGAGCTTCATGTGGGGCTATCTCAAAACCTAGATCCTCTGAGTTGATAACTACAAAACTATCTCCACCAAAAGCGGTATCAACATTGAAGTTACCAAGACCTTTGACTTCCAATCTCGCACCCATCACGCCGGCAAAAGAAGGGACATTAGTGACTCTAATTTGTCTCACCTTTGTGCCCGAAATGGTTGCTTCTACCTCGACCAATCCACCTGGAGCTTCCATCTTGAATCGCATCACCTCTGCGGTGATTGGAATAACCCCTGTCTCAAGCGCCACTGTCGCAACACAGATTGAGTTAGATCCTGACATCGGTGGCGTGTCTTCAGGTTCCATGATGATGAAACCAATTGCTGCTTCTGGATGGATTGGTTTCACAAGAAGATTTACATGTCGAAAGACTCCGCCACGAGGCTCTAGCAAAACGTAGTTGCGTAATCGTTCATCGGAGGCGATATAGCGAGATTGCTCCCAGAGAGTGGCACCAGGAATTTCTTCAACGCCACTGATAATCACATCGCCAACTTCGCCCTCTGCATGACAACTGATCACCTTGAGGGGTTCGGTGAATAACATGGGAGCGATTATTGCGGTTTCATTCCGATAGCGCTCTGATGTACCCTTACGCCCGCGCAATCGAGATATGGTGGGTTGCCCGAGCGGCCAATGGGTGCGGACTGTAAATCCGCCGGCTCTGCCTTCAGTGGTTCAAATCCACTACCCACCACCAGAATCTTCCATCATGCATTTGAGCTTTTATAAATTTTTGGATAGTCGAAACTGTTATTTGTTACCTACTATGAATTTTTCAAAGAGTGATTTCTTTATTATTAACTTGAGAAAGGCCGCAAGTGAATCTCCAAATCGAGAAAATCGCACACGGAAAAGAAATTGATCTCGGTAACGAAATTTAATGGCGTCATTTCGCCAGTGGTGTTTAATCTGTTGCCGATACCACTTCTTATGAGCAATTGAATGGGTGCCGACAAAGCTGGCTCGTTGCTTAACATAAGATTCATGATTGGGGTCATCTGGGGCATGCGTACCACCCCATCCTCTATCTAGGGAGCGGGAATTATTTGGAGTGACCATGAATCCTGTTTTTGTTACTCTTTCAAATCTAGAATCCCAACCTTCCGCATCAATGTCAGTCATCAACGGTCCTAGTGGCAACTTATTCCATGTTCTGCGTGTGATAGCGCTTGCTTGACTTACCGTGGCATAACGAATAAGACTGTAAGACTTAGAAAGTTCAGAATCGAAAACCTCAGCAGATCCTAAATTAACTCCACGAAAATAAGGATGTTTTTTGTATTTTTCAAAAGTGAAAGTGCAGAAGTCTAAAGCGTCCTTAGCGATAATGTTGTCTTCCTCAATCCCCAATACAAGTTCAGACTCAAGAACCCTGAAGGCAACATCTGTGCCCAGAATGCGGTTGAAGTTAATGTTGCCAAGGGCTGTGGCTTCAGTTCCACTTGATACTAGAACCAAGTCAAATGAGTTTTTGTTCGCCAATACAATCTTTTCAACGTCCTCTTTACCTTGTTGCCACACAAGGACCTTCTTCCAATCGGAGGAAGAGTTTGCAGCCAGAACAGATTCAATACAATCACTAAGCAACTTCGCCCGTGAATAAGAAAAAACTACTAACGTCTTAATTGTAAATTTTCCAAATACCAGTCGACTACGCTTGGAAGAATAGAGAGGAATCCCACTTGGGGCTTCCACCCAGTCTCCTTTTGGAGCAAAGTGGAGTCCATGAATTGTCGTTTGATTTCAAGGCTATGACTTTCGACTGTGGTGTGCGGAATATCAATCCCAACAACATTTTGGACTAGATTAAAGACTTCGAGCGTTGTAAATCGATCACCCGATGATATGTTGAATGCAGTTTCAGGGCCCAAGTTTTCGGCATAATATAAAATGTGAATATAGGCCTGCACAACATCATCCACGTTGATGTATTCTCTCAAATCTCTTCCACCATTTCTTAAAGTGAAAACTTTTTTGGTTATGTGAGAATTAATTATGCCTGGTATCAAACGCTGCGTGTTGTAGTCCCCACGTCCATAAATATTGCACGCTCTTGTAACAACAATTGGTAAATCATAGGTTTTTCGATAGGAGGTTGAAATTAAATCGGTCGCAGACTTTGAGGCATCATAGGGATATATTCCCTTCAGCGGATGATCTTCAGTATATGTTTCGCCTATTAACTCTCCATAGGCTTTATCGCTACTCGCTACTATGATACCTCGAGCTCCGCCAAACTCCCTTAAACATTCGAGTACATTCAATGTACCAATGCAATTGTTATAAAAGGTTTGGTATGGATACTTCAATGAATCGTACGCCTGTGTCTGAGCCGCCAAGTGAATAAAGAAATCAGGATTAGATTTCTGGATAAAATATTCAATATCTCGTTGATTATTGATGTCACCAAAAACTCTGTTGGCTGATCGAGAAAGAATACTACGTGACTGCTCGTCCTTGATGAGAGCAAAAACAGTGTTGCCCGATTCTATCAAGGCATTAGCAAGGTTGGAGCCGAGCAATCCTGTAGCACCGGTTATTGCGTAGGTATTGGGCATCGGAAGAGTCTACCTAACCCAACCCTTCCGTTTGTCGTGGATTCAAGATCTAAAACCTACTCCCAGAATTGTGCCCACGAATTTGGCAATCGGAGAGTCTTCGTGCCTAATTGGTGATTGGAAAATAATCGGATGCAACAAATAGAGTTTATCAAAGTGAAGCTTTCAAATCCAATTCGTCATAAATAGAAGAATGGCAACATTTTTGGGGAAATCAGCTTTAGGACACTTTATGCAATCTCAAACTGTCAGGTGATTGAAATCAATGCATATATCCGCGATGACGAGTCTCGTACAGAGATTCTACTTTGTTCGCGTGTGAAGTTCATTCTCACTCTTATTAGATTGTTAAATTAGCTTGCTGCCTAAGGGCTGTCATTTCGTTTCATAACGTCTCTTTAAGCTAAAGTGATGGCAATTTATTCAGATAGACTTATTTGAATAGTGAAATTAGATGATAAAAGGATGGCGTTCCATCTCTTTCTAGTGGTCGAGGTTGCCAAGGAGCTTTGGAAGCGCTTGAACGTGTACACAGTTTTCGAAAGACAGCATCTAAGCAGTAGCGTTTCAGCGCGTACGGATATAGTGACTAGAAGTCCATCTATCAACATTTATATTTTCCCACAAACACTATCTGGAATGTACAGCTCATATATCATGAGTAGCCAGGTCATGTAAGGTTTTACTTTTTATGAAGTTATCTCGGAAATAGGAATATTATCGATGGGACATTTTGGGTTGAAGATATAAGGAGATTGTAAACTATCGTAGTCGATAAGACTCAAAATGAAAGCACCACCTAGATTCGAATTACTCTTCGTAACTTGTTAAGAAATTGCAAATGCGTGGTACTTCTGACAAATTGGGAAACAAAGGAGAAAATAGTTGTCAATGTAGCGAGATGCTCAAGTTGATTAATTGAAACGATTCTGACTGAAGTTAATTTATGAAAAGTGCTTTTTCTTTGGCTTTGCAGGCCGTTGCTTGACCGAGCGGCCAATGGGAGCGGACTGTAAATCCGCCGGCTCTGCCTTCAGTGGTTCAAATCCACTACCCACCACCAGTTTCACGCGATTTCACTAGGCCTTCTTCTTGAATCCCTTCGGACACTTTGGTGCAACACCGGTTACTTTCTTGGTTGTCTTGCCTTTGACGCATGTGATGGTTTTCTTAACGGCCGAGACTGGTGTCGAGGTAGTAGCAATTGAAGGTGAGGGACTTGCTTCCGCTGATGGTGTTGAAGTTGGCGTCACGCTTGCGGCAACTGTTGGTGTCGGCGTTGACGTAGGTGAAATAGTTGGAGTTGGAGTTGGAGAGGGTGAGGGCGCCGGCGGTGTGTAGGTAAGAAGTGCGCTTCGAAGCTCGTAGGGTCCTGAGAGTTCTTTTCCGAGGCCAGAGGCCGTGAAATAGAGTTTGTATGTATTTTCATCGATTTTGTAAGTGTAAGGATCTAGTCTGTTGTAATCACTACTCGACAAGAAACTCCCGAGTTGGGTGAATGTCAGCCCGTCAGTGGATGAGAAGAGTGCTAATCGTTGTGGCGCGCAACCAGGACCGGTTGAAGTGAGTAGTAACCAGTTCCCCGCCTCTGCTCGCATCATATGCGTGTCAACCCAACCACCCGTGAGACGAGTTCCTTCGTCAATAGTGAATGTTGTTCCAGTTGCATCTGATGAAGTCGCGCTCTTGATTATTTCAGGGCAGCGACCCTGTTCTGACTTATCTACATAATAGATACGGACGCGTCCATCAGGAAGCAACACTGCATCGGGAACCCCCCACGCTTTTTGTTGCATGCTCGCAGTTATCGGAGTATTGATGGTTGCTTCGTGCCCAAGTCCATCAGCAGTCATTTTTGCGGAGACAATAACTTTTCCACTTGTGCTCATGGAGACAAAATAAGCACGGCGTGAACCATCTCTTAACGTCACAATTGTTACGTCATTGCCAAATTGAGATCGAAGTGACACCGGTGTGCAGTTGCCATTTGAATCACAGTCAGCAACCGAGGGAATTGGTGCCCCGGGAGAAGGCATTCCATCACTGCGCCAGACACGATCCGCAGTTGCAGAGATTTTCTCCACATAGGCGCTGACACCACTTATCGAGATTTTCTTCTCTTCAGAAATTGACCATGTTCCAACTGATGACCCACGTGAAGGAGCAATCCACAATGTGGCCAGTAGTAGTGAGCTCACCAGGAGGAGGCCGGTGCGACCTAGATCTAGTCTCTTCATTCTCGTGGTCCTATCGTCGTGGCGGATGGCTTCGCTTCAGAGCCTAGTCAAGATGCTCATCTATTTACATCAACCCGATGGAGTATGAGAATCAGCCCATGCAGAAGCGATCTCGAATAGCGATAATCGTTCTAGCCTTAGTTCTCTCATTGGGCCAAAGCGCTGTGGCCAATCCGGTGAAAGTACCCACGCAGAAGTATCTAATGTCTTTCAACGTCTGCCCTCAAACGGTTGCAGATTGCAACAATCCTCAAAATCACTATGTCTTGTTGGCGCAGTCCGATGACGGAACGACGTGGAAACTCCTTGAGGGATGGGCACCGGCTAAAGGTTCCGTTCCCGATGTATTCCGTCGCGGTGACACTCTATATTTGTACGATACCCAAGGATTGACCAAGATAAATATGTCGACTGGGGAGCTCACGAAGACGCGTGCAACCATCACTTCAGGCGAAGGATTTGTTGATCCTTCACTTGCGCAGCTGCCCGATGGTCGACTCATTCTTTTCTATTTGCCTGGAATGCGTGGAGGTGATCCAGCGCAATGTCCGCAGGGGCAAGCTACCTGCGAGAAGATGATCAAGAGTGCGGTTGAGGTTGCGGGATCCGATGGAGCTTCTTTTGTGGAGGATCCCGGAATGCGTGTAAGTGCGACGCTCAATAGTTCAGCCGAAGATCGAGTCTTCAGTGATCCCGATATCTTCTTCAATGGGACCGATTGGGTTCTCTACGTCTCGCGCGGACGCGGAACTGAGGCTTACACGAGTAAAGATTTGCAAGGTTCCTATTCGAACAAGATAAACCTCACTAACGGTAAAGGAGGAGTACCTTCGGGAATCCTCGACAAGACTTCTTCGAAGGTTTGGACTTTTACCCATGTGAATCTCGCGGGTCAACAGGTAATTCGAAAGTCAGTCTCAGAAAAGGGGCTATCAGGCGCGAGTGCAGATTCGGATTATCAGACCATCATCGCAGCAGATTTTGTTAGCGCGCTGGGCTACAAAATAGTAGGAAGTCCTGGAGTAGCCTTAAATGAACCTGGCATTGAGTGTGTCACCTGCAATCCAAAACCGACTCCGTCACCAACGCCGACTCCAGTAGCAACGCCTTCACCAATGCCGACACCTGTGGCCACGCCAACGGGTTCTCCTTCACCAACCGCGACTGCAAATGCTTCTGCAACGGCAACTGCCTCACCGACGAGCTCGCCCGCAGCGATCTCGACAAAGAAAGTGACGATTACTTGTGTTAAGGGAAAACAAACAAAGAAAGTTTCGGGGACAAATCCAAAGTGTCCTCAAGGCTTCAAGAGGAAGTAGCTGACTTTGAAACGAGTTGCAGTCGTCACTGGTGCCTCTGGCGGGATGGGGCGCGCCATAACCAAGTCGCTGATTCGCGATGGTTTCTTTGTCGTTGGTCTTGATGTTAAACCTCAGGGCGATTCATTCGAGCCACATCACTATTCCCACATCACATTGAACCTCACAAAGGCAGATGAAGTAGATGCGACCTTTAGTGAGATTGATTCAAGATTTGGTGGAGTTGATGCTCTTGTCAATAATGCGGGAAGTTGCTTCATGTCAGATTTCCCGGAGATTCCCGCCGATGAATTTGAATTGCAGATGGCAGTGAACTTCTCATCTGCTTTCTATTGCTCGCAGGCGGCAGTTAAGTCGATGCTAAAAAGAGATGGATTCAAGAAAATTGTGAATATCTCATCGAATGGTGCTTATAACTTTGACGTCTTCGATCCGCCGCACTATCGCGCAAGCAAGGCAGCTATGGACACCCTAACTAAGGATCTAGCTCGAAGATATGCGAAGGAGGGGATCTGTTGTAACTCCATCGCTCCAGCGATGACCGAAACCCCACTCTTTGACCTTTTGACCGAGGAAACGCTCAACAAAGCAATCTCGAATATGCCTCAAGGAAAACCGATGCAACCATCACAGATTGCAGATTGGGTGGCTTTCTTGATTTCACCCGCTGGAGATGTGGTGAGTGGAAACGTCATCATTATCAATCAAGGAAGAGACGTTCGCTAGATCTCTCGGTCCCCTTGGCGAAAGTTCTCGGTTATAGATAACGTTCCGGAGCTTTCTTTAATTCTCTCCATTGCGATGGTCCATGACCGAAAATGACAAGAGCATTCTTTTCTTTTCCGAGGTCCAGTAGGCGGTGTGCGTGATGAAGTGCGAGCTCAACATTCCAAGAATCCTTACAACCCTCGTCGACTTCCTCAAGGCGTGAGATCGCATCGCTAGTCCACACTATTGAGCCAGTTTCCGGGAGTTCTACGTATATGGCGAGCTCACCCGGAGTATGACCTGGTACGAAGAGGATCGTGAGACCCGGCGCAATTTCAGTATCTTGGTTGATGAGAACATATTCCCGATCTGGCCATTCATATGGTTGTTTGCCTCGCCAGTAGAGTGGTTTTGGTAAGGCTCGCTCTGGGCCCCCGATGATGATGGGTTTGCCAGGGAATGAATCGATATTGCCCATATGGTCAATATGTGTGTGGGTGATAAGAAGATAGTCAATGTCTTCTATCTTCAAACCCATTTTTGCTAACTGTGCTGCAGGTTGATTCTCCTGGCTCAATTCGAGGACTTTTCCAAATTTCCATAACTCATCTTCATCGCTCGCTCTATCGATGTCATCTGCATACTTTTGTGGAAATCCAGAATCAATCAAGATGCGCTCGTTCTGGTCAGTCTCAATCAGAGCACCAGGTATTCCGATTATTCGACCATTGGCATGGACCTGAAAGAGTCCGAAATCGAGAATACTCAATGACTTTGGTCTTCCATTGAGCAGGTATGCCATGTGCTTATCGAATCACAGAGTTAGTGCTAGCGTCTTCTTTCATGGCGACGCTTAATATGGGTCTGACGTTAGCCATACTGGCCGCAGCGGCAACCCTGATTGGTTGGGCTTTGATCGCACTGCGCAAGGATGTCAGCGAAAGATTTCTGGCTTTCACCCTTCTATTGGTTGCTGGCGCGATGATCACAGTAAGTCTTGCTCAGATTCTGCCGACCAGTATTCGTGTGGTCGGCTCGGTGATTCAGCCTTTCACCTGGTTCTTTCTTGGAGTATTTCTCATCTGGTTATTGACGCGTATAGATTTCACTGGAGGAAAGCGCAGTAAAGTCGAACAATCTGCCTTCTTGATCGCCTTCGCAATCGGATTACATAACTTTCCTGAAGGAACTGCCACAATCGCATCGACGCTAGTCGATGTTGAAACTGGTTTAACCACAGCAATCGTGGTGGCACTTCACAACATCCCAGAGGGAATAGCGATTGCCACGACTGCGCGCCTTGCCGGATTCAGCAAGATGATGTTGCTCGCTTTGACTCTTCTTGCGACCCTTGCCGAGATGACGGGAGCGCTTGCGATCTTCTTTTTTGGGCAGGGAATATCAGAGATTGGTTCGGCTCGGTTGCTCGCGCTAGTGGCGGGAATCATGGTGACGATAAGCGCTCGAGAATTGATTCCCTTCTCTGCTCGAATTCTTCTCGCGAAGCGAAACGGGTAGCGTAGGAAGCTGTTACCAGAGCTTTCATAAAAGGAGTCATTCCAGTGTCGACCATCAAGGCTGTTGAGTGGGTCGATGGAAAGTTAGTTCTCCTAGATCAAACTTTGATTCCGATTGAAGAAAAGTACTTACATCTCTCAGATGTCGATTCGATCATTGATGCCATTAAGCGACTGGCGGTGCGCGGCGCACCGGCGATTGGTGTCGCAGGTGCTTATGCGGTTGTTGTTGCCTTGGATGAAGTCGAGAGAGTGAAAGCCGGCAGTGAAAAGCTTGAGCAGATGATTGATGCGATTCGAGATGCAAGGCCAACGGCTGTGAATCTTGCTTGGGCTGTGGAACGAGTCAGAAAGTTTGTTGCTCAAGGAAGAGAAGCAGTATTGGCGGAAGCGGATCAAATTGCCAAAGAAGATCGTCTCTCAGGTGATGCAATGGGGTCCATCGGGGCGGATTGGCTTATCAATCGCTTGGGATCTAAACCACTCACCCTTCTCACTCACTGCAATACCGGATCTCTTGCCACAACAAGTATCGGTACGGCGCTCGGTGTGGTTCGCACTATGCACTCACGTGGTCTCGTCAAAGAGGTCTATGCCGATGAGACTCGGCCACTCCTTCAAGGGAGCAGGCTCACTGCATGGGAACTTGAGAAATCATCCATCCCATATCGAATACTCCCTGATGGTGCTGCCTCGATGGCAATACTCTCGGGTCGAATCGATGCCGCCCTCATCGGCGCAGATCGCATCGCTAGAAATGGTGATAGCGCAAACAAGATTGGTTCAGTTGCGGTCGCGCTTGCGTGCCATGAAGCAGGGATCCCTTTCTTGGTAGTTGCTCCCGAATCAACTGTAGATCGAAGCAAGAAAGATGGAAGTGAGATTGATATCGAGATTCGAAAAGATGAAGAGATTACCCACTTCAAAGGTCTTCAAGTCGCACCACTTGGCGCAAAGACCTTCAATCCAGCATTCGATGTCACACCTTCGAAATACATCAGTGCTGTCATCACTGAGATAAAGGCTTATGAGATAGCTAAGGGAGAAGTGTTATGAGTGACTTTCGACCTCTAGAGGAACTCGTGGCTCGGTCACAGAAGATTGGCGCTGATCAAAGTCTTGTGGTCTACGGCGGTGGAAATACGTCGAGCAAAGGGGAGATAAAAGATCACCTTGGCCGACTACGAAAAGTGCTCTGGGTCAAAGGATCTGGTGCGGATATGCAGTACGCAATAGATCGAGATTACCCAGCGCTTTATCTTGAAGAACTTCTCGCTCTTGAGGAGTTCAAAGCGATGGATGATGACTTGATGGTCGATTATGTGACTCGGGCCTTGGTTGATCCGACCTCAAGAAGACCATCAATCGAGACCTTACTTCATGCATTTCTTCCTGCGAAACATATCGATCATGTTCACGCAGACTCGATATGTGCTTTGACAAATCATGATGCTGGAGAGAGCGCCACGCGAGATGCTCTCGGCGATGGATTCGCATATGTTGATTGGGTAAGGCCAGGATTTGAACTCTCCAAACTAGTTGGGACGCTCAAGGATCATGAAGGTGTAGTGCTAGCCCACCATGGACTTGTAGTCTGGGACGAGAATTCAGATCGTTGTTATCAAAAGACCATAGATGCGGTAGCGCGAGCAGATAAATACTTAGATTCTCTCGCCAAGCGTCCCGAGTCCAAGTTCGTCCACCGCGATGTAAGTAATAGCGAGTTGCGAGAACTTCTCTTGAAGATCAGAGGAAAGATCGGCAAACGCCAGGTTCTTAAGGTTGATCGGCGACTTGCTGAAGTTTCAAAGCGCCCAGACCTTAAAGAAATCGTTGCTGCCGGTGCATCTAGCGCTGATCACATGCTTCGCATTCGCCCATTCTCACTTCCTCTCGACCCAACGAATATCGAAGTCTCCATTGATGAGTATCGAAATGCATACCAGGCTTACTTCGATAGAAATAAAGATGCAATTCCAACCGGTTACTCAAGCCATGGAAATGATCCTAAAGTCATTCTTTATCCCGGACTCGGTGCGATAACTGCTGCAGTGACGAGCAAAGAAAACCAGATGCTCTCTGATATCGCTCTACACACGCATAACGTGGCAGCCCGCGTGAGGGATTGTTTTGGCCAGGGTAGGACTATCCCTGAGTCTGAGATCTTTGGTTTTGACTATTGGCCGATGGAATTATTCAAACTAAAGAACCGTCCGGCTCCAAAGAAATTTGAAGGTCATATATTCATTGTCACTGGCGCAGCGAGCGGAATCGGTCGAGGTATCTCGTTACATCTTGCTAGGAATGGTGCCAATCTCGTCTTGGCTGACATCTCAAAGGATGGCCTCAATGAAGTAGCTGATGTCATCACTCAAGAGAAGGGAGAGAAACCACTGCTATTGGTTGCAGATCAGTCCAATGAGGAAGAAGTGAAGCGAACCGTCGAGGAGACAATAACTCACTTTGGTGGAATCGACGGAGCTGTGATCAATGCCGGTATTGGAGTATCTGGCCAGCTCGAGGAATTAGAACTAAGCAAGTGGAATCAGGGGATTGCAATTAATCTTACAAGTGCATTTCTTCTCACTAAGCATGTGATGTCTGCGCTTCGAATACAGGGAATGGGTGGTTCACTCGTTTACATCGCAAGCAAGAATGCATTTGCACCTGGAGCTGGATTTGGTGGCTACTCAGTAACGAAGGCTGGCATGATCCAATTGATGCGAATCGCATCCCTTGAAGGTGGATCTGTCGGCATTCGTGCGAATGCAATCAATCCTGATGCAGTCTTTGATAATAGCCAACTCTGGGCTGGAGGCATTCGTGAACAGAGAGCTGCTGCGCATGGTGTGAAACCAGAAGAACTTGAGGACTTCTATGCCTCACGCAATCTCTTGAAAGCGCGAGTAAGAAGTGTCGATGTCGCAGAGACCACCGGATTCCTTTTGAGCGATGAATCTTCTAGGACGACAGGTTCTGTGATTGCAGTCGATGGTGGAGTTGCAGCGGCATTCCCGCGTTAAGACCAAGCTAGAGGACCAAGCTAGAAAAAAAGTTTATCTACTGCTACTTAAGCCCCAAGACGCTTCTTGAGGCCAGCGAACTCATCCTTGAGTGCTGAAGGAAGTTTGTTGCCGATTTTCGCGAACCATTCATCAATAAGTGGAATCTCAGCCTTCCATTCATCGATATCGACACGATTGGCCTCAATGACCTGATCGGCATTAATAGAGAGCCCGTCAATGTCAAAATCTTCCGGTTTCGGAGCGAGACCAACAGCAGTCTCATCAGCACCAACTTGTCCTTCTATTCGTTCAATCACCCACTTCAAGACTCGAGAATTCTCGCCATATCCTGGCCAGAGAAATCCACCATCTTTATCTCGTCTAAACCAATTCACGTAGAAGATCTTCGGCAACTTATCTTCACTGGTTCTTTTTGCCATCGACAACCAGTGTGAAAAGTAGTCCCCAACGTGATATCCGATAAAGGGGAGCATCGCGAATGGATCGCGTCGAACAACTCCAACTGCGCCGGTTGCCGCTGCTGTAGTTTCTGAGGAGAGCGTTGCTCCCATGAATACTCCATGTGCCCATGATCGAGATTGCATGACCAACGGGATTGTTGTCTTTCTTCGTCCACCAAAAATTATTGCTGAAATCGGAACTCCTTCCGGATCCTCCCACTCTGGCGCGATAATCGGGCACTGACCAGCGGGCGTGCAGAAGCGCGAATTCGCGTGTGAAGAAAGCTCTCCGCTTTCTGGAGTCCAGCTCTTAGATTTCCAATCGGTGAGATGTGATGGAGGTGTTGCGGTTGCGCCTTCCCACCAGACATCACCATCTTCAGTTAAAGCAACATTGGTAAATATCGTATTTCCACGCTCGATAGTTCGCATCGCATTGGAATTCGTGGGCCATCCAGTACCTGGCGCAACGCCAAAGAAACCGAATTCAGGGTTTGAGGCATAGAGGCGTCCATCCGCACCAAATCGCATCCATGCGATGTCATCGCCGAGAGTTTCCGCTTTCCATCCAGGGATTGTCGGCTCCAACATCGCCAGGTTGGTCTTCCCGCATGCTGAAGGGAAGGCCGCCGCGATGTAATGGACCTTTCTTTCGGGCGAAGTCAATTTAAGGATCAACATATGTTCGGCAAGCCAACCTTCGTCTCGCCCCATTACTGAAGCGATTCGCAAGGAGTAACACTTCTTCCCCAGAAGTGCATTACCGCCATAACCCGAGCCATACGACCAGATTTCGCGCGTTTCAGGGAAATGTGAAATGTATTTTGTTTCATTGCATGGCCAAGGAACATCCTTCTCGCCATCTGCAAGCGGAGCACCAACGGAGTGAAGCGCCTTCACAAAAGTTGCATCGCTTCCCATGCGCTCCAACACAGTCTTACCCATACGAGTCATGATTCTCATCGAAGCGACGACGTAAGGACTGTCTGTAATCTCAACTCCGAACATCGGATTCTTCGCATCAAGTGTCCCCATACAGAATGGGATGACAAACATCGTGCGACCACGCATTGATCCCCGATAGAGATCCAACATGGTTCTCTTCATTTCAGTCGGCGCCATCCAGTTATTCGTTGGCCCAGAATCAGATTCGCTCTCCGAGCAGATGAAAGTCCGATCCTCAACTCGCGCTACATCGGTCGGATCCGAGGCGCACCAAAACGAGTTTGGCTTCTTCTTTAGGCGCTTGAAAGTCCCAGAGTCGATGAGAGAGGAAGTGATCAAATCCCACTCTTGATCGGACCCGTCGACGAGATGGATTCCAGTGGGTTGAGTCAGTTCGGCGACTTCCCTGACCCATCGCGAAAGACCATCATGTGCGATGAGACTCGCCATGCTCTTAGCCGTATGAGACTGGATCCCCATTGATCCTCCTTGCGAAGGCCTTCACTATAGGAGCGACTCTTGAGTAAGGTGAACCTGGATGGCTGTCTCATCAGTCACACCCGCCACTCTCACCTTACGGGCTAGCCGAATGGGGTCACTTTGCGGATTCGCCGAGCGAACATAGCTGATGTCGCAACAGTCCTTGCCCTCATCCAAGAACTTGCTGAGTACGAAAAGGCCCCGAGCGAAGTGGTTGCGAAAGAGTCCGATCTGAATTCCACACTATTCG
>SYAN01000073.1 GCA_005787575.1 Actinomycetota bacterium | reverse complement strand
CCCGCGCTGATCTTTTGAATTTCACCTGGATAGACCTCGCCATGACTTGGGATCCAAACGAACTTTGCCCCAGCGGATTCTGCGATCTTTCGATCTGCTTCGTGAGCCACTGGATACTTTTCAAGATCTTCCGAGTTATCAAATTGCAGAGGATTTATGAAGATGCTCACCACGACTGAAGGGGAAATCTGCCTAGCTTGAGAGATCAGGGCCTTATGGCCATCATGGAGCGCACCCATTGTCGGAACGAAGATCACAGGTGATGCCATCGATTTTCGGAAAGTGGCCAGTTCCAACTCACGATGGGCGGTCTTGGTCATAGCATCACTTCCTCTGGCTCCAGTCCGATTTGGTACCGGGCGCATGTTGGAGAACCCAACTGGCAAAGGATAGACCTATTGAGTCTTGGCCTTTGACTGCATAAAAATGACCGATTGCAACGGTGAAGAGGGCACGAGCCCCCACCAAGCCGTGGGCCTCAAAAGGAGCAGAGATGAGTACCTTAACGTTCAAGGGCACGCAGAAATTATTGACCTCCTTGATTCTCATCTTCGCGCTAGTTATGGGCGCTACCTTCACATCAAGTGCCAGCACGACTGATGAAGAAGAACGCTTTAAAGTGGAGATGAAGTTGGAAGATGGCTGGCACGGGGTCAACTTTGACAACACTTTCAAGGACTGGGGGGTCCCATCCTTCATCTACGCAAAGCCCAGTCAGAACGCGGGAAGTGGAAACATCAATTTTGCAAGCGCTGTCTGCAAGAGTCTCGATGATAGTGAGTGCTTAAAGCCAGGATTGAATCTCATCGTTAGAGCACTATTCGATAAGTGCACATCTGATACGGAAAGCGATTGCATAGTCTCATTTGGTGCAACAAAACTAGATGGAACGAAATTAACGGGTGAATTGAAGGAGGTCCTTACCGCTCGTCACTCATTCTCTGGCGACGCAAAGCAAGGGATACCTGATGGAACAGGGGCAACAATTTGGACCCTCAAAGATGCAAACACCACTCTCGACTATGCCATCGCTGCGGGAGTTGAACTCAATGTAAATGGAGCGGCCGAGAGTCGAGCAGCCGGTAATGACTCTCGTGTTAATCGCTCAAAGATGATCTTTTCATTGCAACCAGTGGAGATGGTCAATTCCTCTGAATACAAAGAAGTGGAGATGAAAATCGAAGATGGAATTCTCACCGGAAATTCATCCTCACTGGAGCGAGGATGTTTCGTTGTCGCCGAAGGCAGATGTGCGTTAACAAAGGCCTTCGATACAACTATGAAATTCGAGATAACTATCCGATTAAGCAAAGGCGTCCCCGGATGGATGGTCGGTCGGATTCAAGACTTCAAACTGACATCAAAAGTTCTCTCTACCCAGAATGGTTTTGAGATGACCGTTTCTGGAAATCCTTCGAGAATTGGCGCAGTTATAACTTGGGCGAAATGGAAGGACACAACCGCTGAGATCCGAAGCCTCTATGAGCAAGGTGTCGATGGCCGCAGGTGGCGCCCTGATAAGCCAGCGTCAGAACTACTTATCAAGGATGGAGAAGCTCGAACCATCCTCACTTATCTCAATGAGGCAGGTGAGCGAAGCATCAAGCACTTTAACGCTTGGCTACCTTTGATTTCTGATAAAGCAAGTGCGATGCGCACAAGGTGGAATCTGCAGAGCGTCGAGGATAGAAGTGGTCAATATGACAAATGTTCTGCTGGAAAAGGCTTAGTGGGTGTGATCAACTCCAACGCATCTGTTTTCAGTGATGGACCTCCTACTTTCAATAAGGCCACAGGCACTCTCGAATACAAGGTAGCAGCACCTCACTACACCTCTGATGGTAAGACCAAGCACATTGGAAACTATGACCTTACTATGCGAAGTGATGTAGCACGATGTCTTTACGGATTCAGTAGCGCTCCGATCTCAGCGACAGTCTCCATCGAAAGTGATGGTGGCACAAACATCATCACGACCGAGTCAGTCAACGAGGTAAACGGACTCATCAAACTCAGGGCTTCAGGTTTCACTTTCTCAAGTCCCACAATTAAGGTGAAGTTAAGTCAAGATGGAGCAGGATCTACCAGCTCGGTTACACCTACTTCTACTCCATCAAGTAATACATCAGCCGCTGTGAAGAATGGGAAAAAGACAATTACCTGCCTCAAGGGTGTAACGAAGAAGAAGGTAACAGCGATAAACCCTAAGTGTCCAAAAGGATTCAAGAGGGCATAATCGATTGCAATAGTTCTTTGACGCTACCGCGACTGACTAGATGAGCTTCGGGCTCGACTTCAAGCCATGGTCTCAGGACAAACTCCCGCAGATGCGCCCTTGGATGAGGCAGCGTCAGATTCGGCGACCGTATCTCGAGATCTTCGATAGAGATGATGTCTAAGTCAATCGTCCGTGGACCATTTACAACTTCTCTCACTCTTCCAAGAATTGCCTCTATTGCCATTAATCTTTCAAGAAGTTCTTCGGGGTCGAGGTCACAGTCACAGATCGCAACAGCATTGATGTAATTCCCTTGCGGCGGTCCGCCCACAGGCTTTGTCTCAATAAACGAGGAGACTCGCACAATCGTTAAGAATGAGGCCATCTGCTCTAACGCGTTTTGAATATGAATCTCGCGCTCTCCGCGATTTGAACCGAGTGCGATTACTACTTTCATCGCCTTATCGTCACAGAGATATCTTCGACTTTAACTCCAACCGGAGCATCAGGCTTATGGACTCTCACTTCGATTTGTGAGAGCGAGAACTCGTCCTTGAGGGTGGTCGCAATAACTTCTGCCAATCGCTCTATAAGAAGATAGGGGCCTGATTCGATGAGTTCATTCACTCTTACTGTTATAGCGCCTTAATCGACGGTATCTTCAATTGAATCGGTTTTTCCTGGCTTCGAAAGGTCGAGTTGTAACAATAGATCAACGAGAAAAATCTGGCCATCACGTCGTTCGAAATCAAAAAGACCGTGAAATCCTCTCGCTTGGATTCCCGTGATTCTTAATTCATCCATCGTTCGACCACCTTGATCGCATCCTTATGAGGTTTAACGCTATGTGTCCTAACGCCCCAAATCCCCCTCCGAGCAAGGAGTGTTGTGATGGCGATAGATGCGCTTTCACGATCATCAGGTGTCGCCCCATCAAGTAACTCCCCAAGGAATCTCTTCCGTGATGCGCCGACAAGTACGGGAAATCCCAAGAGAGATATCCGCTCTAAGT
>SYAN01000072.1 GCA_005787575.1 Actinomycetota bacterium | reverse complement strand
TTCGACTTCTCATTCTCCGGATTGAAGACTGCGGTTTCACGATATTTGAAAGCTACTCCTGAGCATGTGCGTGCTGATGTTGCGGCTTCTTTTCAGGAAGCGGTGGTTGATGTGCTCACTAAGAAATCGATTGATGCCTGTGAAGAGAGTGGAATCGAGACACTTCTCATAGGTGGCGGTGTCGCAGCGAACTCAAGACTTCGCGAGATGGCCGATGAGCGCGCGAAGAAAGCCGGGCTCGAGCTACGTATTCCGCCAGCATCCCTCTGTACAGATAATGGGGCGATGGTGGCCGCACTCGGGTCACAGATGGTTTCAGATGGAATTGCGCCTTCAGAACTTGGTATTGCGGTTGATAGTTCTGTCAGCGTCACTATGACGAGTTGGGGGTGAGGTGCTGTGAAAATATTGATACGAGGGTTTAGACCTGTGCGAGTAAGGTCAAGAGTTCTCCTCTTGGCACTTCTCCTTGGGTCAGGTTCACTCGTTAGTGCTTCAGCAAATGTCACTCCAATCACGTCAATTGATGTACAAATTCTCGAAGGACAACTTCAGGAAGGTTGGTATCGACCTTCTTTACTACAAGTGAATTTCAGTCGCACCGCTGAAGATGGAAGGCAAATAAGTGATGAGTATGAATGCAAAGAACTCGGAAATGGAGATTGTGGATACGGTTTAAATCTGAAATTCTCTTATTCAGCCACCGTTGTATATCCGCCATGTCTAGAGTCGCCTGACGGCCCTTGTATTGAAAAATTTGAATTGAAGCAGGGAGATGGGGAATGGGAAGAGGCAACTTATATAAGGAGTATCTTCGCTCCAACGCGCAATGCCGAACCAAGTCTTGGATTTCCAAAAGCGGGATCAATGAGTCTCTGGCGCAGCAAATCGACTCCACATGCTGGTGGTGAGAAGACCTACGCAATCTATGTTTTGAGTGAGGGAAGCGCTAGCGCGGCTCAGCAAACGCAGCTCGCAGGAGTGAAGGCACGGATAATTCCATTCACAGAAGTCCCGGGAGAATTCCCTGAACAAAAGTTTTCACCCTCCAAAGACGTTATAGTCAATGGAGTCAATTATGGAAAACGAATACCTGTCTCCCAGTTTGAGCCATTTTCTGTCTGGTCAGATCGCCTCGGAAAGGGACTAATTGCGGAATGGTCAAAAGAAACTTCAGCGCGCCTCACCCTGCGCGTTCCGTCAAGCTTCAATGGTTGGATTGGCGGACGCTTCTCAAGTGTGGACTTTAACCTTCAAAACTACTCGAGATCCTTAAATCGGCTACAGATAAGTGGAGCACCGGTTTCCATCGCTGAAGTTCAACTATCTATCCCAATCAAGGACATCCCTCAAAAGCTAAGAGAAATTTATCCCATCAAAGATCCTCCGGAAATTGCTGGTTATTTTCTTGGTGGAGCGACACACAAAATCTCATCAAGAGTGCTTGAGGCAATTCGTGATTATTCGAAAGACCGCGCAACGAGGAGTAGAACTTTTTGGGGGTTTGAGTCAGTCGCTGCTGGATCAAACAAGTGCTTATCCGATAGTTCTCGAATAGTGGGTTTTGTGAGCACGAATGCACTGACCTACATGAACACGGCGCCAAGCTTTGAGGATGGTCGCTTGAAGTATTCAGTCGCTGGTATGCACTTTGATGAAAAAGGAGAAGTGATAAAAGGAAACTATGACCTAGTCCTAAGGTCCGACGCAGCGCGTTGTCTCTACGCGTTTACAGATGCGCCTGTAGATGCAGTGGTCTCTGTGACATACGGAGATAAGGAAGAGTCAATAGCGACATCTGTTGTTGGAGAGAAAAATGGCTGGCTTTTTGTTTCCGCAAAAAACTTTACCTTCTCAAGTCCTACGATTGAGGTTGCCCTATCTCAACCGAAGACAACTCCATCCACCTCACCCACTCCAATAAGTGAGAAGACAACGGTTTCATCGAAGCCACTTGTAAAGAAAACCATTATCTGTATGAAAAGCTCGACAAAAAAGAAAATCACTGGGTATTCTCCAAAATGCCCTAAGGGATATACCAAGAAGTCCTGACTGTAATTTTTCCTCGGCCTCATCATGCACAAGTTCAGATGAAAAGGCATACTGAGCCCATGAATTTCCGACGCTCTATTGTCATCACTTTTGCACTTATGCTGCTGGCACCACTCAGCGCCTTTGCTGCGGGGATTGTTGATGATGGTTGGGTTCCACCGAATTTTCCGAAGCAGGGTCATGTCAATGTAACTATCTCGGATAACAGTGGCGTACTGATGGGAGCCGGGGCTCCGCATCTTGAGTGGCGTAATGGAAAGAACGGACCTGAGCGGCTCCAAATTCTCTGTAAGAGCCTTGAAGATCCACGTTGCAGTAAAGCAAGTGGAGAGTTCATCTATTTCACTCGGTTAGCGCAGTGCTCTGAGAGCAACCAAATAGATTGCATCGAAGCGATAGTCGCTGTTAAGAACGGCAACGAGGTTTCGGGAAAGCAGGAAAACCTATTTCCAACTGCGGTGAAGACAACGTATCTCAGTGATAAATCAGTAAATCTTCCCAATGCCTCCTCCGGTGGTCTCTGGAATTTCAATGGAATATCTCATGCGGGTGGCGAAAAGTTCTTTGTCAATGCTGTGCTCTCTGGGTCGAAAGATGCATCATCGAAGACTTTTGAAACCGAAGGATTCTCAATAACCATATCTGCGGTCGAGATGAGAAAGACGACGAAGGATGATGGCTCTAGTTATGTTCTTGAGAATTCTCGTCCAGCTGATGGGACCTTCCTCGGTGCTGTTGGAATCTATCCACCTTATGAAGATGAGCAATTCCTTTGTGTCATGAGCGGTGACAATCTCTGTGCTCATCGCCGTGCTTTACCTGAAGAGATTGGATTTAGGGTAATTCTGCGCCTCTCCTCTTCACCTTCGGGATGGCTTCATGGCCGTATCGACGAGGGTGCCCTCTCGATTGCGTCATTGAAACCAGAAGGATCGGTGCGTGTAACTCTTGAGGGTAAGAGTGTGCGAGTCCCTAGTCTGGGATTTTCTTATCCATGGCCGGAGATACCTCGCGAGATTCAGGAGCAGTACAGAAAGGGTAAGTTCAACGATGAATCTAAGTTGCCATCTGCAGGATGTCGCTGGTGTTCCGACGACCCGCTAGTCAACACACTTGATAGTCATCCTCTTTCATATGGGCCAGATGCATTTCAAGAGCTTGATGCCTGGATTGGCGTGAGAAAAGATAAGGCTGATGCAGATCTGAGCACCTGGTCTGTACGAACACTCTCCTCAGATGAGATGGACGGGGCGAGTAAGTGTTTTGCCAAAAAGAGCCAGGTAAATGGTTTTGTTGCTACAAATGCAACTATCTATTCAGCGGGACCACCGAAACTCAATAAGGGAAGCCTTGATTATCAAGTTGCCGCGCCTCATTTGCGCAGCGATGGCTCTGAGGTTTTGGGCCGGTACAAACTCATTATCCGATCCGATGTCGCGAGATGTGTTTATGGATTTACTGATGCGCCGGTCAGCGCGGTCGTCACTGTTACGGGAGGGGACGGAAACAACCAAGTAGCGACAACGAGTGTGGTCGAGCGAGAGGGGTGGATTTCACTATCTGCAGACAACTTCACATTTTCAAGCCCCACTATCAAGGTCAAGCTAGAGCAGCAGCAGAAGCTCTCCGTGAAGAAGTCATCTAAGACAATCACATGTACTAAAGGATCCACGACCAAGCGGGTCACAGGTGTGTCGCCACAGTGTCCGAAGGGTTTCAAGCAGCGCTCTTAAGTCTGCCTATAAGCCCAAACTCACAGCTTCAAACTCTGCGTCGTTATGTAGAAGCGATGGGGGCGATCTCGAGATTAGGATTCGAATCGATGATGCCTCACATCAGTTGATTGACTCGGAATACGAGAAGAGTTGGGCGAAGAAGTTGGCTCGCGAATCGAGATCTTCAAGAGCGAAAAAACCTTTGGCAAACCGGGCCAAGAAAAGGAGCCCTCATCGGGCGAGTGTCGCGAAGTCTCGAAGGAAAGCCACGATTACCTCAAGGAAGGCCAAGACTTTAAGGACAGCTAGGGCTAAACGGTCGGTCCGCACTTCTCGCCCCAACTAGGGACCAACTGGGGAGAGGGCCATCCAGATCCCCGCGCTCAGGAAAAGGCCATCCGGGCCGATTTGAGGTTCGGGAATACGCCCCCTAGGGTTCGCGTTGGCACTCGCGGGCTGACACTGCTAACGGCCCCAAGAAGTGAAACCTGTTCGACTAAGCGCGAGCAGGCAAGAACCAGTAACGAGTAATAAGGAGCGAAAAGATGGCCATTGCCATTAAGCCACTTGAAGATCGAGTCGTAGTTAAGCCACTCGATGCTGAGACCACCACTGCATCTGGTCTGGTTATCCCAGATACCGCCAAGGAGAAGCCACAGGAAGGCAAAGTCGTCGCTGTCGGCCCAGGCCGTTTCGATGACGGTGTGCGAGTTCCGATGGATGTGAAGGAAGGCGATGTCGTCCTCTACAGCAAGTACGGCGGCACCGAAGTGAAGTCTGGCGGCGAGGAATACCTCGTCCTCTCAGCGCGCGACATCCTCGCGATCATCACCAAGTAGCCCCAGATCCAGTATCTACAGAGAGTCGGTAACTAGTCATGGGTAAGAGTCTGCATTTCGACGAGAATGCTCGTCGCGGAATGGAACGAGGAGTCAACATCCTCGCCGATACCGTCAAGGTGACACTTGGACCAAAGGGACGAAATGTCGTCATCGGCAAGTCCTTCGGTGCACCAGTGATCACAAATGACGGCGTCACCATTGCAAAGGAAATTGAACTATCTGATCCAGCCGAGAATATGGGCGCTCAGTTAGTGAAGCAGGTAGCTGAGAAGACAAACGATGTTGCTGGTGATGGAACAACAACCGCAACTGTTTTGGCGCAGGCGATGGTCAAAGAAGGCCTTCGCAATCTCGCTGCCGGCGCACAGCCAATGGGCATCAAGGTTGGTATCGAGCGCGCGGTTGAGGCGATTGTCGAGAAGTTGCATGCGAATGCAACGCCAGTCGCTGGCAAAGATCAGATTGCGAATGTCGCAACAATCTCTGCACAAGATCGAAACATCGGTGAATTGATCGCTGAGGCGATGGACAAAGTCGGAAAAGATGGCGTCATCACTGTTGAAGAATCTTCAACCACCGGCCTTGAACTCGAGTTCACCGAGGGTATGCAGTTCGATAAGGGCTATATCTCGCCATATTTCGTCACTGATGCCGATCGCATGGAGGCAGTCCTTGAAGATGCCTACATCCTGATCTCGGCTGGAAAGATCTCGGCTCTGCCGGACATCCTTCCTGTCCTTGAAAAGGTAGCGCAAGCAAGCAAGCCACTTTTGATCATTGCAGAAGATGTAGAGGGTGAAGCACTCTCTACTCTCGTGGTCAACAAGGTTCGAGGTACTTTCGCATCTGTCGCGGTAAAGGCCCCAGGTTTCGGAGATCGCCGAAAGGCAATGCTCCAGGACATGGCGATCCTTACTGGCGCAACTGTGATCTCAACCGAAGTTGGTCTAAAGCTTGATCAAGTCACTCTCGACATGCTCGGTCGCGCTCGTCGCATCGTTGTCGATAAGGATGACACCACCATCGTTGATGGTGCAGGAGATCGCAAAGCGGTTGAAGGTCGTATCGGTGAGATCCGTCGTGAAATCGACGTCGCTGACTCAGATTGGGATCGCGAGAAGTTGCAAGAGCGTCTTGCAAAGCTTGCTGGTGGCGTCTGTGTCATCAAGGTCGGCGCTCACACTGAAGTTGAGTTGAAGGAGAAGAAGCATCGTCTTGAGGATGCAATCTCTGCTACTCGCGCAGCAGTCGAAGAGGGAATCGTTGTCGGTGGCGGTGCAGCACTCGTGCATGCATCAACCGTTCTCGATAATGATCTCGGTTACGAAGGCGATCCCGCTGTCGGTGTTCGTCTCGTCCGCAAGGCTTGCGAAGAACCACTTCGTTGGATCGCAGAGAATGCGGGCCAAGAAGGCTATGTAGTCGTATCAAAGGTGAAGGCGTTGAAGAAGGATGAAGGTTTCAATGCTGCGACCGATGAATATGGCGATCTCGTCAAAGCCGGCGTTATCGATCCAGTGAAGGTGACCCGTTCTGCGCTCGCCAACGCTGCCTCAATTGCAGCAATGTTCATCACCACAGAGGCGCTCGTATTCGAGACTCCTGAGGAGAAGAAGGAAGAGGCTGCAGGACATGGCCATAGCCATGGTCCAGGAGGACATAGTCACTAGTTGGTCGCTTCGGCCATAACTAGAGTGCGAAGTTCAGAAAGAAACTGAACTACCTAAAGTAGATTAAGCGGGTTCTTGCGAAAGCAAGGATCCGCTTAATCAATTGTCGGCAAATCGAGCAGGATATTCGAGAGATGCGAGTGAGATGAACTTCTTCTTAGCTTCGTCGGAAGTCAGTGAAATACCCGAGCGAATCTCGAATACCACCCCAACTATTTGGGCTATCACCGCGATTGCAGTCGGCGTCGTCATAATCTTCGATCTGATTTGGGCCTGGCTCAGGCGAAATCACGAGACCTCATTGAAAGAGGCTGCGGGCTGGACCTTTATTTATGTATCTGCCGCGATCATCTTTGGTGTCACGATGCGAAATTGGGAGAGCACTGAAGCGAGTGCCGAATTCTTCGCTGGATGGATCACAGAGTATTCGTTATCAATCGACAATCTCTTCGTCTTCATCATCATTCTCTCGCGACTTAAGGTGAAGAAGGAACAAGAGCAGATGGTCTTGCTCCTGGGAATCTTGATGGCACTACTCTTCCGAGGAATCTTCATCATCATTGGC
The DNA here is from genome assembly GCA_005787575.1 of Actinomycetota bacterium. GTDB lineage: Bacteria > Actinomycetota > Actinomycetes > Nanopelagicales > Nanopelagicaceae > SYAN01. Next base: position 1,877 of record SYAN01000072.1, on the reverse strand, counting down.
GCTGCCGTGATCGAAAGATTTGTCGCAGTCTTCTTCCTCTTTGGTGCGATCTTGCTCTGGACCGCCTACAAACTTATCTCGGGAGATCCCGATGAGGATGAGTGGGATGAATCGAAGTTGATAAAGAAACTTCGAACACGTGGTTGGTCAACCTTCACCCTGGCACTCGTCGCGCTTGGAACCACAGATATCCTCTTTGCTTTGGATTCAATCCCAGCGATCTTTGGACTAACTCGCGATCCTTACATAGTCTTCATGGCAAACGCGTTTGCTTTGATGGGTCTTCGCCAGCTCTACTTCTTAGTCGGGATACTGCTTCGAAGGTTGATCTATTTGTCTAAAGGTCTTGCTGTGGTTCTCGGGTTTATTGGGGTCAAACTGGTGATTGAGGCCCTCCATGGAGTAGGGGTCGATGAGATTGGGCCAGTAACCGTTCCTCATATCTCTTTGAACTTCTCACTTGGCGTAATCGTTAGCGCTTTGGCAGTTACCACTGTCATTAGCCTTCGAAAGAATCCACAAGAACCAGACCCGAGGGCTCACGAGTAAAAGGGCTAGTTTCACTCTAGATTGTGGCGCATTCCTGACCTAGAATCTCAGGGCATGAAGCGGCTTATCGCTCTCGCATCCGCCTTAATCCTTCTCTCGACGCTTGCCACCTATGCTCCCTCGCAAGCTGCGACCGAAGATGGTGTGGCTTGGCAAGCACCACTTCTTCCTCCCAGTTCAACGCTGATCAATCGCTTTGCCGATTTTGGTCAGTCATCAACTACTCCGCTCACATCGGAGATGGATCCAGAAGTTCCTGCAACCGCCACGATGACTTTTACTGCACGCAACTACACTGCGGTTTTGCCATTTTGCGATAGCAAGAACACATTCGCTTGCATCAAGTCCGTTGAAGTCTCAACCGACGGAAAGACTTGGAGTTCATCCTCGGCGCCACGGGAGTATGCGGCTATCGACATTCTCGGCACCGACTACAAGCCGACTGGGGTGGTTCAGAGATTGTCATCGACATGGGAGGGAAATCCGGCACAAAATCTTCCTCCCGGCGCGAAGAGCCAAGTCGTCGAATTCGACGCTGCGCCACATAAGGGAGGCACAAGTTATCTAGTCGAAGTTGCGATCAAAGCGGCGATGTTGCCATCAAATCTCAGCGATGCAATGAAAGCATTTCTACCTGCAAATGTGAAAGACGGGCTCTTTAACTCTGTGGAGTTTCGAGTCATCCCAGTGAAAGTAGTTCCAGGTACATGCGCAGAAGCAAATTTCGCGCGCGGCATAAGCTCGTCAAAGGAGAGTTGGAAAGGATTCTGTCCGGTCGCGTACAACTTCCCGGAGAATGCGCAATTTAGAATGACGGTTGAACTTGGCAAATACATCAACAACTTCAAGGGTTGGTTCCAGGGGCGAATCGGTGATCCATATGTGACTCAAGACAATACAACGGGAACCATCGTGATCTCGGGTAAGCCAGTGAAAGTCTCCGTTGCAAAGGCAGTTGTGCCGGGTCCGCTCCCAGCAGAAGTTGATAATTTCCGTATGCCAAAGGGCTTCACCATGTTTGGCGCAAATAGCATTCCGGATTTCATCTCTGACTCAACAGAGTATGAAGTCATTGCTTGGTGGAAATTGCTCGAGAAGTACATGACAGAAAATGCAGAAGCAGAGACTCTGGTTTGGCGCATGTCTACTCTGGAAAATTCAAAATTAGAGGGATATAACTCGCCAAGGGGCTACATCGCTCCTGCGATGAATAACTGCTTGAAAGATGCACGCGGTGTCACCGGAATCATGACCACAAATGCGACCGTCTATGACGCAGCTGCTCCGGTCTACGACAAGGCAGATCAATCACTGAGTTATGCAGTCGC
>SYAN01000071.1 GCA_005787575.1 Actinomycetota bacterium | reverse complement strand
TCTTACGCAACCTCTGATGAAGATATCGTCGAAGGCGTAACTCGCATCAAGAATCTACTGAGCAAAGCCAACTAACCGAACTTCTCGCTCCAACTCGATTCCGAATTTCCCGCGTACCTTTTCGGTACAGAGATCAGCAAGGGCTTTTATTTCACTTGCACTTGCCTCTCCCGGATTAGTAAGAGCCAAAACATGCTTTGATGAAATTCTGGCATTTGCCAACTTCATCCCTTTGCTTATGCCAGCGTTTTCCATCAACCAAGCTGCAGATATCTTGAAACGGCCATCACCCGAGGGCCACGATGTTGCACCATCGGGAACTTGGGATTGTGCGACGATGGGATTGGTGAAGAAAGATCCGGCTGAATTGGTATCAAGATCATTTGGATCAATCACCATTCCTTTTCTCCCCCTGATTGCAAGGACTGCTTCACGTACTCTTCCTAGAGGCGCCCTCTCCTCCTCTTCGACATCAAGTGCTTCAGCAAGCTCGGGGTAAAGGATTGGAAGTGAGAGCTCACCTTGCTTCATCTGGAAAGTCACATCCAAGATGAGGTAGCGTTCAGAATTCTCCTTGAATCTAGAGCTTCGGTAACTGTAACCACATTCAGATTGCGAGAAGGTGACGATCTCCTTTGCCACGCGATCAAATGCTCTCACTCGAGCGGTAGCTTCACTGAGGTCATGGCCATATGCGCCGATATTTTGAATCGGTGCCGCACCGACAGTTCCCGGAATCCCACTTAGTGACTCAACACCAACAAATCCTTTTCTCACGCACTCATCGACAAAGTCGTCCCAATCACGACCAGCGCCGATTGTGATCATCCCTCCGCTACAGGAATCAACAGCGCGGATATCTCCGGTGATCTCCATTTTGATGACTCGTCCTGGAAAACCACTATCTGTAACAAGGATGTTCGATCCACCACCAAGAATCAGAACGGGCAATTTCTTTTGATCAGCCTCAGAGACCAATCGGATTGCCTCATCTTCATCCTTTGCGACGAAGAATTCTGAGGCTGGGCCACCTACCTTGAAAGTTGTGTGGTCTGAGAGATTGGTGCTCACAGCTGAAGGCTAACGACGCGGTGAAAGGATGTCGCTCTTGCCACGAAATCTTCGCAGGATGCGGTTGTAATTCTCTTTGGAGTGCTTCTCACGATAAGCGGGGTCAACGTCGTGATATCCATGATGGCGACCTTGTTCTAGTGGTAGGTCTAATTGATAGAGCTTTCCTCCTGCTTCGCGCAAGGCGAGTGAGAATTCGAGATCTGCATTTCGATAGTACTTCGCACTCGGGTTCGCGCCCACCTTCAAGGCAAACTCACGTTCGACCAGCATGAAATAAGAGAAGAGCACATCAACTTCTCCCTCTCCCTTATCCTCAACAGAGCGCCACTCATCCTCGACATTTACAAGTCCACCGCGCCATCCAGCTGCGACAAAACCCTCGTCGAGCTTTGCTAGCGCAGGCGAAATTGCATCACCTGTGAAGGTGGTCGAAGGATCCATAATCACTAAATACTTGGTCTTGATGCTTGCAAGAATTTGATTTATTGCATTTGCCCATCCGAGTTTCTGTTTTATCTCAACAACTTCTACTCGTGGATCGATGGGGAAATCGATCTCCTCCTGCTTGCCGTTGATTAGAACGAGGAGACGGGCACTGGTTGAGTTAAGTATTGAATGAAATGAGGTGAGCGCATCATCACCGAAACCTTCGATAATCAGAGCAACGGTCACATCTTCCATCGACGACTGAGTCATTTCTCTACTGGCTCGTCGATCACGATTTCCGCCTTAGCCATACCAAGAACTTTTTGTTCACTGTGTCGGGCGGTTAGTTCGATTGATGCAATTCCACTCTCAATCGAAGTGACTGTTCCCGAGAATTCCACCTTTGCTGGCTCCCCGTCAGCAACGACTACGGGCTTAGTGAAACGGACACCGAATTTCCTGATCTTCCCTGGACCGCCAAAGAGTTCTGCTAGGTATGTCCCGCCTAGCGCCATGGTCAACATCCCATGTGCAATCACATTTGGCAGTCCAACTGACTTCGCAAATGCTTCATCCTGATGAATGGGGTTTTGATCGCCACTTGCATCGGCATAAGCCTTCAACATCGCTCGATCTATCGAAAAGGCTCGAGTGGGCAATATGTCCCCAGTTGTGAATGTCATCCTCGCACCACCAGAGTCGACCAGGCTTGGATGATCTCTTTACCTTCACGCTCGATATCCGCTCGTACGGAGACTAACTCGTTACCAGCAGCACTTCGTACGCTCTCTACTGTCGAAGAGAGTGTAAGAATGTCACCGGCCTTTATTGGCTCTCGAATCTCAAATCTTTGATCACCATGGACCATTCGCGACCAATCAATTCCTGCACCTTTAAGACTCTCTTCAAAGGCGGAGATGATGAAAGTGAATGAGAAGGTAGGTGGAGCGAATCGATCATCTCGCTCACCGATTGCCTGACAAAAACGCATGATTGCGCTCTGGTCGACAATGAATGGTTTCGTGCTTGTGATTCGCTTACCGACGATCGTTGGATCGATCACGGGTTAGGGCGATTCGAAGTTAGCGAGTCTCGCGATGAAGTGTCGAGGACTTGCAGCGCGGGCAGTACTTCTTCATCTCGAGTCGATCTGGATCATTACGTCGATTCTTGCGAGTGATGTAGTTGCGCTCTTTGCACTCCACGCAAGCCATTGTGATTTTCGGACGGACATCTGCACTCTTGCTTGCCATGTGGAGCTCCTTGCCTTGTGGGTTTACTTATCTTTGTTGAGAATATTCCGATTTCTCGGAGTTGAACGCTCGGAAGCGTACCCGTCCCTTCGATGCTTCACCAAAGTGAACGAGAACTTGGTAGCGGAGGCGGGATTTGAACCCACGACACAGCGATTATGAG
>SYAN01000070.1 GCA_005787575.1 Actinomycetota bacterium | reverse complement strand
CACCGGAGGTGTGGCTGGAGATGACATCACTCATGGTCTGCCTCGTGTCGTCGAGCTTTTCGAAGCTCGAACACCAAAGGGTGTCGCTCCGATTGCAGAAGCAGCCGGTGTCGTCTCCTTCATGGAAGACTCAAAGGGCAAGAAGATCCTCGTAACACCTGAAGATGGTGGTGAAGCAACTGCTTATCCGATCACTCGACGCCAGAAGCTTCTGGTTGAAGAAGGTTCGCGTGTTGGTGTTGGTGAGAAGTTGGTCGTTGGTGCGATTGATCCGAAGCAAGTTCTTCGAATCCTCGGTCCACGTGCGACCCAAGTTCACCTTGTCACTGAGATCCAAGAGGTCTATCGATCACAAGGTGTATCGATCCACGATAAGCACATCGAGATCATCGTTCGCCAGATGCTCAAGCGCGTCACGGTTCTAGAACCCGGTGATACCGAGTTGCTCCCAGGTGAATTGGTCGATCGCGCGAGACTCGAAGTAGAGAATCGTCGCGTCGTTCAAGAAGGTGGCAAAGCCGCTGCAGGTCGTGCTGAGTTGATGGGTATCACCAAGGCATCACTCGCTACTGAATCGTGGCTCTCTGCTGCATCGTTCCAAGAGACGACTCGCGTCCTCACCGACGCAGCGCTAGCCGAGAAGCGCGATCCACTTCTCGGTCTCAAGGAGAACGTGATCATCGGCAAGCTCATCCCAGCAGGTACCGGACTTGCACGTTACAGAAACGTCAAGGTCGAGCCGACTGAAGAAGCGAAGGCAGCTGTTTATGCCGCCTATGACGAGTACGACTACACACCATTTGAATCAACAGGTTCGGGTGAAGCAGTCAGACTCGATGAGTTCGATGCGGATGCTCGCTAAATAGTCATTGCGGGGCGAAAGCCCCACTAGATAGGGCCCCGAGGCGACTCGGGGCCCTTCTTAAATTGTTGTTGCACAGTTAAATAACAATGAGGCCTTTAGTTTGCGAGATAGACAACTAGCGCCGCTGCGACGAAGTGACAGATGAATGCGGCGGCAGTCATTGCATGAAAGAGTTCATGAAAACCGAACCAGTCGATCGAGAAGTTTGGTTTCTTTAGCGCGTAGATGATTCCGCCTGCCGAGTAGAGAAGGCCGCCGACAAATATAAGAGTGAATACTGCGATTCCGCCTTCGCGGTAGAAGTCTGGAAGATAGATCAAAGCCATCCAACCAAGTGCAATATAGATAGGCACGTAGAGCCATCGTGGAGCCGTTATCCATGCGATTCGAAATATCGCTGCCGATGCTGCGGTGCCCCAGATGATTGAGAGCAGGATTGTTGCTTTCCTGGAATCGAGAAGAAAGATGGCAAAGGGAGTGTATGTACCAGCAATAAGGAGCGGAATGTTTGCGTGATCGATTCGTCGCCAGAGTGCTTTCATCGATTCGCGCCATTTCACACGATGATAAAGCGCGCTACATGAGAAAAGGACAACTGCTGTCAACGTGAGAATTCCAAGAGTGACTCGCCCTCTCAATTCATGAGCGATGGTGACAAGTGTGAGCCCAGCGACGAGGGAGAGCGGAGACATCACAAGATGGATAACGCCTCGAAGTTTCGGTTTTGGCAGAGTCGCTTCAGTCACGGGAGCTATTTAAGTCGCTCAAAGACGTTCTGCATCCTCTTATCGAAAGTGAGTAACTCTGTGTCGTGAACGAGAGCAGAGGCAACGACGATCGCGTCTCCTAGGGAGATTCCATATTCGACTCGAATCTCAGCGGCCTTTTCTGCGATTTTGGCGTCAACATGAACTACCGAAGAGAAGATTGTGTTGAGCTTCCTAGCTCTTTGATGGCGCCGAGAAGGAAAACCGCTCAAGACCTCTGCCAGTGCGAGGGCGCTTATAGATGGCGCAACTCCTAGGGACTCGAACTGGGTTATTGCTTCCTGATGGTGAGCGTCATGGGAATTGACGAGTGCAATCAGCCACGACGAGTCAGTCTGGCATCCCACTCTTCACGCTCCTTCTTGTAGTCAAAGTCCTTGCCAAAATTTGGTTCTGACCCAATGAATTCCCGAAGAGCGCTCTTCCATTCTGGTTCGTCGATCTTTTCCAGGACTATTCGCCCTTTACCGTCTTCGGTGAAGCGCACGACGTTCCCTATCTCAATATCTACGGCGCGAAGGATCTCAACCGGGATAGTTATCTGGTTCTTGGAGCTGATCCGAGATGTGGATGAACGGCCACGGCGGATAACTTTGGCGGGAGTTTTCTTTACTTTGCGAGCCATAAGCAAAGGCTAACAGGGGATTTGTCGGCGTGTCGCAACGTCGAAATACAAGATCGCTCAGTCGAGGGGGAGTAAGAGCCATTTTGACCCGCAGCGCGTGGCTCGGCTACCCTCGCGCTCTTGTTCGCGTGGGCTTCCTGCCTTCGGTCGTCTCGTTGCTGGGACTTACGCAGGAAAAAAGTAGTGAGCAATCAAGACGAAGTTCATCTAAGTCTCTGTCATGTGACTTTGCGCGGATGAAAACGAGATGTGTTCCGACACACCCGACCGCGTGGGTCGGGAGTTAGTGAACGCGTCAACGAAAAAGAAGGCGTAAGCCAGAGAGAAGAGAGAGCAGTGCCAACTATTCAGCAGCTGGTCCGCAAGGGTCGCGTCGAGAAATCTTCGAAGACGACGACACCTGCACTCAAGGGAAGTCCGCAACGTCGCGGTGTTTGTACTCGTGTTTATACAACGACACCGAAGAAGCCGAACTCTGCACTTCGCAAAGTTGCTCGCGTTCGTCTCACAAGCGGAATGGAAGTTACTGCGTACATCCCTGGCGAAGGACACAATCTGCAAGAGCACTCAATCGTTTTGGTTCGTGGTGGTCGTGTTAAGGATCTACCAGGAGTTCGATACAAGATCGTTCGCGGTTCACTCGACACCCAAGGTGTCAAAGATCGTAAGCAAGCCCGTTCCCGCTATGGCGCAAAGCGCGATAAGAAGTAAAGGGAGATAAGAGAAGATGCCACGTAAAGGTCCCGCTCCCAAAAAGCAGGTCATTGCAGATCCGGTTTATAACTCACCGGTCGTAACTGCTTTGATCAATCGAGTTCTCACATCCGGTAAGCGATCAACCGCTGAAGCGATCGTCTACAACGCGATGGAAGGTTGCCGATCAAAGGCTGAAGTAGATCCTGTAATCACTCTCAAGCGCGCAATCGACAATGTAAAACCATCTGTCGAAGTTCGTTCACGACGAGTCGGTGGCGCTACATATCAGGTGCCTGTTGAAGTGAAGGCCGCACGTGCGATGACACTTGCGCTTCGTTGGTTGGTCGAGAATGCAAGTGATCGCCGCGAGAAGTCAATGGCAGAGCGCCTCACAAACGAAATCATCGATGCAAGCAATGGCCTTGGCGCAGCAGTGAAGCGTCGCGAATACACCCACAAGATGGCAGAGGCCAACAAGGCTTTTGCTCACTACCGCTGGTAATCCTGAGTAAATAAGAGAAAAGAAGAGGAAGAGAAGAAGTGGCAGCTATCGACACGGCAGTTGATCTCTCAACCGTCCGCAACATCGGCATCATGGCTCACATCGAT
>SYAN01000069.1 GCA_005787575.1 Actinomycetota bacterium | reverse complement strand
TGACTTCGCTTAGGACCTCAATCGTCGGCGGTGGATTGCTATGTATAGGTTTTGTCGCGGTTATTGCTTCAGCCATGCCAAAGTTTCGAAAATATGACGTTCGAAGTAATGAGTTTGCTCTTAGAGAGGCTGAGGTAAGAAAGAATAGAGAGCTGCAGTAGTTTTTTGATCTGCGTACTCCTACGTACCGAGTCAACTTCATTTAGGCTTTGCTGATGCCGGGCTCTCTCGCACTCGTCGGTTCGGGTGAATATCTCCCCAAGATGGCTGAGTTTGAAAAATCATTATTGGGCGATGGAATAAGAGCAGGAATGAGTCCGGTATACGCTCAGATTCCTACAGCAGCGGGACAAGAAAGCGAACAGAGAATTCAATATTGGCGAGAGTTAGTTGAGAAGCAAGCGGAGATTCTTGATGTCCAAGTGCAGTTCATTCCGATCTTCGATCGAGAGAGTGCCAATAGTCCAGAAATAGTGAGTGCGATAACAGGTAGCGCTCTGATTTATCTTTCGGGCGGAGACCCGCATTTCTTGGCTAATACGCTTCGAGGAACTCTTGCCTGGAAGCTGGTTGAAGAGAATTGGAGGAGAGGAGGGTCTCTTGCTGGTTGTAGCGCTGGCGCGATGGTGATGAGTACCCAAATTCCCAATTTTCGAATCACAAGAAGTGATCCGACGGAAGGACTTGCACTGATTCCTGGACTTCGAGTCATTCCTCACTTCAATAAGTTCTTCAAATGGATACCAGAAAGTGCAGCCAAACTCCTCCTTGAAGTCCCCGAAGACTCTATTCTCCTAGGGATAGATGAGATGACGGCTCTCACTAGACGAAGTGGCAGAGATGACTGGGAAGTTTACGGAGACGCTCAAGTGCATATTCTCAAAGGAATGCCGGTCAGGAGACTCGCGCACGAAGAACGTATCTCTCTGAGCTTGAGCAGTTAGGTAAATAAGACCTTCAAGTAAAACTAACTTCGAGGCGAGAGAGTTATCAAGTTGTCCCAAGGATCTCTCACTTGAACTCTTTGCGCATCTACTTCGAAATCTAATTGATGGAATTCAAGGCAATCAGCCCTCCAATTAATAGTCGCTGGTGTGTAATCTGTAAATGAGCTCTGTATAGAATCGTCAAATGAAATCATTGACGAGGTTTGCTCCAATCGTCTTCGTTTTACTCTGGAGCACAGGCTTTGTTGGTGCAAAGTACATCCTTCCCTTCGCCGAACCATTTGTCTTTCTCACAATTCGTTATGCCGTAGCGACAATCCTCTTAGTGCTCATCGCGAAAGCAATTAGAGAGTCCCTGCGCTTGAGTAGGGATCAAGTGTGGCAGTCGATATCGGTCGGATTTTTTCTTCAAGTCATCTACATAGGCGGCGTCTTTTATGCAGTTCACCTCGGAGTCCCCGCCGGTATTACCTCTGCGATAGTAAGTTTGCAGCCGATCCTCGTATCAGTCCTTGCTGTCAGATTCTTGGGTGAACGAATACGCGTTATTCAGGGAGTTGGGCTCTTACTCGGTCTTGTCGGCGTTGCTTTATTGCTGTTGCCAAAAGTCTTCAGCGGGGAGTTCGCACCAAAGTTCTCAGGGCTAGGAATCATCTCCTGTTTCTTTGCACTCTTCGGAACAACAGCGGGATATCTTCTTCAGAAGAAGTCTGGAACAGAGATTCCATTTCTTCCCGGGACAGCAGTCCAATTTGCCGCCGCCACCGTCCTCTTCGCTATAGCCGCTTCTCTCTCAGAAGAATGGAAAGTAGAGGTAACACTCGAGTTTCTGGTAGCCCTGGCATGGATTGTCATTGCGCTCTCGATTGGATCGATTTTTCTGCTTTTTTATCTTCTCAAACATGACAGCGCCAGCTCAGTCTCAAGTTTGTACTACCTAGTTCCGCCTCTGACTGCCATTGAGGCTTTCGCTCTCTTTGGTGAGCGAATTTCACCGGTAGGACTTCTTGGAATGGGTCTTGCGGCTATTGGAACCATCCTGGTCACCCGTAGACTGACAAAATGACAATCGGTCTCAGACGCCTTCTCGCACATATGGCCTGGTCTAATCAACATCTTCTAGAGCACCTGCGCTCGCTTCCGAATGAAGCGCTAACTGCTTTCGTAAAGGATCCCGAATGGGATATCGCCGAGATTGTTCACCATATCGTTGATAGTGCTGATTTCTATTATTTTCGAATCTCTGGTGAATGGGCTGATGTGCCAGGTGAAGAGATAGAAAAACCGAAACTCAGTAGCGATTTAGAGTTGCTGATTGAACAGTGCAAAGCAGTGGATCTGGCGTTGACTGAGTCAGTAGAACTTGATGAGATTAAGGTTCAATTTGAGCGTCATGATGGGGAAGTTGTGCAAAGGTGGCGTTCGACGATACTTTCTCAAGCAATCCATCATGCAACAGAACATCGAGCTCAGATCGCCGCAGCACTAGAAGTCCGGGGTTTTGAGAGCTTCCTTCTCGATGACTTTGATCTCTGGGCTTTTGAAATCTCAGAAGGCTGAGATTGCTCGAACATAGTTGGGCGAATAAATTCAAAAGTTGAAAGCGTCTGAGTCAGGATATGGAAACCATTCAGGATCGGCCTCAGCTTGAGGGGCAATCATCACCATTTTGGATCGTCGGAATTGTTCAAGGCCTTCTGAACCGAGTTCTCTGCCAGAACCCGTGAACTTCCTGCCACCGAATGGAATCGCATCGTTATCATTAAGCGGCGTATTCACCCAAACAATTCCAGTCTCGATTTCATTAACAGCTTTAAATGACTCTTCGAGATCATTCGTGTAGATATTTGCCCCCAATCCCAGTTCTGAGTCGTTTGCATGCGCTATCGCTTCATCGATATCTTTAATCTTGGCCACAGGGGCTAGGGGACCAAAACACTCTCCATGCATAACTTCCATTTCAGCAGTGACTTTTAGAACTGTCGGTTCGTAGAAGAACCCTTTGCCTGTCTGTGAAGGGCGTTTCCCACCTGTGACAAGTTCCGCACCCTGTTCCAACGCATGAGTGATTATCCGTTCGAAGCGCTCCAACTCTCGCTGTGAAGCCATCGGCCCCATATCCACTTTTGAAAGACCACTACCAACTCGAAGTGAAGATGCATATTTTGCAAGTTTGGCGACAAAGTCTTCGTAGATATCCTCATGGACATAGAAACGCTCGGCAGATGTGCAGACTTGGCCACAATTTAAAAATGCGGCGAAGGTAGCTCCCCGTGCAGCTGTATCAATATCAGCAGAGGGCATAACAATAAAAGCATCATTTCCAGATGCTTCGATCAAAGTTGGCTTGAATCTGGTGGATGCGCTCATTGCGACTGCTTGCGCTGCTTTGACGCTTCCTGTAAAGGCAACTGCATGAGTATCTTGATGTGATACAAGATTTTGACCAACAGCAGCTCCTCCTGTAATCACCTGCACCAGACCTTCAGGAAGAGATTGGAACGCCTTCATCCAGAGCAGCATCGTGAGTGAAGTCAGTTCCGAGGGTTTGATAATCACTGCATTACCAGCCCCCAGCGCAGCAGCTGACTGCCATCCAGCTAGAAGCATTGGAAAGTTATAGGGAACAATCGAAACAACAGTTCCGAGCGGTTCCTTCACGACCATCTGCAATTGACCAGCAATTGCGGGCCCGGCGATTCTGCCGTTTTCATGACGAGCTAACTCAGCGTAATATCGAAATGAGGAGGCTGCAGCGCCACCTTCCCAGTTTGATTCACGAAAGGGTTTTCCCATCTCTCGAGTCAGCGACTCTCCTGTGATTGCAGAGTTTGCGATCATTTGATCGGCGACTTGATGTAATGCGTTAGCTCTTTCCAAGGCGCTCATCGCCCACCAAATTCCTTGCGCTTGCTTGGCTTTTGCAACAGCTCTGTCGATCTCTGCCTCTGTTGCATCTGCATATTCGCCAACAACCGTCTCATCTGCTGGATTGATGATCTTGTGCCGTTGCCCGGCGCTAGCCATCCACTCGCCACCTAGAAAGAGATTGCCAGAGAGTAGCTTCATTTCAGATTGGACTGGTGTGGTCATGGTTAGAAAGATACTGGGTGAAAAGTTGCGATGGTAGGGCTTTGCTGGACTGAACTATTTTTGTAGAAGGCCAGGATTGACGCCAAGCCCCATGGAAGCATCGAGCACTGCGCCATGGAGAGGCTTAGCCGCATCAGTGGTGAGAAAATAGGCAAGGCCGGCTATCTCATCGGCTTTTATCATTCTTCCCTTTGGTAGGGCAGCGATGAGTCTCTCTCTGCTAGTTGAATCAAGTCCAGCGAGAGTCGATGCTTCGAACATCGGAGTCTGGGTTGCTCCAGGACAAATGGTAAATACGCTTATATCTGTTTGCGCTAGATCAGCCGCAAGGATGCGTCCTAGAAATGCAATTGCGGCCTTGCTCATCCCATCGGAATAACGAAATCCGGGAACTTGAGTGATACCGCCACCAACCGATGAAAGAAAGATGATTGTGCCGTAGTTGCGATCTTTGAAGTGGGGGAGCAAGAGATCATTGAGCCAGAGAGTGCCGACTGCATTTATCCTGAGCATTGCTTCATCTTGCTCGTGAAGTTTTTCGCTGACACGACGAACTGTCGCAGAACCCACTCCAGCATTGTGGATGAGTACATCAGGAATATGGGGAAGTGATTGGACTAGTGAGGAGACCGAGGAATAGTCACCGAGATCGAGAGGAAAGGCTCTGACTAGCTCATTATCGAGATGGAGTGGATCACTTTCGGCACCTCGAAGATAAGTGAACCAAACGGAGTCTCCTTCATCGAGGAATTTGCGAACCATCGCTGATCCGATTCCACTACTGCCGCCCGTTATCAGAATTGTTCTCGCCATGATTTTAAGGGTACACCGTGAAGGCTTCCTTGAAGTTGGATCTCGAATGTGGAGTAGATTTCGCATCATGCCTCAGCAAGTGCAGCCGAAGAAGCGCAGAAGTTCGGCTCGAAGAGTGAGGATTCTGGAGTTCTTGCAAGGAATCGATCCCTTCTTGAGCTCTCAAGCCATCCACCAGATGCTCAAAGCTCGAGGTATTTCCATGGGACTTGCGACTGTCTATCGGCAACTTGAGAACCTTGTTGATGAAGGAGAGGTCGATGCCATCATCTCTCCGACTGGTGAGAAGTTGTTTCGCCATTGTGGAAGCGATGAAGGCCACCATCACCACATCATCTGCAAAATTTGCGGCGCATCTCGACCCATTGAAGTCGAAGAAGTCGAAGAGATGGCAGAAACTGCAGCAAAGCGTTATCGATATTCAGATGTCTCTCACAGCTTAGAAATCTTCGGAGTCTGCGAATCGTGTTCCAGGAAAACTAAAGAGGGATAGTCACATCTGTGAGAGTTAGTAGATTCCTCGTCCTTTTTTTGACTGTCGTTGCATGCCTTGTCCCAGCAGTAGGTTCCTCAGCTCATGTAAATCTGATTGAGAGTAATCCGAACAGCGAAGAAAACATCCGATCAATGCCGGAGAAAATCTCACTCACTTTTGCCGGGCCGCTCTTGTCCATATCAAGTGCAGTCAATTCTATGAAGCTGCATGATCCTTCGGGCGAAGAAGTTGCACTTAGCGATGTACAAGTTGTGGGCCCCATTCTTCAGGCTAAGCCTTCAACTGCTAATGCGATCCCTGGGCGTTATCACCTGACTTATCGAGTCGTAGGAGAAGATGGTCATGTCATAACCGGGGAGATTTACTTCTTTCTAGGGGATTTGGCGGGCAAAGGTGAAGGTGTCGAATCACTGGCTACTGAGTCAAGTTCTGTTTCTGGTAAAGAAGTATCAGTCAGTGATGAAGGGATTCTCGTGGCCTTGATTTCATTAACCTTAGTAGCCATGGGTTTCATCTATCTTCGTGCACCTGGATCATCGACTCGTTAACGAGAAATTCACCCAGGTCGCCTTGGCGCCTCGTAGCGTTTTGTGAATGATGCAGGAAAATACCGTCATGAGAAAACTATCTGAAAAACTTTTTGCAGAGGCCCTTGGGACATCTTTCTTGCTCCTTTCCATAGTTGGTTCGGGCGCCATGGTCGCTGGTGCAAGTCAAGATGCTGGACTCAGGCTCTTCGTCATCGCCTCTGTGACTGTCGCTGCACTCTTTGTGTCAATCAATCTCATGGCTCCAATAAGCGGAGCCCACTTCAATCCTGCAGTTTCGCTCGTTGCACTGTTTCGCAAAGAATTATCTGTTGGAGAGTTCTTTGGATATTTCCTCGCCCAGGTCCTTGGGGCTTCGATAGGAGTGATTACGGCAAACGTTCTTTATCAATTTCCAGCGATTGAAATATCCACTACTTCACGAGGTGGATCACACCTGTTCCTCTCAGAGATTGTTGCGACATTCGGTCTTATTCTCGTTGTCTTTTCTACGTGGGTGAAAATCTCCACGATGGCAAGGTCCTCACTCATCGTTCTCTGGATTGGTGGTGCGTACTTCTTCACCTCCTCTTCATCTTTCGCAAATCCCGCAGTCACTCTGGCAAGAACTCTTACAGATAGCTATACCGGAATTGCGCCAAGTTCAGTTCTTACATTCATCGCCGCTCAAGTGCTTGGTGCGCTCATCGCGATGACTGTCATCAAGGTCCTTGATAGTGAGAAAAATGGATAAGAAGCGGGTTCTTTTTGTTTGTGTTCATAATGCAGGACGTTCGCAGATGGCAGCAGGACTTCTCGCAACTCTATCCGGGGGAAGAATTGAAGTTCTCTCAGCTGGATCAGCGCCAAAGGATTCTATAAACCCTCAGGCAGTAGAGGTGATGAAGGAGATTGGGATCGATATTGCCAATGAGAGGCCAAAGATCCTGACTCCCGAGGCAGTAGTTGCTTCGGATGTTGTGATCACCATGGGGTGTGGCGATGCATGTCCTTTCTACCCTGGTAAGCGCTATGAGGATTGGGTTTTGGACGACCCAGCAGGAAAACCAATTGAAGTTGTCAGGAAAATTAGGGATGAGATCAAGATGAAAGTAGAACGCTTAATTCAAGAACTGCTTGAAGCGAACTCCTAGCCCTTTAAAAAATCGCAGCGACTTTAGGATTGGGCCCGCCCCCGACGTTGCCGTAACGGTGATGCGTGATGGAGATGCTTTGCTCTCTAAGCCACCTTGTCATTTCAACCGCTCCGGCTTGAGTCAAAGGCCTTGAGTC
>SYAN01000068.1 GCA_005787575.1 Actinomycetota bacterium | reverse complement strand
GAATGCAAAGCGTCTAACTGTCGGGATTCTCATCGCTCTAGTCTTTTTCTCAAATGTTGGCCTGAGTTTTGCCGCTCTTCGGACTTTAGAGAATCAATACCCCATTCCCAAAATATCGTGCCAAGATGGATTTGAAGGAGTGATTGTCCTTGGTGGAGGTCTTAATCCTGGGCTAATTGCTGAGGAGCGAAACGAACCGCAACTCAACGATGCTGGAGACCGGATCACGACGGCACTTGCGCTTCTTAATAAGTGCCCAGAGTTCAAAGTTTTGTATTCGACATTCTCAGGTTCACTTCGCCCAGAAGGCTTGAGTGAAAGCGACTCCGCCAAACTCTTCTTCAATAATCAAGGTATCTCGCAATCTCGCACCATCTTTGAAGGCGAGTCACGAAATACCTTCGAGAACGCGAAATTCTCTAGCGAGGTAGCAGATAGAAGCAAGAAGTGGATTCTCATCACTTCGGCATCCCACATGCCCCGAGCTGTAGCCACTTTCAAGCGATTTGATTGGAAAGTAACCGCTTATCCCGTTGACTTTCGAGCAGAATCGGCGGGAAGTTATCTCTCCTGGAGCAAGGGCCAGGGACTCGATAACTGGAATAATTTCATTCATGAACGAGTGGGGTTACTTGCCTATTCACTCCGATCGTTTTTGCAGTAACCCACTATTCACCTAGAGTCAGCACCTCATGGGACACATCGATGTAAGCGGAATTCAATTCACGCTATCTGATGGTCGAGTACTTCTCGATGATGTCTCTTTCCGAGTGGGCGATGGCGCGAAGGCAGCGTTGATTGGGCCCAATGGCGCTGGAAAGACCACGCTAATTCGCATGATCTGTGGCGATGTCGAACCCGACTCAGGCGCAATTGCTATTTCTGGCGGATTAGGAGTGATGCGCCAATTCATTGGACAAGTTCGTGATAGTTCAACTGTGAGAGATCTCTTGATCTCGGTCTCACCTGAAAAAGTGCGAATCGCTGCCGCACGGTTGAAAGAGGCAGAATCAGCGATGTCCAACAATGATTCGCAAGAGACACAGATGGCTTATGCATCTGCCTTATCTGACTGGGGCGATGCTGGCGGTTATGACGCCGAGGTTGTTTGGGATATCTGTTGCACTCAGGCGTTAGGTAAATCATTCGATGAGGTCTCAGCGCGCGAGGTGAACACACTCTCGGGCGGTGAACAGAAGAAGCTGGTCCTGCAGGCTCTGCTTCGCGGACCGGAGGAAGTTCTGATTCTGGATGAGCCAGATAATTATCTCGATGTTCCATCAAAACGTTGGCTTGAGGAGCAGCTTAAAGAGTCACATAAGACAATTCTTTTTATTAGCCACGATCGCGAACTTCTCTCCGAGGTCGCAAATCGCATTATCACCCTAGAACAAGGCGTATCCGGCAACACTGCGTGGATTCATGGTGGGGGATTTGCAACGTGGCATGAAGCGAGAAAGGCGCGAAATGCGCGTTTCGCTGAGTTACTTCTTAGGTGGGAGCAGGAGCACGAAAGACTGAAAGAGCTCGTCCTTACCCTTCGTAACCAGGCGAAAAGTTCGCCCGATATGGCATCAAAATATCGAGCTATGCAGACTCGTCTTCGAAAGTTTGAGGAGATTGGTCCACCTCCTTCACCTCCGATAGAACAAGATGTGAAAGTTGGACTCAGTGGTGGACGTACCGGTGAACGAGTTATTACGTGTGAGAATTTGGTGCTTGAAGGGTTGACGGAAGAATTCTCCATCGAGATTTTCTATGGGGATCGCGTAGCGGTTCTCGGAAAGAATGGAACGGGAAAATCCCACTTTCTTCGAATGTTGGGTGGTGATCTGAAGGTAAAACATTCAGGGAATTGGAAACTGGGCGCGAGAGTAACCCCTGGTCACTTCGCACAGACGCACGCCCATCCAGAATTCATGAGCAAGACACTCCTCGAGATCTTATGGAATGAGCATTCATTGCAACTTGGTCCAGCAAAGAGCGTTCTTGGTCGCTATGAACTTCAGAATCAAGCCGAACAGAAATTCTCAACGCTATCTGGAGGTCAACAAGCTCGTTTCCAGGTTCTCTTGCTTGAACTTGAGGGTTCGACCTTGCTCTTGCTTGATGAGCCGACAGATAACTTGGATTTAGCATCGGCAGAAGCGCTAGAGAAAGCATTGACCTTCTACCAAGGAACAGTTCTTGCAGTTACCCATGATCGTTGGTTCACAAAAGGTTTTTCGCGTTACCTTGTTTTTGGCGCAGACAGAAAAGTTTTCGAGAGCCCCAAACCTGTCTGGGAATATTAAGAGTTATCCACATTTCAGTGACCAATGTCCCATGTAGGTCCTTGGTTCTATAGCCTTGCCACACTAATAACGATGTGTATACAATGTGCGCACAAAGGGGGCGCTCATGTCTACAGATTCCACTCTCAACGTTCGGGTTGATAGAGAGACTAAGGAAAAGGCAGCTATGGTTCTGAAGGCATCAGGATTGACCACCTCAATGGCAGTGAGGCTCTTCTTGCGCAAAGTCGCTGAGGAGAAATCGCTCCCATTTGAACTCGGTAAGCCAAATCGCAAGACGGTCAGGACGATTAAGTCAGTTCAAAGAGGCAAAGTGAAGCGGATTAAAAAGGGTGACCCGCTCTCACATTTGCTCAATGCGAAACGTTGAAACATCGAGCCGATTTCGAAGAGACTATAAGCGAGAGAAGAAAAACCCAAATAACCGCAATTTAGATCTTTTGTTGATTCGAGTTATCGAAACTTTGGGTAGTGACATTCCTCTGGATGCGAAACTTCAAGATCATCCCCTGATCGGGGACTTTGCTGGTTTTCGTGGGTGCCACATAAAGCCGGATCTCGTTCTAATCTACAAGAAAAAAGGCTTGAATCACTTAGTTCTAGTGAGACTAGGAAGCCATTCTGAGGTCTATTAAGAGTCGAAGCCGAGGCCAAAGCGATCGAGGATTCGTAGCCAGATATTGCGTTTACCTCTTTCATCAGCTCGATGCAAAGACCATTGAGTGAGATTGACGAAGAGCCAACGGAATGGCTCAGGTGGGAAAGGAAATGGTTTCTTCCTAACCATCTCAAGTCTGGTTCGCTCGGTATCAAGCCCATCCAAGAGATCGAGCATCACTTCAGCGCCGAATCTCGTGGCGCCAACACCAAGACCGGTGAAACCAAGAACATAACTGACTTTCTCGCCCATAGCAGTTCCCCAAAAAGGTGAGAAGCGAGAACATGTATCAATCGCTCCGCCCCAGCCATGGGTGAATCTGATTCCTTCCAACTGTGGAAAGGTCTTTAAGAAGTCACGAGCTAGGCGAGCATAAGTCTCTGGCTCATCTTCGTACTCTGGATTGACCTTGCCCCGGAAGTTATAGATTGCGTCATATCCACCCCAGAGAATCTCGTTCTCCTTCGTAAGTCTGTAGTAGTGGAATTGGTTTCCGGCTTCGGATAATCCTTCGCGGCCCTTCCATCCAATTGATTCAAGCTGTTTCGGTGAAAGTGGCTCGGTGACAAGCTGGAAGTCATAGACAGGGACGACATATTTATGCGTGCTTCGAAGGAGTGAGTCATAGACGTTTGTCGCAAGCGCAACTCGGTCTGCACGAACCTTTCCGTAGGGTGTCGAGACGACGACTTTCTCACCCTCATCTTCAAGAGATTCAACCGCGCTATGTTCATAGATCGAAACCCCGAGTGAGAGACATGCCCGCTCTAGCCCCCAGACCAATCGAGCAGGATCAACGAGTGCGGTTCCATCTTCATCCCAGAGCGAACCAAGATAGATAGGGGAGTTGACTCGGGCACGAGTTTGTTCAGCGTCAAGTACTTCGACTTCATCGCCGTAGGAGTTTCGAAGCTTTGCTTCTTCTTTCAGTTCATCTACTTCCCATGGCTTCATCGCTACTTTTAGTTCGCCAGTTCGCTCCCACCCACAATCAATGCCATATTTCTGGATTGTCTTTTCAATCGAATTAAAATTCTCTCGACCAAGTCGTTCGACCGCTTCCATCTCATCTTTGAATCGGTTGTAACCATTGATGAATCCATGGGTGAGAGATGAGTTGCAGAATCCGCCATTTCTTCCCGAGGCCCCAGCACCAGTCTCTTTGGCTTCAAGAATCACTACTTTGCGATTTGGATCTCGCTCCTTCGCAATAAGCGCAGTCCAAAGACCGGTGTAGCCAGCGCCGACAATGCAGAGATCGGCTTCAATTTCCTCCACTAAGGAAGGACGAGACTCCGGCTCTAGTGGGTCAGCATCAAGCCAATAGAGAGCGGGTTGCATATGCATCAAATGACGCAGAACTTTGGGGTCGATGGAGACCATCGTCGATCCGGCCTTCGCCGGTCTCACCCCTTTATCTGATGAACACAGTGGACCCGGGTCCTCCGGAATCCAACCCCACTTCGCAAGTCTTCATCTAGCAACTTGTTTTTCGAAGTGGCTCGGAGCGCAGTTTACCTGATACCCCCGTTTCCCCTGCAACTCGTTGTATTTCATGCGGGGAATTGATGATCACCCGAGTGATCTGTCACATCATCTATGTAGACTCACAATATGTCGCTTCGATTCCGCAGAAGTATGAAAATACTTCCAGGTGTGCGATTGAATTTTAGTAAGAGCACGATGGGGCTTTCTTTTGGCGTTCCAGGAGCACGAGTTTCGGTCAATACTCGAGGAGATGTTTACACATCTGCAGGAATTCCTGGCACTGGCCTCTATGCGGTTGAGCGGACATCGCTTCGAAAAAGTAGTGGGCGAAAGAGAATTTCGAAGAACCAAGAACCAGAAACTTTGACTGAATATGTCCCACCGCCAGGGATATTTACTCCACGAAGGCAGAGGGCCTTGTATAAGGCTTTGCAAAAAGGGACATTAGAAGCACTTGAAAAACTTGCAAAGAAGTTTCCTGATATCGAGTACATCTCTGATGCTTTTGCGCTCCCAAAGCACTTGATGAGTGGTTCAAATGACCTAGAGGGACTAACGGCTAAGGCGGCAAAAGTATGGTCAACTCGAGCTGAGCTTGAGCGCTCGTGGATGTTCGAGCATCATGCAAAAGCCTTTGAGATGAATGTAAAAGTGGCGCCTGGCGTAGATGTCCCAATGCGATTTTCCGTTCAAGGTCTTGGGCACATGTATATCGAGTTGCTCCAGCTGGGCGAGAGATATGCCGAGGCGCTGGACGTTGCTGTATCTCTAGCCCCAGATCAAATTTCAGCGCTAGCTGTCTGCGAGTGTGAAGTCCAACTTCGCAGATGGAAAGACGTGATTGAGACTACTGAAGATATTGAAAATGAGGATGATGCGACTGCGCTACTTCTAATCTTTCGTGCCATCGCATTTAGAGAAGAGGGAATGTTTGATGCCGCTATCGAAACAATTCGCCTAGCGCGATCATCAAAGAAACGGCACGAGGACGTTCTCAATAAAGCGCTTTTCGAGCGTTCAATCATCTATGAGAAGCAAGACAAGATTTCACTTGCAAAGAAGGAGTTGTCGAAGATTCTCGCTACAGATTCTGACTTTCCAGGAGTAAGTGAGCGCCTTAAGAAACTAGAAGAGGCCTAAACCTTAACCACTATACGAACAACCTCCTCAGGTGTGGCATGTTCACCAAGCTCGGCATCGACGTTCGTTGGGATTCGATTCACTTGGGCTGCTGATACCGAAGCAAGTTGAGCGGCGATGTGGGTCATCCAATAAAAGGCCCCAGGACCAACCTCTTCGATAATTTTCCTGGCATCGTCAAGGCGTGGGTCTGAGAAGGGTTCAACATCATTCTTCTCATCCTGGATTATGTTTATGAGGAAGTCTCGGATACGAGTTGCACTTTCCTTCACTCTCACTTCACTCGTGATTAACTCGCGATACTCGATATCTATACTCTTTCTCCGTTTTCGCCGTAGGAGAAACCAGGTAACGAGCACTGCCAGAAAGAGAGTTTCAATCATCTATGCCTCCATTCACCTCGGCCTATAGCTTTCACCAAGTCTCATCTCTAACCCCCATGTGAGTGATGGAACTTACCCTCGAGATACGACATCCAACTAGAGCAAGAGTGGCCGGTTAGTTACCCTTCCCGCATGACGAATCCTTCATCCCCCGCCACATCCTCATCAAATCAGGTAGAAGTCCTATTGGCTCCAGCAATAGGTGGTCGTGATCGAAGGACGGTCTTCTTCCGCTATATCTTGGTTGCACCGGTCGCGGTTCTCGCTGGCCTTCTCACAGTAAGCCTCTTTCCGCCGGTCATCCTCTCGCTTCTCTTTCGTCGGACTTATCCGAGTTATGCGCTCACCTTCAATCACGCGCTCCTCGAACTTCATGTTCGCATCGCTGCCTACATCTACCTTCTAACTGATGACTATCCATCAATCGAGCGAAATCCAAAAATCGCAGT
>SYAN01000067.1 GCA_005787575.1 Actinomycetota bacterium | reverse complement strand
TACTGGAGCAGACGCGCGAATAGGAGATCGCGAGCCTCTAATAGTGCAAGATCTGCCTCGTCGTCGATCTCACCGCTAGGAAGAAGCCGGGCCGCTTTCAGATCTAAAAGGGTCGCCGCGACGACCAGGAATTCCGTCGCTTTCTCCAGATCCCAACCTTCACCGTCAACCTCAAGTTTACGGATATACCCAATGAACTCGTCAGTCACGGTAGCGAGTGCAACTTCAGTCACGTCCATCTTATGTTTCGCTATCAATTGCAGCAGAAGATCAAAAGGTCCATCGAAATTCTCTAATCGGACGTGAAATCCCGGAATCAATGCTTCGGGTGCGGTCATCACGTCCATGGTGATAACTTACTTCAGATGTTGGACCTTGCATGGAAGGGGCGACACCAATAGGCTTCGGGAAAGTTGTTAGAGAGGTATCTCGATTGAGTGCTAAATCGACTTTCCAAGATGATGATGTAACCACTACTTCTTCGGTTCTGGGGAATAAGGCGCGTTCATTTAAAGAACCGGCACCCTTGCTCTCACATGGAAACGCAACGGTGATCTCAGTTGTAAATCAAAAAGGTGGTGTTGGTAAAACCACAACCACAATCAATCTCGGTGCAGCTATCGCAGAACTTGGTCGCCGTGTTCTCCTCGTTGATTTTGATCCACAGCATTCACTTTCGGTGGGACTAGGTGTCTCAACTAGAAACCTCGAAGGATCGATCTACAACCTCATGCTTGATGAATCCACAAAAATAGAGGATTTCCTCTTGAAGACCAATGTGCCAGGTATGGACATGATCCCAAGTCATGAGGATTTAGCCGCCGCTGAAGGAGCTCTCGTTTCGGTGATAGCACGCGAAAAAGTTTTGAAACGTGTTCTTGATTCAGTGTCCGATTACTACGATGTGATCCTGATTGATTGTCAGCCATCTCTCGGGCTCCTCACCATCAATGCCCTGACTGCCTCCAAATATGTGATTGTTCCATTGGAATGCGAATATTTTGCCCTTCGTGGTGTTGCTCTTCTTGTTGACATAATTGGAAAAGTTCAAAAGAACACAAACCCCGGTTTAGAAATGCTTGGAATACTTCCAACCCTCTACGACCGCAAGACGGTTCATAGTCGCGAAGTTTTGGAACGCATAATCGAAGCCTTTCCTGAAAAAGTTTTCGATACGATTATTTCTAGAACTGTTCGTTTTCCCGAAACCACAGTCGCGGGCGAACCTATTACGACATTTGCGAGTAGTTCTGCCGGCGCATCGGCATATCGGCGATTAGCGCGCGAGATCATCTCTATGGGAATTGCCCAACAGTCGAAAACAACCGAGCCCATCGCAAGTGCAGGAGGAATCTAATGAGTCGCCGTGTCACCCTTCCTGGAGCTGATGAGCTCTTTCGAAAAACTACTCTCGCGGCGGTTCCATCAGTGGAAGCGGATGTGGAGAGCGAGAACGCGACTCCCTCACCTACTAAAGCTCCAAAAACTAAAGGTGTTAGAACAACTGCTAGAAGAAAACCCAACAACCTCGATCGTGTACCGTCTGGTCGCGAGCGTCATGATGAGAAAATCACTGTTTACCTCTCTCCTGATGAACTCTTCGATTTGGAACAAGCCCGACTACTGCTAAGAGGAGACCTTGGACTGGCCGTTGATCGAGGGCGGATAGTACGAGAATCCCTTGCGATAATCATCGCGGACCTCGAGAGTAAGGGCGATCAGAGCATCATCGCTCGTCGCCTTCGCGGCCGCTAAGTTCTTGTGGTTAGCCAGTCAGCGTGCACGCGGGTGGCTTTCGAAGAAGACTTCTCTCAGGGCCTCTCCCGTAACCAACGTGTAAATCTGCGTTGTTGTCACGCTTGCGTGACCCAGTAGTTCCTGAACTGAGCGAACGTCTGCGCCATTTTCAAGGAGATGGGTTGCAAAGGAATGGCGAAGCTGGTGCGGCGAAACAGTGAAACCAAGTCCTGCCCGTTTGGAAACTTCTTTGAGCATATGCCATATGCCTTGTCGGGTAAGACGTTGACCATGATGATTGAGGAAGAGTGCGCTAGAGGATTTTGACCCGATTAAAGCTGGTCGCGTCCTTACTAAATAATCCTCGATCGCTTGGTCCGCATAGCCCCCTACCGGCACGAGTCTTTCTTTGGCGCCTTTTCCGACAACTCGAATGAATCGAGATGAGGACTCTTCTTCCCTAAGTCGGAAATCGGAGGTATCGAGACTCACTGCTTCACTTACTCGCAATCCCGCGGAATAGAAAAGTTCGATTATCGCTCGGTCTCGAATTCCCATCTCGTCGCTTCGACAACTACCGATGAGAGAGGTTATGACATCCAGAGATAAGGCTTTCGGCAGACGCTGTGGGCGCCGCCCCCTTTGATGAGGCACCAGAAAGCTATCGGAATCGGTCAGGCGCAAGAACTTTGAGTACCCACGAAGGACGCTCACGATTCTTGTGACTGAAACCGGCGACATTTTCGCGCTCTGTAACTTCTTGAGGAAGCGTCCTAGAGATTCCTCATTCAACTTAGATTCTTCTTCAAAGAATTTCCTGAGATCGGATCTATAAGCTGCAAGAGAGTTCTCACTAAGTCCACGTTCAACCTGGAGATGTTGCAAGAAGCTCTCCACGGTTCTTGGGGCTCTACTCTTCTCCATTTCGACTCAAAGCTGCAGCAATCAAACCTGAGAAGAGAGGATGCGGGCGGGTTGGTCGTGATTTGAACTCAGGGTGAGCTTGTGTTCCTACATAGAACGGATGCATCGAAGCATCCATCTCTACGAACTCAACCAGCGCTCCATCTGGAGATAAACCGGAAAAGCGAAGGCCCGTTGCTTGAAGAGATTCTCGGTACTTGTTATTGACCTCGTAGCGGTGTCGGTGTCTCTCGCTGATTCGAATTGATCCATAGCATCGTGAGACAACTGAGTCATCATCCAAAATCGCTTCGTAGGCTCCTAGC
>SYAN01000066.1 GCA_005787575.1 Actinomycetota bacterium | reverse complement strand
GATTAGCTCTTGGATTCAGCTCGAACTGCTTCTGCGACCGCTTTTACAACAGCCTGATCGAAGACGCTTGGCACGATAAATGATGCATTGAGCTGTGACTCGCTGACGCACGAGGCGATTGCATCGGCACAAGCAACGAGTAGCTCATCAGTGATTTTCTTGGCACCAGCATCAAGAAGTCCGCGGAAGATCCCAGGAAATGCCAAAACGTTATTGATCTGGTTTGGTTGATCGCTTCGACCAGTTGCGACGACTGCTGCGTGCTTACGCGCAATGGCTGGATCAATCTCGGGATCTGGATTTGCAAGAGCGAAGACGATTGAAGGGGAGGCCATCGATGCGATATCGGCCTCAGAGAGAACGTTAGGCGCGCTTACACCAATGAAGATGTCAGCACCCTTCATGGCCTCAGATAAGTTTCCTTGGAATTCATGAGGGTTGCAGTTCTCGATAAACCACTTGCGCATCTCACTATTTGCCTCGCGGGATTTATTGATGACTCCTTGGCTATCGAAACCGATGATGTTCTTTGCTCCAGCAAGTGCCAGGAGTCTTGCGATAGCAGTACCTGCAGCACCGGCTCCGTTGAGAATAATTTTGCAAGCGCTTAAATCTTTCTTGACTAATTTCAAACCGTTACGAAGAGCGGCAAGGACCACGACCGCCGTTCCGTGTTGGTCATCATGAAAGACCGGGATATCAAGAAGCTTTCTCAGCCTTGCCTCAACTTCGAAGCATCGTGGGGCAGAGATATCCTCGAGATTGATCCCGCCATAAACCGGCGCAATCAACTGGACTGTGCGGACAATCTCATCGACATCTTGTGAGTCGATGCAGACGGGCCAAGCATCAACATCTGCAAAGCGTTTGAAGAGAGCAGCCTTTCCTTCCATCACAGGAAGCGCAGCCTCTGGGCCCAGATTTCCAAGTCCCAGTACGGCAGAACCATCTGTAACTACGGCGACAGTATTTCGCTTGATAGTCAGACGTCTTGCATCGCTCTTATCTTTTGCGATTGCTTGGCAGATTCGTGCCACCCCTGGGGTGTAAGCGCGGGAGAGGTCATCTCTATTCTTCAATGGAACCTTGGAGTTGACCTCAAGTTTCCCTCCCAAGTGAAGCAGGAATGTTCGGTCAGAGACCTTCCTTACTTTCAGAATCGGTGAGGCAGCGAGTGCGGTCGTAACTTTGTCAGCGTGATCCTGATTAACAGTGTCGCACGTGACATCGATAACGACCTGATCCAACTGTGAGTCCACAACATCGATCGCGGTCACTGCAGCACCTTCGCGAGAAATGATTGTGGTGATCTCAGCGACTGGTTGGAATTCTGGGGTGCCTTCAATTCGGATAGTGATGGCATATCCAGGGGAAGTGTTCATGTTCGTTATTCTCTCGTAAATCCGTTAATCAGACTACGCCGTAGAGACGGTCACCTGCATCACCAAGACCCGGGACGATATATCCGTGCTCATTCAGCTTCTCATCCATCGCTCCGGTGACGAGTGTCACGGGAAACTCTGAACCTTTAAAGGCTCGCTCAACTGTCGCCACGCCCTCTGGCGCGGAGAGAAGACAAATGGCAGTGATGTCCTTGGCTCCCTTATCGATCAGGTAGTTAAATGCAGCGACAAGAGTTCCGCCTGTTGCAAGCATGGGATCGAGTACATAGCACTGTCGCCCTGTGAGGTCATCAGGAAGTCGATTTGCATATGTTGAGGCTTGGAGAGTTTTCTCATCACGAACCATCCCAAGGAAACCAACATCGGCACTTGGGATAACTCGCATCATTCCTTCAAGCATGCCAAGACCGGCACGAAGAATCGGAACTACAACGGGTCTAGGTAGCGAGAGCATTGCTCCTTGAGTTGGGGCGACAGGCGTGACAATCTCAACCGGATGAATCTTCACTTCACGAGTCGCCTCATAAGCAAGGAGAGTGACCAGTTCTTCAACAAGATGGCGAAAGACCTGAGAGTTTGTCTCTTTGTCACGAAGAACCGTCAACTTATGCGTGATCAGTGGGTGGTTTGCCACATGTACCTTCATAGGTGCGCACTGTACTGGCAGGTGAAATTGAGCTCCAGCGCCGAGGATTCTAGGAATGTGAGAAGTAGAGAGGTATAGGAGAAGATGAGGGAGTGAAGTACGAGCGAGCGATGGAGATTTCCCTCGAGCAGGCGCTTTTTTCTTCAAAAGCCTCAGGGGATGTTCCTGTTGGTGCAGTGGTCCTCGATGAGGCCGGACGCCTCGTAGGAATTGGCAGTAATCGACGAGAACTTCTCTCTGATCCTGTGGGGCATGCAGAGATTGTGGCAATCAAATCGGCAGCACGAGCCCTTGGAAAGTGGCGCTTAGATGGATGCACACTCGTCGTGACTCTGGAGCCCTGTGCGATGTGTGCCGGTGCGATCGCTCAATC
Organism: Actinomycetota bacterium; assembly: GCA_005787575.1. Lineage (GTDB taxonomy): Bacteria > Actinomycetota > Actinomycetes > Nanopelagicales > Nanopelagicaceae > SYAN01. The sequence continues at coordinate 2,967 of SYAN01000066.1, read as the reverse complement.
ACGGATATCTCGTCTGGTCTTCGGTGCTTTCGATGAGAAAGCAGGTGCAGTTGGTTCGCTTATGGATGTGCTTCGAGACCCAAGGGCGCCATATAAGGTAGAAGTCATCTCAGGAGTAATGAAAGAAGAGTGCGCTTCAGTCTTGCAGGAATTCTTCAAGGAACAGCGTTCTTAGTTTCGACTCACTTTTCTAACTGGCGATTCGGTATCCCTTTGGACATTTTGGCTTCGTCGCAGTCACCTTTTTCTTCACGGCTCCCTTCACGCAGGTGATTGTCTTCTTCGACGATTCCTTACTTGAAGAGGCCACTTGTTTCGGCCCGGAACTTGCGCTCGGAGTCGGCGTGGGAGTGGTGGCGACTGATGAAGTTGGTGCGGGAGCTGCTTGAGTGAGCTTCACCTTGATTGTTGGTGACGAGAAAGTGAAGCCTGAGGCGCTTAGTCGTAACCACCCGTCACTTTCTGTCACAGATGTTGTAGCAACAGTGCTAATCCCTGAAGCGTTTTGCACTGATACTGTCGCGGAAATCGGTGCGTTCGTGAAGTTGTAGAGACACCGGGCGACGGTACTTTTCAGCAGCAAGTTATAGGTTCCTTGAAAAACATCGCCTTGAGGCGTCAGGTGCGGAGCCGCCACTTTATAGTCAAGAGTATTTGTCTCGGGATTGAGCTCCGGCGGACCGTCAAGGTAGAGCGTTGAGTTTGTGGTGACGACACCGTTGAGAGTACTTGTGTCTTGGAGGCACTTGTTGTTCCGTTGCATATTGGTCGTCATACTTCTAAAGGCCCACGTTGTAGGGAAAGCCGCAGCCTTATCTTGGGCAAGAGGAAGCCACGCGAGGAAGTTCTCCATTTCGGTGGCATCAAAGGTTTCGCCACCATGACGAGTTATTGACTTCTTAGTGTCAGTGGCTAAGTCCTCATTACTTGCACCGCCAGCACCAGCAAACCAACTAGAAATCCTTGCGACGGAGCGCTTCGCGAGAAGGTCTTTAAGGCTTTGGCTCAATTCTGAATAGCGTTTCCAGACTTGAAATACAGGAACTTTCGTGGATTTGGCCATCATCGTGATCACTGAGCCACCTGTTGCTGTCGACTCGTAATCAACGACGGGATCTTCGATCCTCCCGTGTAGCCACCCAGTCATGGGACGTTGGAATCGAACTTTCATGCCAAATCGAATATCTCGAGGTAATTGATAGGCAGCAGCACATTGAGTAGGAGAGTTGCTTACGCAACCACGTTTATCTCCTGTTGGTCCGAAACGTGAAACTTCGTCATAAGTGCAACCAGCAGTCTCTACTTTGACCCCTGCAGCGAAGCGATATGAAGTTCCGGGAGTGAGACTAGTTGGCAGATACCCACATGCGCCCTTTCGAAAAGTCCCCCAGTTATCTTCTTTGAGTTTCACTGCAAAGACAGCGGCCTGAAAACCCCGATAGTTGAAATTATTCGCGACTCCATCCACGTGACGTCTTGAGCCCGTCAATTCAGCTCGGTATATATAAAGGTCACCTTCGCTATGTGGCGCATCTTTAATCCGCACCAATAATGGCTGTGATCCCTGCGGCAAGTAAATTGACTGATCGGCAGCAAAGTCAGTGACACCGCGCTCGGGGAATGTACCTAAACGCTCTATCGTCAAAGCTTTTCCATCGCGTTCTGCGAAGATACCTTCGATACACGTCAGCGTGGCCTCGGAATCGCAATAAGGAAGCACTGCGAGAAACTGTTGCATGATGCGAAGTTCACACTCAGGTGCTTTTGACGATGAACAGACGACGACATCACTCGGTTTCTCGCCACTTGATGTAAATCCGACGCGGTCTCCGACCCAAGTGCTTACAAAAGTCGAAGTATTCTGAGTGGATTCAGCCATCTCATTAATGTAATAACCACGCATCTGCTCTTCGACAGGATCAGGAATTTGGAACTGTTCGTCAGGTAGCGATGTTGCCTGAGTCGGGGTAGCGATGATGAGCGCTGAAGTAAGGATGAGGAGCGCTCGCGACCATCTCTTCATCGTGCCCTCCTCTGCGCCACGCTCGGAATGAAGAGAAGGATGTCGATTTCGAAAGGGGAAATCAACTACTTTCATCATCATTTCCTCTTAACAATCAACTAAATCAGAGTCTTTTGGGCCACCGTTAGGATGACCTCGTGAAGTCTGCCCGCGAAGAACAAGCTCGACTTCTTGAACTACAAGGTATCGACATAGAGATCGCCAGGCTCGATTACCGTGCCAGAACCCTGCCGGTGTTGGAGAAATTGGAACAGGCGGAGCGAGGCCGAGATGCCCATAAAGACTTAGCCATTGCAGGGGGCGCCGAGCGTTCTGATGTCGAAGGCGAATTGAGGCGAGCGGAATCCGATGTCGAACAAGTTGTTGGCCGTATTGAAAAAGATCAGAAGTTGATTGATTCAGGGACGGTATCTGCGAAAGATCTAGAGAACTTACTGGGTGAGTTGAAGTCCCTTGGCAGAAGGAAAGAGGAATTAGAGGAAGTCGAGTTGGAAGTCATGGTCAGACTCGAGGAGATTAACGGCCGTATTTCCGAACACAGCAGTGAGCGGGATAGATTTGAATCTGAAGCAAATCAACTCGCCACAGAGCGAGATAAGGCGCTCGCCGAGATTGATAGTGCAAGGCGCTCACTCTTAGCCGATCGCCAGGAGATTGAGCGCGAAATCAATAAGGAACTTCTTGATCTTTACCTCAAAATCAAGGAATCAAGTGGTGGTGTAGCGGCAGCAAAGTTAGAGAATGGTCAGTGCCTTGGATGTCATCTTCAGATCAATGCAGTTGAAGTGACGCGGATCAAAGCGCTCCCTGAGGATGAAGTTGTCAGGTGCGATGAATGTCGCAGAATCTTGGTGAGGGTTTAGATGGCGCGCGCTTTGACGGTATACGCAGATGGCGGATCGCGCGGAAATCCAGGAGCAGCAGCATTCGGCGCTGTGATCATG
>SYAN01000065.1 GCA_005787575.1 Actinomycetota bacterium | reverse complement strand
GTTGATCTTGTCAGCGTAGGCGGGCCCAATCCCGCGACCCGTGGTGCCAATCTTTGATTTTCCTAAGAAGCGTTCTGAAACCTTATCAATCGTTCGGTGATAGGGCGTTATGAGGTGAGCATTAGTTGAGATCTTAAGCTTTGAGGTATCGATTCCTCTCTCGTTCAAACCCTTGATCTCTTCAAATAAAACCGAAGGATCAATCACAACACCGTTTCCAATAACAGGAATCACACCAGGAGAGAGAATCCCTGAAGGCAGAAGGTGTAGCGCATATTTCTGATCACCTATGACGACTGTGTGCCCAGCGTTATTGCCGCCTTGATAACGAACTACGTAATCAACTTTCTCGCCTAAGAGATCGGTGGCTTTGCCCTTACCTTCATCGCCCCACTGTGCGCCGAGAAGAGCGATCGCAGTCACGGTTTCGACCTCTCTCTTCATCAGGGCTCTGTCGAACCCATCGGGGGTGTTCCCTCAGAATTTGCAGTCTAAGTTAGCGATGCCTCATAGATGCTCTGAATGGTCTTATCGAGCGTTCCATTGAACTCGCTATCACTCTGTTGTGCAGAGAGTCCTTCGGCGAGCGCCCTGGAGAAGCTCGCAATCACTCCATGGTTCTTTGCAAGGAGTGCATTCGCCTCATCGCGCGAATATCCACCTGAGAGAGCAACCACTCGAACCACTCTCGGATGAGCGACTAGCTCCTTGTAAAGGTCGGGAAGAGTCGGCAGTGAAAGTTTGAGCATTATGTTCTCGCTACTCGAAAGGCTCGCAGCGAAGTGTAGAAGCTCGTCTTTCAAAATCGCTTCAGCTTCTTCCTTTTGGGAAGACTTGATGTTCACTTCAGGCTCAATGATTGGTACTAAACCGCCCGAGATGATCTCTTTACCAACAGCAAACTGTTGATCAACAATCTTTCGAATGGAAGCAGAGTTCGCCATATTGATAACCGAACGCATCTTGGTTCCGAAGACGCCGTGACGATTTGCCGCTTCGATTCGAGCGCCAAGTTCAGGGATTGCTTTCATCATCTGCACATCATCGACTTCATCAGCTAATCCGTTATCCACCTTGAGGAAAGGCACGACTTTCTTTCGTTGCCACAGATATTCGGCTGACCCTAATCCCTCAATACTTCGTTCCATGGTCATCTCAAAAAGAATTGCGCCAATCACTCGATCACCGTTGAAAACTGGAGAGGTGATAAGGCGACTACGCATCTCGTGGATACGGTCATACATCTCGGCTTCGTTGGAATAGGCGCTCTCATCAACACCATAGAGCTTCAATGCTTTTGGTGTGCTTCCACCACTTTGGTCTAGCGCCGCGATGAATCCTTTACCGGACTTCATCTGTTCGAACATCGCTTGGTTCATTCTCACTCCTCGATGGTGGGACCGTGATTGGGTCCTACGTGGCGACCTCGCATGCATCGCTGAATCCGAGAGCCCCCGTATTTTAGCCGTTCCCAAATGGCCTCACTCACCGAGGAATTACCCAAGATCTCTGCTGGAGAATCCTCCGAAGAATCACATGAGGATGTGAACCCTCAGCGCAATGCCCAGAGGTTGATGAGCTGGTGGAAGATGTACGAAGCAATCCCCCGGAATATTGGTGAGAAGTAGACCTTGAATATTCGCTCCGTAAGGGATGGCGCAAACTCATTGAACGTTGATGCTAAGAGATACATAAACTCCCATTTCGTTAGTCGGTAATGGCCGTATCTTTCGCCACACCACAACTTCATAGACCTTCGATGAAGAGCCAGTGTGCATAACTTGCCACTGGTAATCTCGACCGTTATGAGCGAAGAGTCACTCTCAAACCTCCTTTCAGAGGATCGAACATTTCGTCCATCTGAAGAATTCATCGCCCAAGCCAACATCAATAATTCTGCATACAAAGAATCAGAAGTAGATCGGATTGCTTTTTGGGAGAAACAGGCTAAAAGGCTCGACTGGTTTGAAACTTGGCATACGCCTTTAAAGTGGGAACCACCTTTTGCTCAATGGTTTATCGGCGGGAAATTAAATGCTTCTTATAACTGTCTCGATCGCCATGTGCTTCATGGCTTGGGCGAGCGAGTAGCACTCATCTTCGAAGGTGAACCGGGTGACTCAAAAGAAATCACTTACCGCGAACTACTAAGCGAAGTTAAGAAGTGTGCAAACGCTCTCTTAGAGCTTGGTGTTGTCGATGGAGACAGAGTGGCCATCTATATGCCAATGATTCCTGAAGCAGTAATCGCAATGCTCGCTTGTGCCAGAATCGGTGCACCACATTCGGTAGTTTTTGGTGGATTCTCAGCAGATTCACTTCTGGCGCGAATACAAGATGCCGACGCGAAGGTAGTCATCACTGCAGATGGTGGATTTAGAAAAGGAGCGGCTTTTGCCCTCAAACCTACGGTTGATGAGGCCCTCAAGGGAGAAACAAATGTGAAACATGTTCTGGTTGTTAAACGAACAAACCAGAAAGTGGCTTGGAACCAAGAGCGAGACCATTGGTGGAGCGAAGTTGTAGACCGACAAAGTGAAGAACATGTTGCTCCTGCATTCGATTCTGAGCATCCGTTATTCATTCTTTACACATCAGGAACCACTGCAAAACCCAAAGGAATCTTCCACACTACTGGCGGATACTTGACGCAGGCGGCGTTCACTCACCACGCAGTCTTTGATCTTAAGCCCGAGAAAGACATTTACTGGTGCACTGCTGATGTGGGTTGGGTGACCGGTCATTCCTATATCGTCTACGGACCGCTCGCAAATGGCGCAACTCAAGTCATCTATGAAGGCACACCTGATACACCTCATAAAGGTCGCATCTTTGAAATCATCGAAAAGTACCAAGTCACCATTCTTTACACAGCGCCAACGTTAATTCGCACCTGGATGAAGTGGGGAGATCAATATCCAAAGGGGCATAACTTGGGATCACTTCGTCTTCTTGGATCTGTTGGAGAACCAATTAATCCAGAAGCATGGATCTGGTACCGAGAGATCGTTGGAGGATCTCGCTGTCCAATCGTTGACACTTGGTGGCAGACCGAAACTGGCGCGATCATGATCTCTCCACTACCTGGAGTGACAGAGACCAAACCGGGATCTGCGATGAGGCCACTACCTGGTATCAGCGCTAAGGTCGTGGACGATAAAGGTGTTGAGGTCGGATTAGGGCGTGGCGGTTATCTGATTCTGGATCAACCATGGCCTTCCATGCTTCGAGGAGTTTGGCGCGAACCCGACCGCTACCGTGAAACATATTGGTCACGATTTCCTGGGCTGTACTTCGCAGGAGATGGCGCAAAGATCGACAAAGACGGCGCGATTTGGGTTTTGGGCAGAGTCGATGACGTCATGAACGTCTCTGGTCATCGCATTTCCACCACCGAAGTTGAGAGTGCTCTTGTTTCACATCCATCAGTCGCTGAAGCTGCAGTTGTCGGCGCGACTGACGCGATGACCGGCCAAGGAATAGTTGCCTTCGTGATTTTGCGCGGTGGAGTTCCCTCTTCAGGTGGCGAGCAACTTATAAGCGAACTCAAATCTCATGTCGCAAAGGCAATAGG
>SYAN01000017.1 GCA_005787575.1 Actinomycetota bacterium | reverse complement strand
GAGCAGGTCCTCTCCACCGAGATCCGAAGCGGTGAGTTGATTCGAGATTAATCGAACGCGAAGTGAGATAAACCCTGCACTCTTCTCTAAATGTGTGAAATGAGCCTGGCCTTCTACATTCACTTTCGCTTTCGAAGCGATCATGAAAGCGCCCTTGCCTCGATCGAAGCGCTCGAGCGCAATCGTCGCTCCCTCAATAGCTGGCGTGATCGTCGCTGTGATTGTCTCTGGCTTACCAATACGCATCAACGTTGGTGCATTGAAAGTGAGCAGAGGTTTTGAACTGACTTTCACTTCACTTGAAGTTGAGGCTAGCCGCTCCCAGCTCCCCTCAGAGAGGGCTCGGAAAGTGACACCACGACCAAGAACTGTCTTCACCTCTACAACTCCACTTGCATCAGAAGTTGCTGAATGAATCTTTCGCCATGAGCCACCCTCTCGCTTCATCTCTATTGTCATTGGGAGATTCGGTATCGGCGCTTTATCTGGAAGAGTAAAGACGGCATTAAGCGTCACAACATCTCCATAACGGACCTGGCTTCGATCACTCCTGAAATCTGCACGAACCACATCTGGTGCGATATCTCGTGCGACAGATCTAACGGCATTGATTGCGTTTGCCTCCTCCATGCCTAAAGTCCAAGCCACAAGTCCACCAAGGCGATACTTCGACACGAGGTTAGCTCGGGCGGTGTAGCCACGAGCATCTTGGTACCAAGCAGTGCGTGATGCAGTGCAAGTTGTTGGATTTCCTTTTGCCGTAACGCCGGTGTAGGTACGTTGATAGGTAAAAGTGACCTCACCCTCGCGTACTCGATACTCAGCGGTTGCACCATTCTTGGCGATGAGATTTGCGGCATCTCGCATGACAAAAGTGGAGGCCTTCGCTCCTACTTTTACGATGCCAGAAACATCCTTAGGGCATGTTCCCTCAACTTTTGTCACCCAATCTCTGCCATAACCGGCGACACCGAGAAAGACTTGTGATGGAGGAATCACTTTAACCGCATATTTGAGCGCGTCCTCAGCCCAGAAGAGTGGACCAATCGGACCGGGGCGTGAAGTTGCGTAGTCATAAGTCATGATTCTTAAGCGATCAATATATGGAGCAATTCCTGCCCAGTCATAAACCCAATAGCCACGTTTTCCTGATGCAGGATCAAATGCAACCGGAGTTGTAACCGAGAGAATTTTTCCTTCTGCTCTCAAAGCGGTTGAGAGTTCCTTGACGAACTCCACCCAGAGCGGCGAAGTCTTTGACCATGATGCCGTTCCATCGACAAATGCAAAGCCTTCAAGGTCTAGATCAATTCCATCGAAATTCTTAGAGCGCACCAGATCCATAATCGTCGCAACAGTTTGAGTCCGTTGTTTCGGCTTAGCGAGAATACCTTGAAGCTCCAATTTCTCCGTACCATCTGTAATTGTCGGAATGAGAAGATAACCAGCGCTTCTCAATTGAGCCAATGGCGTATCGATGGAAACGCTTGGGTTTGCTCCCTTATAGAGATCCAGGATGCGAGTTGGCCCTTTGATTGTGTACCAAAAGAGCATGACCTCTTTAATAAGATCTTGATTATTGACCGCGGCCGGAAGTGAGGTACGCATCGAATAATAAGGAATCCACCCACTCCAAATACGTCGTGGCGGTTTATCCGGATCAATCGAGGTTTGCGTCGTTGTCGTCACACTCTCTTCGGCCCGCGCACTTGGAAGTAAAGAAAGAATCACCACGAAAAGAGTCAGTGTGACTAACCGCGAACTTTTCACTCAAGCACCACCAGTGCAATGATCAAGCTGAGTCGCCTGAGTTCGCACCTTGGTCTGATCCTTCGGGACCCTTGCGAAGTCCTGTATGGATCTCTTTACAAATAGGACAGATTGGAAACCGCATCGGATCACGATTTGGAATCCACTTCTTGCCACAGAGGGCTCGCACTGCTTTCCCTGTTACCGCGGATTCGACCACTTTCTCCTTGAGCACATAGTGGGAGAAGCGCTCATGGTCTCCTGGTTCGCTTGTTTCAGGCGTGGTTTTCTCTTCCAGGATGAGTTGATCCTCGGGCGAGCGCATTGCGGGATTCTATAAACTGACTCAGTGAAAGACCTGTTGCGAACCGAGCACTTATCGCGTGGCGATGTCGACAAGATTCTGACGACTGCCAGAGAATTCGCTTCGAATCCGCTCAAAGCCAATCAAATCCTTTCCGGCAAGAGTGTCGCTATCTACATGACAAAGCCCTCCACGAGAACACGTCTTGCTTCAGAGACTGCGGTGGCACACCTTGGTGGACATCCGATCTTCCTTCGCAGTGATGATCTCCAACTTGGTCGTGGCGAGACAATCGCTGATACCGCTCGAATAATCAGCGGATTTTCTGACGCCATGATCATTCGCACTTTCAAGCAATCCGATGTTGATGAACTCGGCCGTTTTGCCACGATTCCAGTGATCAATGGACTCACCGATGAGGATCATCCAACTCAACTTCTTGCGGACTGGACCACGATTCTCGAACATTTCGGAAGTGACTTTGCGGGAAGAAAATTCGCCTACTTTGGTGATGGAAACAATATGGCTAACTCGTGGTTGATCATGGGAGCAATCATGGGTGTCCACGTAGTTGTCGCAACACCTCAAGGAAGATTTGCACCAGCTAGCACTGCGGTAAAGCGAGCTCAGGAGATTGCCGAAACCACGGGCGCGAAAATAGAAATTTTGCACGATGCGAAAGATGCGGCTAAAGGCGCCTCAGTTCTTTACACCGATGTCTGGATGTCCATGGGCGATCCTGAATCAGAGCGAAGCGAGAAGATGAAAGCGCTCTCCCCGTTCAAAGTCGATGACTCACTTCTAAGCATCGGTGCCAGCGATGCAGTCTTCATGCATTGCCTTCCGGCACACCGAGAGGAAGAGGTTTCGACCAGTGTGATTGATGGCGAGCGCTCATTGATCTGGCGTCAGGCCTTTCATCGACGGACGACGATTCAAGCGGCTCTCTTCCACCTTCTTCACGGAGAGTTGAACGGTCGCGAATAGATGTCCGTAATGGGTCCCTTTTCCAACGAAAAACGAGTGAGTAACGGGCAAGAATTACCGATGCATGGAAGGCTCACCCCGTGCGCCTAGTTGTCCCTCGTGAGAGTCGAGATGGCGAGCATCGCGTTGCATTGATGCCCGATGTGATCGCAAAACTCATGAAACAAGGCATCTCTATTGAAGTTGAATCAGGTGCTGGAACTGGTGCCAACGCAAGTGACGATGCCTATAAGTCACAAGGGGCATTGATCTTTGCATCCTCTGAGCGATCAAGTGCTCTCGGCAGGGCAGATGTAGCTCTCTCGGTCCAACCACTTTCTCCCGGCGATTTCGCTTCTATGAAAAAAAGTGCCATCACACTCTCCTTCCTTCCAGGATCTGCGACGGATTCGATTGAGGCAGCAGTTACAGCCAATGTGACTGCTTTCTCCATGGAACTTATTCCCCGAATTTCGAGAGCCCAATCAATGGATGCCCTCACATCGCAAGCACTCTGTGCGGGCTACCGCGCAGCACTTATCGGTGCAGAGCTCTCACCACGATTCTTTCCACTATTGATGACCGCTGCAGGGACAGTCACTCCTGCTCAAGTTCTTGTTCTCGGTGCAGGTGTTGCGGGACTTCAAGCGATTGCAACTGCAAGACGCCTTGGCGCAGTTGTCTCGGCATACGATGTTCGTCCTTCATCGGCAGATGAAGTTAAATCAATGGGCGCCACCTTTATCGAGTTAGAACTCGAATCACTCGAGGGTAGTGGTGGCTATGCCCGAGAGATGAGT
>SYAN01000064.1 GCA_005787575.1 Actinomycetota bacterium | reverse complement strand
TTGAACCCGTGTAGCGGGATTTGCAGTCCCGAGCCTCGCCTCTCGGCCACTCCACCAATATCAGTCCACTTACTTTGCCTCGCAACGAGTCAGATGGAGCGGACGACGGGGATCGAACCCGCGACCTGAACCTTGGCAAGGTTCCGCGCTACCAGCTGCGCTACGTCCGCAAGAACTCCAACAAGCCGAAGTCACCAACGACTGGCCAGAGTGGGGTGAAGGCTATCGCAACCGTTTGAAAGGCTCAAAAGCCCTCAGAGCAGAGCATTCTCGCTAGCGTTGCGATATGGCTGATGCCCTTTTCTGGATGGATGGATATCAGGCGAGTGATGCCGTCGAGTCTTTTGACACTCTTGAACCGCTAACACGCACTCTCGATGAAAGAGAATTCTGGGCAGTAGTTGGAAGCTATGAAGGTGATTGGCAAGTCGTTCGCTTTGCTCGGGTTGAATCGCGCCAACATTTGGCACCAGATGCGAATCCAATCGTCAATAAAAAATTGCAGTGGGAGAGCACCTTCACTCGCGAGCAATACAAGAGTTATGTAGATGAAGTTCGCGAGGAGATTAGAAGAGGCTGGGTTTACCAAGTAAATGCATGTCGACTCCTTGAGAGCGAGAGCCAGATAAATCTGAGGCATTTGTTTCAAGAGATTCAGTTAGGACACCCTGCTCCAGCGTCGGCATATTTCAAAAACGATCGTTTTGAGATTGCAAGCGCTTCCCCAGAGACATTCTTTCGAGTTGAATCAAGTAGTAATGCGCGAAGCATCACTGCTAGCCCGATCAAAGGAACGTCAAGGGATGGGAAATTCGAAGAGAAGGACTCAGCGGAGAATGTGATGATCGTGGATCTGATGCGAAACGATATTTCGCCACTTTGCGAGCTCGGAAGTGTTGAGGTACCGAGGCTCCTTGGCGTCGAGGAGCATCCCGGCCTTTTCCACTTAGTCTCAGATGTCCGCGGCAATTTGAAGGCTTCAGTTACCTTTGAAGAGATCCTTACTCGTCTTTCGCCGGCGGGATCCATCACGGGCGCGCCGAAGAGTTCAGCGCGAGAAGTGATCTCCCGTTTTGAACCTTATCGGGGCATCTACTGCGGAACCCTCGGTTGGATACATGGCGGGAGAGCGCACTTCTCAGTAGCGATTCGAACATTCTTCAAGGATTTTCTTCGAACGCCGAGCAAGACCTATTTTGGTACAGGTGCCGGGATCACATGGGGAAGTGATGCTGAACGTGAGTGGAATGAGACCGAACTGAAAGCCGAGAGACTTATGAAGATCGCTTCAGGAACAGTATGAGCGCTCACTTCCTCTGGCAAAACGGCGAGATTGTCGCTGAGTTCTCGATTTCGCCTTCTAGCGATCGCGTGAAGTCTGGGTTTTGGCTCGGCGATGGGATCTTTGAAACTCTTCTCGTCGATAGTGGGCACATCTTTGCTCTCAAACGTCACATTGAAAGGTTGGATGCTGCGGCACAAACACTTTCTATTGATTCAATGCCGTTGCATTCCGCTCTGGATTCTGGTCTTGAGCTGGCCCTGGCTTGGCTCCAAGGGCGGATTGGTCAAATACGAATTTCACTTCTCTCATCCGGAGATTGTCTACTGACTGCAAAAACACATGACTTACCGGAAAAGTCTGCGCAACTCACCCTCTATCCGTTTGCGAAGAATCAAAACTCGATCCTTGCCGGAGTCAAGACACTTTCTTACGGGGAGAATGCACACGCGCTTAGATTTGCCCGTCGCAAAGGATTTGATGATGTCATCTTCCTCAATCTGCGAGATGAGATATGTGAAAGCGCTTTAGCGAACCTTCTCCTCTTTGATGGATCGAACTGGTGGACTCCTCCGCTAAGTTCCGGAGCCCTCCCAGGCGTGACGAGAGAACTCTTGATAGCTCATTTCAACGTTGGTGAGCGAAACTTCTCCCTCCGTGACCTTTCCGAGATGAAGGCCCTGGCTCTTACCTCGTCACTTCGCGATGTTCAGCCAATCAGCAAATTCGAAGATCACTCCTATCTGGCTCTCAACGAAGTTGCTAGACTTCGTGAAGATTTCCAAAAGTGGAGAAGGGCAGAGATCGACCCGTGAATGTCGTGACGTGGATCAAGTCCACATCGGGTGGAAAACTTGCTTGGCGTCTTTTCATTGCATTTCTTGGCGGGATCATCACCTTCATTGGATTGATATTCATGTTGACACCGGGTCCTGGCATTCCAGTTCTGTTGATTGGACTGGCGATACTGGCTACAGAATTCGCTTGGGCAAAGCGAGCAGTCACGAAGGCAAAGGAGGCGGCTACCTCTGCCGGGGAGCGTGCACCATTCCTCAAGATGAAGACGCTTATTCCAGTGGGCCTTGTGATCACACTTTTTGCAGTCGGATATTGGGTGCACCTAACCTTCAATAAGGGCTAGTCGACGAGCGATTTCCGCTCAGGATTGACTCTTCAAAGATTCTCACTTTGCTAGCCTTGCATCATGTCGTCTGAGTTCAATGTGACAGTAGATGGAGTCAAGGTCACGGCCACACCGGATCAGAAGGCGCACCATCTTTTTGGCGAACGAACAAAAGCCAGCGCAAACGCGGTGGTGGTCTGCCGAATCAACGGTGAGCTCAAGGATCTCTGGAGTGATATCAAAGCCGGCGATGTCATTGAGGGTGTGACTTTAGATTCACCAGACGGACTCAACGTCCTCCGTCACTCTACTGCTCACGTACTTGCGCAGGCAGTCCAGAGCTTCAATAGCCAGACTCGTCTCGGTATCGGACCGCCCATCAAAGATGGTTTCTATTACGACTTTGATCCCGAAAAACCTTTCACTCCGGATGATCTTGGTGAGTTAGAGACAGCGATGCGCCGAATAATCAAGGATGGACAAAGGTTCAAACGACGAGTCGTTGATGAGAATTCCGCTCTGAAAGAGTTAAAGAACGAACCATATAAGTGTGAATTGATTGGTTTGAAATCTGGTGCATCCGATACAGAGGGTGCAAGTGTCGAAGTCGGAGGTAGTGAGCTAACCATCTACGACAATCTAGATCGAGAAGGCAAAGCAGTCTGGGGAGATCTCTGTCGAGGGCCTCACTTACCGTCTACGAAATACATTCCAGCTTTTAAGTTGATGCGTTCTGCGGGTGCCTACTGGCGCGGTTCTGAGAAGAACCCGATGCTGCAACGCATCTATGGCACTGCCTGGCCAACTCAGGAGGCACTCGATGCCTACTTGGAACTTCTCGCTGAGGCGGAGAAGAGAGATCACCGAAGACTCGGCCAAGAACTTGACCTCTTCTCATTCCCGGAAGAAGTGGGAAGTGGTTTGGCTGTCTTTCACCCCAAAGGGGGAATCATCAGACTTGCGATGGAAGATTATTCGAGAAAACGTCATATCGAGGCAGGTTATGAATTTGTCTATTCGCCTCACTTAACGAAATCAGCGCTCTTTGAGAAGTCCGGGCACTTGCAATGGTATGCCGATGGAATGTACCCACCCATGATTCTCGATGAAGAGCGACATGAGGATGGCACGGTCAAACGAGTGGGCCAGCAGTACTACATGAAACCAATGAACTGCCCATTTCATAACTTGGTCTTCCAATCACGGGGCCGCTCCTATCGCGAGCTCCCATTGAGGCTCTTTGAATTCGGAACTGTCTATCGCTATGAGAAATCGGGAGTGATTCACGGAATCACCCGAGCTCGAGGCTTCACCCAAGATGATGCGCACATCTACTGCACGGCAGAACAGATGCCTGGGGAGTTGGATAGCCTTTTGAGTTTCGTGCTAAATCTGCTTCGAGATTATGGGCTCTCGGATTTTTATCTGGAACTTTCAACACGTAATCCGGAGAAATCAATTGGTAGCGATGAAGATTGGGAAACTGCGACAAAAGCTCTTGAAGTTGCAGCAAAGGCGCAAGACCTCGAACTGGTTTTAGATAAAGGTGGCGCAGCCTTTTACGGACCGAAGATCTCAGTCCAAGCAAAAGATGCGATCGGACGGACCTGGCAGATGTCGACGATCCAGGTAGATTTCCAACTGCCACAACGTTTTGAACTCGAGTATCAGGCGAGTGATGGTTCGAGGCAACGACCAGTGATGATTCATCGCGCGCTATTCGGATCCATCGAAAGATTTTTTGGAGTGCTCACTGAGCACTACGCAGGGGCCTTTCCGCCTTGGCTCGCCCCAGTTCAAGTTAGAGCTATTCCAGTGGCTGAAGCATTCAATGGTTACCTTGATGAGATTGTCGATCGAATGAAGAAACTTGGAATCAGGGCAGAGGTAGATCGATCAGATGATCGAATGCAGAAGAAGATCAGGAATGCTCAGGCTGAGAAAATACCTTTCATGATGATCGCTGGTGAGTCTGATCAGAGCGCGGGAGCCGTCTCATTCCGTTACCGAAACGGTGAGCAAAGAAATGGGATTGCGGTCGAAGCAGCAATCTCAGAGATTCTCGATGCGATTGCAAATCGTGCTCAAGTTTGAGAGTGATCTTTCGCTATGAATAATTCGAGCGAATCTATGGGTGGCGTTGGAATTCCTGACCGATGGCAAAGGCTCTGGGCGCCACATCGAATGGCCTATCTCAAAGGTGAGAATCGACCGCTCTCTGGAAACGAAGTGACCTGCCCATTCTGCGAGATTCCGAGAAAGAGTGATGAAGAAGGGTTGGTCGTTGCAAGAGCCGAATATAACTACGTTGTGCTCAACCTTTATCCATATAACCCCGGTCATCTCTTAATCTGCTCATTTCGTCATGTTGCAGATCTTCCGGATCTCGAAAAGAAAGAACGTGATGAGATGACTGAGTTAGCAGCTCACGCGATGACAGTATTGACCAAAGTCTCCAAACCTCAAGGATTCAATCTTGGGATGAACCAAGGTGCGATCTCGGGTGCTGGAGTTGCGGGACATATTCATCAGCATGTCATTCCCCGGTGGAGCGGTGATGCCAACTTCATGCCTTTGATCGGACAGACAAAAGTGCTACCGCGTCTCCTTGAGGATGTCAGATCAGAGCTTGCTGCAGCTTGGTAAGTAACTGATCAGTCTCAAAAAGACCAACACCTCGCTCTGGGATAAAGGGAAGAGTGACGACTCTTAGCCCTGTGACGAAGTCGCTATCCATATACCCATTCTCCTGAAATTCATCCCTGAAATCTTTGGTCAGGCTAAGAAGATCCTCGTCGGGCTCACTCTCTTTGCGATAAGGACTTGAGTAGTCCACCACTTTGTTATTAGCCAGGTCGAATAAGCCAGAAGGGTTTCCATCATCACCATGCAGGACAAGAAATGGTGCGACTGATGGTTCAAGGACTCGGTTGATCAACATGACCACATCATCGAAGTCCCATTGATCCGAGCTCTCTGTCTCCGAAACAAGTCCAGCGACCAAAATCAATGTTGGAAGTTGCAATTCTCGAAGCCTATGGAAATCCGCGATGTCTTCGCTTGATAGGCCCCGATCTGCTTCGATTAGAAAGATGGCAAGGTCTACTTCGCCTACAAGTTCTGGGCGTGATTTATCGATAATCGTTCCTATCGCCTCGAGATCTCCAATCGCGTCGCGGTATCGCGAGTTCCCAGGTGCGAAGAGCGCGATAGAGATGAGCGCTCGATTCGATGAATTCTCCACCCACGAACCTTATTGGGGTGAAGAAGTAGAATCGGCTCATGTTGCGCGTGCCACTTAAAGATGGCGTGACACGACTAATTACTCCGCTTTCTCGATCGTTACTTCGGGCAGGAATCTCACCGAATGCGATGACTCTGGCAGGGGCGCTTGGAACATGGATAAGCGCGCTCTTTTTCTTCCCACGAGGAGATCTCTTCATTGGAACCTTGGTGGTCACCGTGTTCCTTTTGAGTGACCTCTTTGACGGCACAATGGCGCGGCTCGATGGCAGCAAGGGTTCACGTTTCGGGGCGCTTCTTGATTCAACTCTGGATCGAATCAGTGACGCGATTGTGATTTTTGCTCTGATGATTTGGGCAGAGTCCGAGAATTTCAGCGCGCAAAAAAATCTTATTGATGCCAATCTAACCATTGCATTGCTTGCCATTTCTTTGCTCACAGGATTTCTTATCTCCTACATCAGGGCGAGAGCAGAAGCCCTCGCCATCAGCTGTGATGTGGGCGTTGCTGAGCGACCAGAGAGACTCATTGTCTTACTTGTGGGAACAGGCTTCTACGGCTTAGGAGTGATGGCTGCGCTTCCTCTAGCGCTAGTGCTTCTAGTTTCAATAAACGTCGTGACTGTGATCCAAAGAATCATTGTCGTTTATCGCGCATCATGAGTTTTCTCATCTACAGCTTTGCCTGGCACTTGATTCGTCTCATGCCAGAGAAGAGTGCCTATCGACTTGGTGATTGGATCAGTCGCTACGCCCTCTCTCGAGATGGCAGACGAGTGAAGAGGTTGAGGGAGAATTTGCGCATCGTGATGGGAGACCCGAACGATGCCCAGTTAGAGAAGATGTTGGACCTGGCGATGCATTCCAACTTGCGATACTGGATCGATACATTTCGATTCCCGAACTGGAGCGCTGAACGGATGCGAAGCACGGTCAAAGTCCACAACCGTGCACTATTCGACGACCTTATGGGTCAAGGCAGAGGTTTGATTGTTGCTCTGCCACATGCCGGAAATTGGGATCATGCTGGTGCTTTCTTTTGCGCCGAAGGTTTTCCGCTCGTCACTGTCGCAGAACATCTCAAGCCTGAGCGGCTTTTTAGGAAATTCTTGGCCTATCGCGAGGCGATGGGGATGGAAGTTCTCGATCTCGATGGCAAAGTGATGGGCCAGCTAGAAGCGCGTCTTCGCGAGGGACGTCTCATCGCTCTTGTCTCAGATCGAGACCTCTCGGCATCTGGTGTCATCGTTGATTTTTTCGAGAGGAAGGCGAAGTTTCCTCCTGGGCCGGCACGACTTGCTATTACGACAGGTGCGTCATTGATAACGGCATATGTTTCCTACACAGAGGAAGGCATTCATGTCGATTTCAGTGAACCAATCAATACCGTGAATCGAAGTGGAATTATTGAGCAACAGGTTGATGCAATTACTCAAGAGATTGCAAGGAATTTCGAACGAGGTATTCGATCGCGCCCCCAAGATTGGCACATGCTTCAACGAGTATTCATCGAGCCTGATACATCCTCGAGAAGTGGAAATGGTTCCTAATGAGGAGGAAGCTTCGCATTGGATTGGTTTCACCCTATGGGTGGGATAGCCCAGGGGGAGTTCAAGTTCATATTCGTGATCTTGCTAAGTTCTTGATCAGCAATGGACACGAAGTCTCTGTTCTTACACCTGTCGATGACGAAGAGTCGATAGAGGAGGGTTTCGTAGTTTCTGCGGGAAAGCCCGTTGCCATCCCCTACAACGGAGCAGTCGCAAGAGTTCTCTTCGGCCCGGTGGCCGCTTCGAGGGTGAGACAGTGGATTTCCGCGAGTGATTTTGATGTCCTTCACATACATGAACCAGCGATTCCGAGCCTCGGATTATTGGCCTGCTCAATCGCTGAAGGACCAGTTGTCGGTACCTTTCACGTCGCTGCGCAGAAATTCAAAATTGCTTTCGCAATAGTTCCCATCATCGAGCCAATCGTTGAACGACTTCGTGCACGTATCGCAGTCAGCGAAGTAGCTAGAGAGACATTAAAAAACCATATAGAGACAGATGCGGTTGTCATACCCAATGGCATCAGCTGGGATTCATTCCAAGGCGCTAGGCCACGGATGGAGTGGCAGCTTGGAAAGACAATCGGATTCATCGGAAGATTTAGTGAGAAGCGAAAGGGTCTCTCCCTATTGATTGAGGCGTTGCCGAAAATCATTGAAATTCACCCTGATCTCAAAGTACTGGTCGCAGGTCCTGGTGAGCCTGATGAGATTCTTCAAGAACTTGATCCGAAACTGAAATCACGACTGACATTTCTTGGACTCCTCTCCGAAGATGAGAAGCGACAGTTCTTTAAGTCAATAGACCTCTATGTAGCACCCAATACCGGAGGCGAATCCTTCGGAATCATCTTGGCCGAAGCGATGGCAACTGGCGTTGCAATATTGGCAAGTGACCTCAGCGCATTCAGGTCGGTGCTCGAGGATGGTAAATGGGGAGAACTTTTCTACGCCTCCGACGCCGATGATCTTGCAACAAAAGCGAGCGCCCTACTAGCAGATCCTGCTCGGCTGGAGTCACTGGCTGCGATGAGTTCAGAAGGTGCAAAGAGATTCGATTGGTCTGTTGTTGCTGAGAAGATCATGGATGTCTATGACTTAGTTTCGAGTAATGGTGAGAAAGTGATCCTTGCATCCGGTAACCGCGCCTGGAACAAGCTGATTCGCGGCCGAGGTGAGTGAGATGGAGTGGATATTTGCCTTTCTGGTTGCGCTCATTTTCATCTGGTACCTGACCTTTACTGCATCGCGACTAGATCGATTGCATCACCGTGTCGAGACGTCATGGGCCTCACTCGATGCGCTACTACAACGCCGCGCAGCGATTGCGCTGGATATATCTCACATACCTTCTCTCGATCCTGCAACAGCTGTGGTTCTTACCCGCTCGGCATACCTTGCTAGAGAGGCGGAGATGGCTGAGCGATCGGAGGCGGAGGAGTCACTAACCAACGCCATCGCTTTACTAGGGGAGAGCGAAGATTTTCACACAGAATACCCAGAGATCAGCGAGAAACTCGAAGTCGTGACTGAGAAGATTCGAATTGGCATAGGAATACATCGAGAGGCTGTGGCTACGACAAAGCACCAGCGTTCTCGTCCGATTGTTCGAATTTTCAGGCTTGCAGGAACGGCGCCACTTCCGGTAGTTCATCCGTTCGAGAAAGTTCCATTATGAGATATAGGACGATTCGATCGTCATTAAATATCTTTCTCACACTCTCGCTGGGTCTTCTTACAGGATGCGGCGCCCTTGAAGAAGCCGCGCAGAAAGTCACCAGGGAGGTCGAGCGAAATCTACTTACTGGATTGCCCGGATCAAATCGCCAGATTATTGGTGTGAAAATCGATGACACTAATGCAGCCCAACCACAAGTTGGTCTTGAGAGTGCAGATGTTGTCTACATCGAACAAGTTGAAGCAGGTTTGACCCGGCTTCTTGCGCTCTATTCTTCACAATATCCGATTCGAATAGGTCCGGTTAGATCGGCGCGAATCAGTGATATCGACATTCTCGCGGAGTACGGAAGAGTCGGCCTGATTTTCAGTGGAGCACAGCTGCGCCTTTACCCCTTCATCGATTCGGCAAATATCGCAAACCTTGGCGCACAGCGAAATCCACCAACCGTTTATGTCCGAGATCCACTACGTAGCGCTCCAACAAATATGTTCGTCTATCCCGAGAAGTTGCTTGAAGTTGATAAGAATGCGCAGACGGTGGATGTAGTTCGAGAGCCGGGTTGGAAGTTTGGTGACAATCCAGGTACCGGAATCGAGGTCGAGAGCGCAACGGTTCGTTGGCCTAACGCTACTTATCGAGTTGATTGGTCATCAGAAGAAGATCGCTGGCTTATTTCGTTCAATGGAAAGGCAAAGACCAACCCCGATGGCTACCAACTTGGTTCGCCGAATTTCGTGATTCAGGTCGTGGCGATTCTCCCTTCGGATTTTGGTGACAGATATGGTGGCGTTACACCTAAGTCTGAAGTGGTGGGATCTGGAAAGGGATTTCTCTTGCGCGATGGTTTCGCCATTGAGGTTCGATGGCAGCGAGATTCCCCCGAAACCCCGACCCGATGGCAACTAGTGGATGGCTCACCAGCACCTTTCGAACGTGGCCAGATATGGATCGCCCTCACTGCGACCGAGCCCAGCTTTGGATATCCCGAGGCGACAGTTGGCGAGAACCAGAAGTAGAATCAGCCTCTAACAAGCCCCTCTTTGATTTCCTATCGACGCGGGCGCACCGACCGAGGAGTAGAGATGTCACAGGCAGATCGAGTAGTTGGTACAGCCCGCGTTAAGCGAGGCATGGCCGAGATGCTTAAGGGTGGCGTCATCATGGATGTCGTCGATGCCCATCAAGCGAAGATTGCTGAAGATGCTGGCGCTGTTGCGGTTATGGCCCTGGAGCGAGTGCCGGCTGATATCAGAGCCCAAGGTGGCGTAGCCCGTATGTCGGATCCAAGCATGATCGAGGAGATCCAAAAGTCAGTCACGATTCCAGTGATGGCTAAGGCAAGAATCGGCCACTTTGTTGAGGCGCAGATCTTGCAGGCGATTGGCGTCGATTACATCGATGAATCCGAAGTTCTCACTCCAGCCGATTACACACACCATATCGATAAATGGAATTTCACTATCCCCTTCGTCTGTGGCGCAACCAATCTTGGAGAGGCACTGCGGAGAATCAATGAAGGTGCTGCGATGATTCGTTCCAAGGGGGAGGCCGGCACCGGCGATGTCTCCAATGCGACTACCCATATGCGTGCAATCTCAGATGAGATTAGAAGGCTCTCCTCGATGCGTGAAGATGAACTGTATGTCGCAGCCAAGGAACTTCAGGCACCTTACGATTTAGTGAAAGAGGTAGCGACCACTGGAAAGCTTCCAGTCGTTCTCTTCACGGCAGGCGGAATTGCGACCCCGGCAGATGCGGCGATGATGATGCAACTCGGTGCTGATGGCGTCTTTGTCGGTTCTGGAATCTTCAAATCCGGCAATCCAGCCAAGCGTGCTGAGGCGATTGTTCGTGCGACTACTTATTACAGTGATCCGAAAATCGTTGCTGAGACTTCGCGAGGGCTTGGCGAAGCGATGGTGGGGATAAATGTTTCTGATATTCCGGTCCCGCATCGCTTAGCAGAGCGCGGTTGGTAGCTAACTGGCGGTAGCGACTGGGCAAAGGGTCGCAATCACCTGAGCCAGAATAAGTTAAGCAGGAGTTAATGAGTTCAATCGGAGTTCTTGCCCTACAGGGTGATGTGGCCGAACACTTACGCGCCCTTGATGAATGCGGTGCAAAGTCCTTTCCCGTAAAGGATCTTGCAGACCTTGAGAAATGCGATGGCTTGGTGATTCCGGGCGGCGAATCAACGACTATCTCAAAGTTGGCTAGGACATTCGAACTCTTTGACCCGATTCGCAGGAAAATTGAGGCAGGCCTGCCAATCTATGGATCGTGTGC
>SYAN01000016.1 GCA_005787575.1 Actinomycetota bacterium | reverse complement strand
GCAAGACGCCTTGGCGCAGTTGTCTCGGCATACGATGTTCGTCCTTCATCGGCAGATGAAGTTAAATCAATGGGCGCCACCTTTATCGAGTTAGAACTCGAATCACTCGAGGGTAGTGGTGGCTATGCCCGAGAGATGAGTGACGAACGCGCTGCAAAGCAACGGGAACTTCTCAAACCCTTTATCACCAAGTCAAATGTCGTGATTACAACCGCGGCGGTACCTAATCGCAAAGCGCCACTTCTCGTTACAAAAGAAATGTATGGCGATATGGCGCCAGGCAGCGTCATCGTTGATCTCGCTTCAGAATCTGGCGGAAATGTCGAGGGCTCTGTCGCAGGTGAGACGATCGCTACTGCATCTGGAGTAAGAATCTGGGGCGGAAAAGATGTCCCGAGCCAACTTCCCTTCCATGCATCATCGCTCTACTCCAAGAACTTGGTGAATCTCCTTGGTTTGATAGTGAAGAGTGAAGAACAAGATGGCAAAACTACTGCTGCTATTCATCTTGATTTCGACGATGAGATCATTGAGGCGAGCGCAGTGACGCATGACGGTGTGAAGAGGAAGTGAGAAGATAATGAGCGAAGCGATGGCACTACTAGCGATCTTCACTCTCGCGATCTTCGTTGGATTTGAAGTGGTCTCGAAGGTCTCTTCAACTTTACATACACCGCTCATGAGTGGTGCGAACGCGATTCACGGAATCATTTTGGTCGGTGCAATCATCGTTGCTAGCCACTCCCACACCTCACTTGAACTCGGACTCTCGATCGCCGCAATCATCCTCGCCACAATCAACGTCGTAGGTGGCTTCGTCGTCACGGATCGAATGCTTGAGATGTTCAAAGGTAAGAAGAAATCATGAGCCGAAATCTCTACGACTTGATGGGTCTTGCCGCGGCAGTCCTTTTCATCCTTGCATTAAAGGGACTCTCCTCCCCGAAGAGCGCTCGTCGGGGTAATGCACTCGGTGCGCTCGGTGCATTTGTTGCCACGATTATCGTTTTCTTCTATCCGGGAGAAAAGGGCGAACTCCCGCTAGATAATCTCGGTTGGATTCTTGGTGCGATTGCAATCGGTGTGGTCATCGGAGTTCCTGCTGCGCGTATGGTGAAGATGACCCAGATGCCTCAGATGGTCGCACTCTTCAATGGTGTTGGTGGTGGCGCGGCCGCACTTGTCGCAATTGTCGAATACATCAAGTTAGGTGAGAGCGCCTCGTTTGCCGCAGTTCTCGCGACCGTTTTCACCGTCGTCGTTGGATGCATCTCCTTCTCTGGCTCGATCGTCACTTTCTTGAAACTACAGGAATTGATGACTACCCGTCCGGTAATTCTTCCATTCGGGCGCACATTGATTTTCGCCAATCTCGCTGCCGTCATTGGCGTCTCTGGTTGGGTGATGAGCGAACTCGGAACTTCACCGCTACTTATTCTTGCGGGTTTATCGCTTCTCTTTGGCGTGCTCTTTGTCCTTCCAGTCGGTGGTGCTGATGTTCCCATTGTTATTTCACTTCTCAATGCCTTCACGGGTCTTACTGTGGCAGCAAGTGGTTATGTCCTTGAAGCAACGCTGCTGATTGTTGCCGGAACACTGGTCGGAGCATCGGGCACCATCCTCACTCGTCTAATGGCGGAAGCAATGGGGCGTTCGCTCTTTGGCACGCTCTTTGGTGCTTTCACCCAGAAAGCACAGGATGCAACCGGAACTGGTGAAGAGCGTCCAGTTAAATCAGGATCACCTGAAGATGTCGCAATCTTGCTCAACTACGCCCGTCGAGTGGTCATCGTTCCTGGATTCGGACTTGCTGTCGCGCAAGCACAACACACTGTTCGAGAGATGGCTGACCTCTTGAGTGCTAAAGGGATCGATGTTGCTTACGGAATTCATCCTGTTGCTGGGCGTATGCCAGGACATATGAATGTCTTGCTTGCGGAAGCTAATGTCCCTTACGAACAGTTAGTGGAGATGGAAGAAGTCAACCCAACATTCGCTCAGACCGATGTCGCACTCGTCGTCGGCGCAAACGATGTCGTCAACCCAGCTGCTAAGACCACCCCTGGATGCCCGATTTATGGGATGCCGATTCTTGATGTCCAACAATCCGCCAACATCATTTTCCTTAAGAGATCTATGCGTCCAGGTTTTGCAGGAATCGAAAACGAACTTCTCTACGATCCAAAGACAACCTTGCTATTTGGTGATGCAAAAGCTTCACTTACAAAAGTTGTGAGTGCTCTCAAATCCCTTTAATCCCCTCGCTCTTCTGCGATTGAGTTTCCACCATCAATGACAATCGTCTGCCCGGTGATGTAACTAGCCTCCTTGGAAGCTAGCCAGAGTATTGCGCTGGCTATTTCCTCTGGTTTTCCAGAACGACGCATTGGGCTCTTTAGCCCCTGTTCTCGTTCATGTTCACTCTGTGAATCAGTAGCGATCCACCCAGGAGCAATCGCATTGACAGTGATACCGCGTCCTGCCTCATCCAGTGCAAGGGCTCGGGTGAATCCTGTGACAGCAGCTTTTGCAGATGCGTAGCCAACTTCATTTCGCATCGCCATCACTGGTCCTGTGACACTGGTGATATTGATGATTCGCCCCGCTTCAGATTTTCGGATGTAGGGAAGGGCTGCTTTCGTTACATAGAAGAGTGAATCTAGATTTCTTGCAATTGACGCCCGCCACGATTCAATCGACATTTCTTCCAATGAGGCAGACTCTCTCCCCGCCGGATTGGAAATGCTTGTCATTCCCGCGTTATTGACGAGCACGTCGATTCCACCCAAGAAATCGACGGCTGTCGCTATAACTTCTTCGGCGAAATCAGGATCTGTTAAGTCGCCAGATAACGACGATACTTCGCCACCGAGTCTCTTCAATTCATCTCTACGTACTTCAACGCGTGATGAATGCCCAGTTATGAAAACTTTGGCGCCAGATGAAACGAATTCCCGTGCAGAGACGATGCCAATGCCATTAGGTGCGCCTACTCCCGTGATGAGTACCTGCTTGGTCATTGGTTCGTCCTAATCTCTTAGGAGGCTAGGTTACAAAGCACTCTTACGCACTATGAGTGGACTTTCTCTCAAGAAAAACCCTTTACACGCTCACCTCCAGCCATAGGATGAGCCCTCATCCAGTTAAACCAGCCCGTATTGATGGGATTCCTAAGGAGGGGCCGAACTAGTGACAGATCTGATTCAGTATCTGTTCAATGGCCTCGTTGCTGGCTCGATCTTCGCGATAGCAGCGGTTGGGATCTCACTCCTTTATAGCGTTCTCAGGTTGGTCAACTTCGCAGCTGGTGACTTTCTCACTCTCGGCGCATTCATCACATATTTCTTCAGCGTCACTCTCGAAATAAATTTCATCCTCTCCATCATCATCTCGATGCTCGCCGGAATGGCAATCTGTTGGTTCCTAGAGTTGGTGCTCTGGCGAAACCTTCGCCGCAACAAGGCAGGCACACTCGCGCTCTTTTTGGTGGCGACCGGTGTTGCGCTGATGCTTCGTCCGATCATCCAATACATCTTCGGTACAGAGACTCGCCGATTCAATGTCGATATCTTGAAGACATACGACTTCTTTGGTGCGCGCATCCCTCAGACTCAGCTTGTAGTCCTTGTCTTCGCAACTATCTCTATTCTCTTGATCGCTCTCTTCATGGCGAAGGCCCGTATCGGAAAAGATATGCGCGCCTATGCCAACAATCCATCACTTGCGGCAGTCTCTGGAATCAATGTCGACCGAGTAGTTATGGCAACATGGTTGATCTCTGGTGCGCTCGGATCCCTCGCCGGCGTATTCCAAGGTTTAGTTCAGGGCCAGTTCAACAATGCCATGGGTGAGACGCTCCTCCTCTCGTTCTTTGCGGCAGTTGTCCTTGGAACAATCGGTGATGCTTACGGCGCGCTGGTTGGTGGCCTGCTCCTTGGATTATTCATGGAACTTTCACAACTCGAGATCTTCTTCGGTGGCGTTCCAAGCAACTACAAACCAGTTGTCGCATTCGCAGCTCTTGTTCTTGTACTGCTCTTCAAGCCCGAAGGTCTCTTCGGCTATAGGTCGAGGAAGGTGTAATAG
>SYAN01000063.1 GCA_005787575.1 Actinomycetota bacterium | reverse complement strand
TCTTCTTCGAAAATGGTGTAGCAATAAGCAAGAATGCAGTTGCGATTCAGCCAGGAAAGATCGATAGGTCACCGACTGGGACTGGGTGCTCAGCAAGGCTCGCGCTCTTACATAGGCAAGGTGTACTTAAACTAGGAGATCGAATGATTGGAAGATCAATCATTGATTCACAGTTCGACTGCCGTATCGAAGAAGAGCTAAGTATTGGCGGGGTGACGGCGATTCGACCTTCAGTAGCAGGTCAGGCATGGATAACCGGTAGTTATGAGCACCGACTTGATCCAACCGATCCCTATCCACTTGGTTACAAGTTAAGCGATACCTGGCCCAACAAACTCTGAGTCATGCAGGATCAGCCTTTTAATGCTCCTGACATAAGTCCACGAAGGAAATATCGGCCAAGGATTATGTAGACCAGAACTGTCGGAAGTGAAGCAATGAGTGCACCAGCCATCTGTACATTCCATTGAACAATCTGGCTACCTGCGATGTTATTGAGCGCCACGGTGACCGGCCATGAAGAGGGACCCGTTAGTACTACCGCAAACAAGAAGTCGTTCCAAATCGATGTGAACTCCCAGATTATGGCAACGATGAATGCTGGGATAGAAATCGGCAATACCACCCGGAAATAAGTACCAAGCATTCCTGCACCATCAACCCTTGCTGCTTCAATCAACTCAGTCGGAACGGACGCGTAATAGTTGCGGAAGATCAAGGTCATAATCGGGAGACCGTAGATGACATGGACCAAGATCAATCCCGGGATTCCGCCATAGATTCCCAATTCGCGCATCGTTGTTACTAGCGGAATCAAAATGGACTGGTACGGGATAAACATCCCGAAGAGGATCACGGGGAAGACAATGTCCGCCCCAGGAAACTTCCACTTCGCAAGGACGAAGCCATTCATGCTCCCTAGGAATGCTGCAATCACAGAAGCTGGGATGACGAGTTGGAAACTATTTATGACTGATGGCCCGAGCTTCTCCCAAGCGAGTGAATAGTTAACGAAGTCAAAAGCCTTTGGCAGAGACCACATGGTCTCCAGTGAAATGTCGCCAAGGGGTTTCAGCGAAGTCACTAGAACGACATACACCGGCAAGAGGAAGAAGATAAGGAAGAAGATAAGGGCGGGATAAAGCAGTACGCGCGAGATTTTCATGAGCGTCGCTCCTGGCGCATCGTGAAAATCAAATAAGGGATGATGACTATCGCAACGCTGAAGAGGATGTAGGTAGCGAGCGTTGCGCCCTTGCCGAAATTGTATGCATCAAAGGATGTCTGCCACATGTATATGGCTGGCACATCTAGCGCTAACTGCTTTCCTGCTATTGCGATGATGAGATCGAAAACTTTCAGTGAGATATGACCAAGGATGACGACCGCCGAGAGCGCAATTGGCCGAAGTTGAGGCAGGATTACGTGGCGATAGATACGAAATTCTGATGCACCATCAACTCGCGCTGCCTCGCGGAGTTCCTCTGGAATGCTTCTAATCCCAGCGAGGAAAAGCGCCATCGTGTATCCAGCCATCTGCCAGACCGCAGGGAGTGCGATTCCCGCCATCCCCCAGTTGGGAGTTAGATGCCATTGATTCACTAGCCCATCTAGTCCCACCTTAGTGAAGAGAAGATTGAGCCCGCTGATTCGATCATCGGTTGCGGGATTCATCAACCAACGCCAAACAACACCAGTAACAATAAATGAGATTGCCATAGGAAGCAGATATACGCTTCTAAAAAGTCCTTCGAATTTCATTTTCTGATCCAGCAATATTGCCAACAGTAAACCTAGGAGAAGGCATGCGATCATGAAGACTATGGTGAATACAAGGGAGTTCTTGATGTCAATCTTGAATCGCTCATCGATGAGTAGATCTCGATAGTTCTTCAGGCCGATGAAGTTAAAGTCAGGAGATAGCGCTTTCCAATCGGTGAGAGATATTCGAAAGTTCCAACCGATGAAGCCGTAGACAAAGACGGCGAGCGCGATAAGAGATGGCGCGGTCAAGAGCAAGCCAGGCATCCAATCCTTGGCCCGCTTCATGGGATTCCTTACTAGTAATAGAACTGGGAGCGACCCGCAGGCCGCTCCCAGTTCCTTAGTTACTACTTACCTGCGTTTGTTGCAGCAGTTGCGAGCGCTGCCTGGAACTTCGCTACATCTTTATTCTGTAGGAAGAGTCCAAGTGCAGTATCGATTTCTGCCTTCCACGCATTAGAGGCAGTCACACCGTGTGTCAGTGATCCTGCGATCTTGTTGCTACCCCAGTCATCCATTGCTGATTGGAGGTATGGAGGATAGATAGCCTTATCAGAATCGTTACGTGCTGGGATCGAACCCTTCTTCACGTTGAACGCATCCTGACCTGCTGCAGATCCTGCGACCTTGAGCCACGCGATAGCGGCATCACGGTTCTTCGCACCCACTGGGAGTGTGAATGAATCCGAGAGGAACTGGAAGGTTCCGGCAGTTCCTGGAGCTGGTGCCCAGGTGTAACCCTCTTGCTCAACAAGTGAGTTGTCTACACGGAAATAACCTTCTGCCCAGTCACCCATGATGTTGAAAGCTGCCTTGCCGTCGATGACGAGCTTGGAAGCATCCTGCCAGCTAAGGCTTGCTGCATCAGAGTTTGTGTATGTAAGGACTTTCTTGAAGGTATCAAGAGCGCCCTTAACTTCAGCTGAATCCCAACCAGTTGATCCGTCCCATAGGCCGTTGTAAGCATCAGTTCCGAGAACGCCAAGAAGAACAGTCTCGAATAGGTGGAGTTGGGTCCACTGCTCACCAAGAGCGAGTGGAATGATTCCTGCTGCCTTCAACTTATCTGCGGCAGCAAAGAACTCATCCCATGAACCTGGCATTGCGATTCCATTGTCAGCGAGAACCTTTGGGTTCGCCCACATGACGTTCGCACGGTGGATATTTACTGGTACGGAGTAGATCTTTCCGTCGACAGTGATGAGAGGAAGAAGTGTTGCTGGCATGACATCACGCCAACCCTCTTCGTCATAGAGGAATGAGAGATCCTCGAGTTGACCTGCGGTGATGTAATCCATCAATTCCGCACCGGCGTGACCTTGGAATGAATCTGGTGCTTCGCCAGCTTGGAGACGAGTAGCGAGGACGGCGCGAGCGTTTGTACCTGCACCACCTGCAACAGCAGCGTTGACGAATTCAACATCTGGATATTCAGACTTGAAAACTTCGACGAGTGCGTTGAGGCCTGCTTCTTCACCTCCGCCTGTCCACCAAGAGAAGACTTCTACTTGACCGCTCGCGTTGCTTCCCTCATCAGAGCTGCAACCAGTCGCAGTCAAAGCAATTGAAGCTGCGATGGCAATTGCGCCAAATAGCTTCGACTTTCTTGACTTCATATCTGCCCTTTCAATGTACTTCGTTCGACAAAGAACGAATTTCGAGTGGCGAAACCCTAGGACTTGCTGAGAACTTGAGCAATATGCTCACTCCTGCCCCCCACTTTCCCACGCTCAGACCCTGAGGCGAGAGGGCCGTCGAGCCCACCCCGATAGCTCATTTCCTGCTCACTAGAGGCCCACCCTCTCGGGGATGGGATCTGGTGAGGCGAAGTGACCAAGCTTCTGCATTCACATGAATTCCGTATGGATTCAGAGAGGACTTCGCCAGTCTTGGTCTATACCTTACTTATTATGAAAACCACACTCAGTCAACACGAAATCAACCGTCGAGAACTACTCAGGTGGGCAGTAGTGGCATCCGCGTTGATGTCGCCGGTGGGCAAAGTCTTTGCCGCATCCGCCACTGAGGTAAAAGTCCTGCTCGGGCGACCCACTGATACTTCAATTGCCGTAAGTGTGATGAGCACAAAGAAGATCAATGCATTCATTGAATATGGCACAAGTAAAACTAAGTACTCGGCAAAGAGTCCGGTACAAGAGATTGAACCTGGAACTCCAGCGATTTTTGATCTGACGAAACTTCGGGCGAATTCAAAGATCTACTATCGAGTCAGCTTCACCGACAGTGGATCAAAATCTATAGTCAGAGGAAAGCAGAGTTCATTCGTCACACAGCGCAACCCTGGAACTCCCTTCGTCTTTACTGCACACGGTGATACCCACCCAGAACGCAAAGGAAAGATGTTCAATGAGGCCCTTTATAAGGTTGCCCTTGCAAATATCTTGAGTCAACTACCGGACTTTCACATAATGATGGGTGATGACTTCAGTATTGATCCTTTGATTTCAAAAGGTCAGGCTAACAAAGCGAATGTGGAAAAGGTTTATCTGACTCATCGTCAATGGCTTGAAGCCATCGGAGGTTCAGTTCCTCTCTTTCTTGTCAATGGCAATCACGAACAAGCAGCCGCCTACTTACTCGATGGCACCCTCACTAATCCAGCAGTCCTTGCCGGTAGCGCTCGAGTCAAATACTTCCCACTTCCCGCACCAGATGGTTTTTATACCGGAGACAAAGTTCAAATTGATGGAGTAGGACTTCTTCGCGATTACTATGCGTGGGAGTGGGGAAATGCACTTTTCGTAGTGCTAGATCCTTATTGGCATTCGAAGAAACCCGTGGATAACGTCGCGGGTGATACCTCTGGTGACAGCACGTCAGAGTCATCTACTGCAACAGCTGGGGCAAAAGGGCAGAAGAAGAATCAGAATTCTGGCACGGCGGGATCCGGTAGCTCGGGTGCAGGAAAAACCTCCAATCAGTGGGAAATTGGCATCGGTGATGAGCAGTATTTCTGGCTCAAAGAAACCCTCGAAAAGAGCACGGCTACCTTCAAGTTCGTATTCGCGCACCACGTGATGGGTACCGGGCGCGGCGCCATAGAAATCTCAGAAAATTACGAGTGGGGCGGAAAAGATCCAAAAGGCAGCACAACTTTCAAAGAACAACGACCCAACTGGGATCTACCCATTCATGACCTGATGGTGAAAAACAAAGTATCCATCTTCTTTCAAGGACATGACCATATCTTCGTAACTCAGGAACGCGATGGGTTGATTTACCAGGCTCTACCAAATCCAGCTGATGACACATTTAGTATGTTCAATGAGAGTGCATACAAGAGTGGAGTGAAGGCGCCGAACTCGGGACATATTCGTGTCAGCGTCTCTCCATCAGAGGCAAAAGTTGAATATTTCCTGGCTGCACGCAAGGAGGATTCCGGTCGCAAGAATCTTCAACTTGCACACAGCTATACGGTGATACCTAAGCAATAATTTAAAGGAAATCAGTCTTGTAAAGAAATCTGGCTCGTCTTTCGTTTTGAACCTCTTCTTCCAACGGCTAGTATTTGGCCTTACCTCCGAGGGGCAAAATGGCTGATTCAAGTTTCGATGTTGTATCCAAAATCAATCAAGCAGAGTTAGATAATGCAATAAATCAATGCTCTCGAGAACTCGAGACTCGCTTCGATTTCAAGAACACTGGAACCAATATCGCTAAGAGTGGTGAGAAAATAACGATCACTTCCGAGACTGAAGAGCGTGCAAAGGCCGCCTTAGAGGTTTTCAAAGAGAAACTAGTCAAACGAAGCGTCTCTTTGAAGTCGATTGAGGCAGGTGAACCAGAGCTCAGTGGCAAGGAACATAAGATTGTGATTGTGACAAAGGAAGGTATCTCACAAGAGAACGCGAAGAAGGTAACTAAACTGCTTAAGGACTCTGGGCCAAAGAGCATCAAAGCGCAGATTCAGGGCGATGAACTACGGGTTTCCAGCAAGAGTAAAGATGATCTTCAAGATGCAATAGCCCTCATCAAAGGTGCAAATCTAGATTTCGCCATCCAGTTCACGAATTACCGTTAATCGGTGAATGGATTGAATAAGGACCGTTCTTCCTACCGCACCGGCATCTTCTACGGCGTCTCTGCTTACTCGCTTTGGGGCTTACTTCCTTTCTATTGGAAGTGGTTGGGCTCAGTCTCCCCCGCCGAGATCTTGGTCCACAGAGGCATCTGGTCACTTCTGGTCTGTCTTCTTTTTCTCAAATTTGCCAGCAAAATCAAGGTTTTTTGGGGGCTGATTCGAGAGTTGAAGACCTTCCGAATCCTCGCCTTCGCCTCACTCTTACTCACAATCAACTGGGGCACCTTCATCTGGGCGGTCAATGCCGATCGGGTGGTCGAATCGGCGCTTGGTTACTACATCACACCACTAGTGACCGCTTCTTTTGGTCTCTTCATCCTTAAAGAGCAGATTCGCACTGCACAGCGCATAGCCCTCCTCATCGCAGGAGGCGGAGTCATAATCCTAACTATCGGTTATGGCGCACTTCCATGGATTGCACTGGTCCTGGCATCGACCTGGGGTAGCTACAGCTTGATAAAGAAGCGACTCAAACTAGGCGCTCTGGATTCGCTATCGGTCGAGACCTTTGTTGCACTCTTTCCCAGCGCCGGTTATCTCATCTTCCTGGAAATTGAAGGTAGCGCTTCTTTCGGTAAGTCTTGGGGAATCTCATTACTACTACTGACCACTGGCCTAGCGACAGTAACACCGCTTCTATTCTTCAATGGTGCCACCAATCGACTACCGCTTGTCACTGTTGGCTTGCTTCAATATATGACACCAACAATCATGTTCTTCATTGGAGTGGGTGTCAACCATGAGGATATGAACCAAATAAAGCTAATCGGATTCGTTTTCATCTGGATCGCGCTAATAATTCTTGGACGCGACCTCGTTAGATCAAGCCGTTCGGTTGACAATCGCCCCAATTAGCCCGAATAAGGCTTGTTTTACAGGGGAATCTGGAAGGTCTTCGAGTAGCCGCTCAGAACGATTTGCAATCGCCATAAGCCTTGCCTTTGCCTGCAGCAAAGCATCATGTCCTCGAAGTCGAGCTAAGACATCCGCTAGAACTTCATCATCTTGGATCGGTGAGCGCAGTATCTCTTTGAGGTCAGCATCTGCCTGGTCAGTTGATTGTTGAACTAAGAGAGTCACAAGGGTTGGAATGCCCTCTTTCAGATCAGTGCCTGGAACCTTCCCTGACTCTCTACTTTCGCTAGCGATATCGATGATGTCGTCAGCCAGTTGGAAGGCGATTCCGATCACCTCTCCAAACTCAGTCATCGTTTCAGTGATCCGAGGATCTGCACCAGAGAGCATTGCACCGAACCTGGCAGAGGTTGAGATAAGTGAAGCAGTCTTATTTGCGACTACCTTCATGTAATGCTCCATCGCGTCTTCACCCGTTGCAGGTCCTTGAGTCTCTTGGATCTGTCCAATCACAAGGCGTTCAAAGGTCAGTGCCTGAAGTAAGACAGCCTCGGGCCCTACCTCAGCCAGGAGCGCTGAGGTCTTTGCGAAAAGGTAATCACCGGTGAGGATTGCGACCGCATTACCCCATCGATAATTAGCGCTAGATACTCCTCTTCGAAGGGCCGCTTCATCCATGACATCATCGTGGTAGAGCGTCCCAAGATGGGTTAGTTCGCAGGCAACCGCCGCTTTGTAGATATCCATCCCACGTTCAGGCCCCAAGTGCGATGTCAGCAGAACTAGAAGTGGGCGAAGTCGTTTGCCACCAGCGAGGACGAGATGGCGCGAGGTCTCTTCAACTAATGGATAGTCGCCTTGGATGTGACTCTCAAGAAGTTCCTCTACCTTCGCAAGACCTTGAGTGAGGTCTGCAGCAAGGAGCGGCTCGATTCCGGGAATCGCTAGTTGGGGGGCGGTCACCGGGCAAAGATAGCGAGGTCAGTGATGAAACGAAGAGTTGAAGTTGGGAGTACTCCTAACGCAACAGTCACAATCGCAGCGCTCCAGACGCCAATTAGTGACCTTCGTGTAGGCAAGGTCACACTCACACTGGGGTCACTGGCATCGGTAAAGAACATCAAGACAATCACTCGAATATAGAAGAAGGCAGCGACTGCACTCGAAAGCACACCAACGATTACCAGAGATTGCAGCCCGCCTTGATAGGCAGCGCTAAAGATAGAGAACTTTCCGATGAAGCCCGAGGTAAGCGGAATACCTGCAAAAGCCAGCAAAAACAAGGCAAAAAGCGATGCCATGGCGGGGGACTTCTTGCCAAGTCCTGCCCAACGATTCAAGTCGGTCACTTCACCCTGTCCATCACGAATCAACGTGACTATCCCGAATGCACCAAGCGTCGCGACGCCATAAGCAAAAAGATAAAAGAGCGAGCTCTCAAGGCCCTCTTTGTTGAATGCAACGACTCCGGCCAAGAGAAAGCCGGCGTGAGCAATTGAAGAATAGGCAAGCATCCGCTTCACATCTCGCTGAGCAATCGCAACAATCGATCCGAAAGCCATGGTGATGATCGCGACTGCGCTCAACATTGGTTGCCATTGCCAGAGCGCACCGTCGACGACGGTATAGAAGATTCGAAGGGTTGCTAGGAATGCTGCCACCTTCGTTGCTGCAGCCATGAATCCCGTAATTGGAGTTGGGGCGCCTTGATAGACGTCAGGTGTCCATGCATGGAATGGGACTGCGCCAACTTTGAAGAGCAAGCCTACTGAGACGAAAACGATTCCAATCAAGAGAATCACATCGTTGCCGGCAGATTCGATTACAGCATTTCGTATTTCGGGAAAAGTGATTGCTCCGGCATATCCATAGAGGAATGCTGCGCCGAAGATAAAGAAGGCAGAGGAGTATGCGCCTAGTAGGAAGTACTTGAGGGCGGACTCTTGTGAGAAGAGTCTTCTCCGACGAGAGAGGCCCGCCATGAGATAGAGCGGAAGCGAGAGAACCTCGAGAGCGACAAAGAGCGTGATCAGATCACTCGCTGCCGGAAAGAGCATCATCCCTGAAATCGAGAAGAGCATGAGCGGGAAGATCTCAGTTTGCTGCTTACCGGAGGCAATGGCTCGCTTCTCTTCCTCTGATCCTGGCAAGGCTGAAGCCTCTGGGGCAAAGGAGTCGACATCCAAGACAAAAAGAAGTGCAAGGAGTGAGAGGAGTAGAAGGATTCCTTGAGCGATGATGACGGGACCATCAATGACGACAGAGCCAATAGCGGCCGTCGTAGTGACAGTCTCTCGATTGGCAATCACCTGGAAGAGTGCAACGAGCAAGACCGCAGGAGTGAGGAGTGAGTGAACAAATCGACGCATCGTAGGCTTCACAAATGTCTCAACTAGCACTCCGATCACCGCTCCGATAAAGACGGTAAGGATCGGCAAGAGTGCGCCGTATTGAAGAGATGGAGTGTTGAAGACGGTCATCGGCGCTCACTCCCAACAGTTGGCGCTGGATCTGTGAATCCAGCTTTGGCGATGGTGGTCTCTGCGACAGGATTAATGAGATCAAGTGCCGGCTTCGGGTAGAAGCCGAGAAGGACGATCAGCGCGATAACCGGAGCGATTGCAATTTTCTCTCGAAGATTGAGATCACTGAGGTTCTCATTGCCTGGAGTCGTCGGACCATGAAGGGTTCGCTGTACTGGAATCAGAATATAAAGCGCAGCAAGGATGATTCCGAATCCACCAATCACCGCGGCTACTGGATAACGGGTGTAAGTACCCACCAAGACCAGAATCTCACTGACAAAACTAGAGAGACCAGGTAGCGCAAGCCCAGAAAGCCCTGCGATGAAGAAGCTCCAAGCCAGAACTGGGGTAACACGTTGTAATCCGCCAAAATCTGCAATGAGTGAAGATCCTCGGCGCTTGATCATCCATCCTGCTACAAGGAACAAGGCCGCAGTCGAGAAACCGTGATTGACCATGTACAGGGCCGATCCTGAATGACCTTGCGTGGTCATAGCAAAGATTCCCATCACGATAAATCCAAAGTGAGAGATGGAAGTGAATGCAATCAGTCGCTTGATTTCCTTCTGACCGATGGCAAGGAATGCGCCGTAGATAATCGAGATGACAGCAAGTGTGACAATCAGAGGCGTGAAAGTCTTAGAGGCATTTGGAAAGAGTTCGATGCAGTAACGAATCATTCCGAAAGTGCCTACCTTGTCCAGGACACCTAGAAGAAGGACTGAGGTCCCAGGAGTCGCTGACTTCGCGGCATCGGGCAACCAGGTGTGAACTGGCCAGAGCGGAGCCTTGATAGCAAATGCGATGAAGAAGCCAAGGAAGAGAAGATGTTCAGTCGTTGAACTCATCTCAAGCCGTGAGAGCGCTGTTATATCGAAGGTCTTTCCTATCTGATCATTGGCCATCACATAGAGGCCGATCAGAGATGCGAGCATGAGAAGTCCGCCAAAGAGGCTATAGAGCAAGAACTTGACCGCCGCCTGGATTCGCTCACCTGAGCCATAACCACCGATGAGGAAGTAGACCGGGACTAGCATCGCTTCGAAGAAGACATAGAAGAGGAAGAGATCGGTCGCTGCAAAGACTCCGATCATCATCGTCTCGAGTATGAGAATGAGAATGTAAAAGGTCTTTGCGCTCCATCTTCCACTCTCTGCCTCATCCCAACCTGCCAAGATAACAATAGGAACCAAGATGACGGCGAGAAGAATCAGCACAAGTGAAAGCCCATCGACACCAACTCCGTAGGTAATGCCGAAAGCTGGGATCCAGTCTCGGCTCTCCACGAATTGGAAGCCGGGCCGATCAACCTCAAAACCAACTGCTACAAAGATCGCGTAGAGGGCAGTGATAGTTGAAGCAAGGAGCGCTACTAACTTTGCTCTCTTAGCATCACTCTTTCCAAGAGTTGCAACAACTAGAGCGCCGAGAAGCGGAAGAATCCCGAGGACGGTTAGCGCACTCATGCTGTGATCACCCAGATCGCCGCAATCAGTACCGCCACACCTACAAGAATCAAGAGCGCATAATTTCTAACGTACCCACTCTGGATCGACCGAAGTCCACGCGCACTACCGAGAGCAGCTCCAGCAACAACTCGAACCGCACCATCAATGACCTTCTCATCGGTGGCGACCAGTGCCTTGGTCAGTCCCTGACCTGGACGCATCAATACTGCTTCGTTGAAATCATCCTGCAAAAGATCTCGTCGCGCCGCCTTGGTCAAGAACGAAACTTTCTCTGGTGCAGAACTTGGTACCTCACCCCGATACTTCACAATCGCAATCGCCACGCCAATAGCGACTGCTGATAGAGCAAGGGTTGTGACCGTGCTGTGCGAGAGGAATTCCTCGTGGCTATGTCCATGCTTATCTACAACCGGTTTTAGCCAATATTCAAGCCGTTTTCCGCTATAGAGCAGGAATCCTGACGCAACCGAACCGACTGCGAGAAGGACCATCGGGGCCCACATCAGAAATGGCGATTCATGAGGATGCACGCCTTCACTCCACCGCTTCTTGCCGAGGAATGTCATCATGAAGACTCGAGTCATATAGAAGGCAGTGATTACTGCACCAAGGAGTGTGATCGAACCGAAGATGATTCCTTTGCTCCCACCAAGATTGAAGGCTGCTTCGATGATCTTGTCTTTCGAGTAGAAGCCAGCAAACGGTGGTACTCCGATTATCGCAAGGTAGCCAAGGCCAAATGTCACTGTTGTGATTGGCATGTAACGTGCGAGCCCGCCATACCGACGCATATTCACTTCGTCATTCATGCCATGCATGACAGAACCTGCACCGAGGAACATTCCTGCTTTGAAGAATCCGTGAGTGAGAAGATGCATGATCGCAAATGCATAGCCAATAGGTCCAAGGCCAGCAGCAAGGACCATGTAGCCGATCTGTGACATCGTCGATGCAGCAAGCGCTTTCTTGATGTCATCTTTCGCCATACCGATGATGGCACCAAAGAGCAGAGTGATAGCGCCAACCAGTACAACGACAAACTGCGCTGTCGGAGCATTATCAAAGATGAAGTTCGAGCGGACTATGAGGTAGACACCTGCGGTCACCATCGTCGCAGCATGGATTAGCGCCGACACCGGGGTCGGGCCTGCCATTGCATCACCAAGCCAAGACTGCAATGGAAATTGCGCAGATTTACCTGCCGCTGCAAGCAAAAGCATCAATCCAATCGCGACCATCGCAGCCTGGGAGGCTGACTCGGCCTGCGCTTCTATTCCTTTGAAGGTGACGGTGCCAAAGACAGCAAAAGCGATCATGATGGCAATCGACAATCCGAGGTCACCAACGCGGTTAGCTACAAAAGCCTTCTTAGCCGCAGTCGCATACTCAGCCTTCTTATTCCAGAATCCAATCAGCAGGTAAGACGCGAGTCCAACACCCTCCCATCCAACATAGAGATTGAGGAAGGAATCCCCGAGAACTAAAAGGAGCATCGCCGCAATGAAAAGATTGAGGTAGGCAAAGAAGCGACGGCGATCGGGATCTTCTGCCATATAGGCAATCGAATAGATATGTATCAGGGTTCCGACACCGGTGATGAGCAGGACAAAGCAGATAGAGAGTTGGTCCAAGAGAAGCGCTGCATCGACTTGGAAGGAACCTACCGAGATCCAAGTGAAGACTTTCTGATGGATTGCCCTCGAATACTCATCTCTTCCCATCATCGCAACGAGCTCGATGAGACCAAAGACGAAGGTCGCCCCAGCAACTGTCGTCGCAAGCACGTGGCCCCAACGATCCGCCTTCCTTCCGAGAAGGAGAAGGAGCGCTGCACTAAGAAGAGGTAGCGCAACAAAATAGACCAGGGTGTTACTCGTCAAAGTCATCGTGGACTCCATCGCCTATCGCCTCAACAAACTTGCATCATCGACAGATGCAGAGCGACGGGACCGATAGATCATCACGATGATCGCAAGACCAACCACAACTTCACAGGCAGCCACCACCATCGTAAAGAAGGCAACCATCTGGCCTTCAAGATTGCCATTTATTCGAGCAAAGGTAACGAAGGCAAGGTTTGCTGCATTGAGCATCAACTCAATACACATGAACATGACAATTGCGTTGCGTCGGATTACGACGCCGACAGCACCAATCGTGAAGAGAATCGCCGAGAGGTAGAGGTAGTAGGAGATATCCATTTACCGGCCCTCGAAATCCTTATCGGCCTCATTGGCCTTGGGGAGTTGATCAAGTGCGTACTTACCGCCATCAATCACATCTCCGCGAGCTTTCAAGGTCTTTGAAACTGAGAGCTCAGAAGGTGTTCCATCTGGCAAGAGTGCTGGGACGTCGACGGCGTTATGTCTTGCGAATACTCCAGATCCAGGTAGACCGGCAGCAGTGCCGAGTGATTCACCGCGGAATCGCGCAACAGATTTCACTCGCTGGGACTTCTGCGCATCAGCGCTCTTTTGCGAATGGGCAAGAACCATCGCCCCAACTGCCGCAGTGATCAAGAGCGCAGAGATGAACTCAAAGGCCCAGACATATTTGGTGAAGAGCAGGCTTGCTATTCCTTCGACATTTCCGAAGCTATTCATCACTTCGATACCAACAGCCTCACGGCCGAGTGATGCCCGAGAGATTAGGGAGACTAGAAGTAGCGCAATACCGACCGATGCGGTGATTGCAATCGGCCTTACTCCTTTGAGATTTTCTTTCAGGGAGTCCGAGGAATCAACGCCTACCAGCATCAGAATGAAGAGGAAGAGCATCATCACCGCGCCGGTGTAGACCACTACCTGAACCACGCCAAGGAATGCCGCGCCATTTGCGATGTAGAAGATCGCGAGTGTGATCATGATCCACGCCATCAAAAGCGCAGCATGGACGGCCTTCTTTACCACCAAAATGCCGAGTGCTGCGAGAACAGCAATCGGAGCCAGTATGTAGAACTGAACTGCTTCCGGAGTCGCAGTCTGTCCTACCTCAAAGGCCAGTTGATTCATTGATTACTCTCCGAAATATTACGTGAGACATTTTTTGCGACATTTTCTTGGAGTGGGCTCGCACCAGGAACCTCACCTCGATAGTAAGTATGGTGATCTGCATCGGGATACATTGGGTGAGGCGGAGGCAACATTCCGGCACGAAGTGGCGCCAATAGATCATCTTTCTCAAAGATCAATTTCCCGCGATCGTTATCTGCAAGTTCATACTCATTAGTCATCGTAAGTGCCCTAGTCGGACATGCTTCTATGCAAAGACCACAGAAGATGCAGCGAAGGTAATTGATTTGATAGACCTTGCCGTATCGCTCTCCTGGTGAATAACGAGCCGCTTCGGTATTGCTCTCACCTTCGACATAGATTGCATCAGCAGGGCACGCCCAGGCACAGAGCTCACAGCCAATGCACTTCTCGAGACCGTCAGGATGGCGATTGAGTTGATGTCTGCCGTGAAAACGTGGCGCAGTTGCTTCCTTAACTTCAGGGTATTCGACTGTGTTCACCTTCTTGAACATGGTGCGGAAAGTGACCCAGAAACCTTTGAGTTGATTGAAGAGGCTTGCAGCGCCCTTATCGGTAACTGGCGCTACCTCACTCTCTGCTTTTCGAAGTGGCGCCACCTCATCAGATTGATGTGGAACTAGCTCATTACTCATCGCCGTCGCCCCCTTCAATACTTCTTGTGGGCAAGATTCCAGCGGCGCTGGTTCGCCCAGATGGCATCACCGGAAGCGGAAAAGTTGGCTCTGGCATTTCGGGTACTTCGTGAGCCCTCGCTTCAGCGCGCACCTTTGAACGCTCGTATATGGAGGTACCAGCAAGAACTAGAAGAACCATCGAGGCGGTAAAGCCACCGATAACAATCTGTGGCGCTCCTTCTGCTGAGAGGACTCGAAGCGTTGCAACGATCATGATCCATGCGATTGAAGCTGGGATCAGTACCTTCCAGCCGAACTTCATGAACTGGTCGTATCGAAGCCTTGGAAGCGTTCCTCGTAGCCAGATGAAGAGGAAGAAGAAGAGAAGAACTTTCGCGAAGAACCAGACCATCGTGAACCAACCACCGAGCCAACTCTCCGTAAAGCCGAGTCCTGGAAGCGCACGATATCCACCAAGGAAGAGAGTTGTGGCGAGTGCAGAGACTGCAAGGATGTTTACATATTCAGCCAAGAAGAAGAGTGCGAATTTAAGCGATGAGTACTCGGTGTGAAATCCACCCACTAACTCACCTTCTGCCTCAGCGAGATCAAATGGCGCGCGATTGGTCTCACCGACCATCGAGATTACATAGATGATGAATGAAGGAAAGAGAACCACCGCGTACCAGAACCGATCTTGTGATGCGACGATTTCAGAGGTCGACATCGACCCCGAATAAATGAAGACCGCAACAAGAGAAAGTCCCATAGCGACTTCATAAGAGATCACTTGTGCACTGGATCGAAGCCCACCGAGCAGGGGATAAGTGGAACCTGATGACCATCCGGCAAGGACTATTCCGTAGACACCAATCGATGTCGCAGCGAGTATGTAAAGGACTGCTACTGGAAAATCAGTCAACTGCATTGCAGTCTGGCGACCGAACATCGTCACAGGCCCTGACATCGGGATGACTGCGAAAGCGAGAAAACAGACGGAAACGCTGATGAGTGGCGCGATGACGAAGACGATTTTGTCAGCGGCTTTCGGGATCAAATCCTCTTTGAAGGCCAATTTCACGCCATCGGCAAGGCTTTGCAGCAGGCCGAATTTGCCTACGCGATTTGGCCCAAGCCTCATCTGCATCCGCGCGACTACTCGACGTTCTGCCCAGATCGAAAAGAGCGTGAGGAGTACGCAGATTGCAAAGACCAAGAGCGCCTTGACCGCGATCAGCCAGCCTGGATCTGTGCCAATCAGTTCGGTCGTTGTCATCGGAAACTCGTTCATGCTTTCACCACCGTCACAAGAGAATGAGTGCAGGTGCCGAGTTCTAGCAACGGCCTTGAACCTTTGGAGTTACGAGGAATCCAAATCGCGCGAAAATCAATATCTCCGATTCGCGCCGGAAGGGTCATCGAACCAATCTCATTGCTAATTCGAATCAGGTCCCCATCCTTGACTCCCAGGCGTTCGGCACGATCCGCTGAGATCACACACTCTGCTTTCTTCGCGGTAGCAGCGAGATTTGGTTCGCCGCTTTGAAGAGTTCCTTCATCAAGAAGATTTCGCCAAGAGGTGAGAAGCGCTTGATTCTCACTTGGAACTTTCGAAGCTATCGAAGCACTTGGGGCAAAGGTCGCAGGGTTTCCATCCCATGTGCCTAGTGCGGCAATCTCTTTGGAAGCAGCAGCCACTGTCGGGAGATGAATCGGACGTTGCATCTCTTCTGCGAGCATTGAGAGAACTCGAAGATCACTACGTTGCAATGAATCACTCACTGCTGCGTCGAATGAACGGCGGGATCCTTGCCAATCCGTGAATGACCCACTCTTCTCAACGACAGCCGCAACAGGAAGAACCACATCCGCAATCTCAGTCATCGCGCTATTTCTTATCTCAAGGCTCACGACAAAAGCTTTCTTCAATCCCTCAATCGCATCTCGGGAGATATCGAAAGGATCGACACCGCCAACCAAGAGCGCCTCGATATCGCCCTTATGCAGCGCTTCCAAAATCTGATCGGTGCCAAGGCCGGGCTCACTCGGGATCGACTCGACTGACCAAGCCGTCTGTAGATCCACCCGAGCAGCAGGATCCTTCACTGGTCTTGCACCCGGGAGAAGATTTCCGATTGCGCCCGCTTCAAGTGCACCCCGCTCACCAGCCCTGCGTGGAATCCAGGCCATCTTTGCACCCGTCTTCTCAACGAGCGCCTTAGCGGATGAAAGTGCAC
The DNA here is from genome assembly GCA_005787575.1 of Actinomycetota bacterium. Taxonomy (GTDB): domain Bacteria; phylum Actinomycetota; class Actinomycetes; order Nanopelagicales; family Nanopelagicaceae; genus SYAN01. The sequence goes on along the minus strand of SYAN01000063.1, from coordinate 38,452 downwards.
CAGCGATCTCTGCGAGACGTTCTCCAACCAAGACCACTGACTTTGAAGTGAGAGCAAGCGAAGCGATTTCCGAAGGTTCGTTACCTACATTTTTTATTACTTCAGCACCGAGTTTGGAGTTTCCTCTGCTGGTGAATGGCGCAACGGAGACGACTTTGAGGGAGCGTTTTCTTACCTGCTTCAAGATGCGAAGGAAGATAATCGGTGATTCTTCCTCTGGTTCGAAGGCAAGAAGCACGACCTGATCTGCCTGATCGATATCAGAGTACTTAACAGTTGTTGTCGCAAGAGTTGCAAGGAACTCTCGTTCTTCTTCTGAATTGAAACGGGCGCGGAAATCGATGTTATTTGTTCGAAGGGCTATTCGGGCAAACTTTGCATAACCATAGGCATCCTCGACGGTGACGCGTCCACCCGTGAGAACAGCGCTTCGATTGACGCTTAAACCCTCTGCTGCGACGGCGAGCGCTTCGGGCCACGACGCTTCACGAAGCTCGCCACTTTCATCTCGAATCATCGGTGCTGTGATGCGATCTTGATGGGCGTACTTGAATGCCCACCGTCCTTTATCGCAATTCCACTCTTCATTGACCGACGGGTCATCACCAGCAAGGCGACGAAGAGTCTTGCCTCGCCTTACATCACTTCTCATATCGCACCCTGATGCACAGTGCTCACATGCCGATGGAGTGGAGACAAGATCAAATGGCCGTGCGCGGAATCGATAAGAGGCTCCAGTTAACGCACCGACTGGACAAATTTGCACCGTATTTCCGGAGAAATAGGACTCAAATGGCTCTTTCTCGTAGATACCAACCTGTTGCAGTGCGCCTCGTTCATTGAGTGTGATGAATGGATCGCCTGCAATCTGATCGGAGAATCTGGTGCAACGGGCACAGAGAATGCAACGTTCTCGATCTAGGAGAACTTGAGCTGAGATGTTGATTGGTTTCTCGAAGGTGCGCTTCTTGCCTTCGTATCGCGATTCACCGCGACCATTGGACATCGCTTGATTCTGAAGTGGGCACTCGCCACCTTTATCGCAGACTGGACAATCAAGCGGATGATTGATTAGCAAGAGTTCCATCACGCCTTGTTGTGCTTTGTCAGCAACAGTCGAGGTGAGTTGTGTGTTTACCACCATCCCTGGCTCTACTGGGATGGTGCAGGATGCTTGCGGTTTTGGAAACTTACGACCATTTACTTCGATCTCAACTAAGCATTGGCGGCATGCGCCGACTGGATCGAGAAGTGGATGATCACAGAAGCGAGGAATTTGGATTCCAAGTCGTTCCGCAGCACGAATCACAAGAGTCCCCTTTGGGACTGTTACTTCAAAACCATCGATTGTTAGCGTCACCATTTCGACCGCTGGTTCTAGCTCACTCGTTCCAGTGCGATTAACTTCTTGGATACTCATCGCACACCTACGCCTTCAAATATCGTCGAGGCTGCAGGATCGAATGGACAACCACCATTCCGTAGATGCTCTAGGTATTCATCCCTGAAGTACTGGAGCGAGGAGATGATCGGGCTTGCTGCGCCATCAGCCAAGGCACAGAAAGAACGACCCATGATGTTGTCGCAGAGGTCAAGCAACTTATCGAGATCCTCTGGTTTACCTTCACCATTTTCAAGATTCTTTAGCGCCTGGACCAACCACCACGTTCCTTCGCGACAAGGCGTGCATTTTCCGCATGATTCATGCTTATAAAACTCGGTCCAACGGAGTACGGCGCGGACGACGCAGGTGGTTTCATCAAAGATTTGAAGTGCTTTGGTGCCAAGCATCGAACCGGCTGCTGCTACACCTTCATAATCCAACGGAGTATCAAGATGGGCATCGGTGAACATCGGTGTAGATGAACCACCAGGAGTCCAGAACTTCAATCGATGTCCGGCTCTTATTCCACCCGCCATTTCAATCAACTCACGAAGAGTGATACCGAGCGGCGCTTCGAATTGTCCTGGATTCTTCACATGCCCGGAGAGCGAGTAGAGGGTGTAGCCCTTCGACTTCTCAGTGCCCATCGATGCAAACCACTCTGCACCTTTTTCAATGATTGAAGGAACGGATGCGATTGACTCGACGTTGTTGACCACGGTTGGACGCGCATAAAGCCCTGCGATCGCAGGAAATGGTGGGCGAAGGCGTGGCTGTCCACGGAATCCCTCGAGGGAATCAAGGAGCGCAGTTTCTTCACCGCAGATATATGCACCAGCGCCAACGTGAAGGACTAACTCGAGATCAAAACCCTTACCTCGAATGTTCTTTCCTAGTAGACCATCTTTATAGGCATCTTCGATCGCTTGTTGCACGCGACGAATCACATGCGTAACCTCACCACGAATGTAGATGAAAGCATGATTGGCGCGAATTGCGTAAGAAGCGATGATCACGCCTTCGATCAAGACATGAGGATTGGCCAAGAGAAGGGGAGTGTCTTTGCATGTTCCTGGTTCTGATTCATCTGCATTAACCACTAAGTAGTGATCTTTGTTATCTCCTTGTGGGATGAATCCCCACTTCATTCCAGTCGGAAATCCTGCGCCGCCTCGGCCACGAAGCCCTGAATCCTTGACCATTTGAATGATGGCATCTGGCTCCATAGAAAGAGCCTCTTCCACTGCTTTGTAGCCACCATTTCGCTTGTAACCCGCAATGGTGAATGAATCCTTCTGATCCCAGAAGGCAGAGAGGACTGGCGTCAACGCGCTCATCGATTCTCCCCTGCTTTACCTTGTGCAATCTTCAAACCAAGAAGTGTTGGCTCTCCTGCTTGGACACCTTCACCGGCAAGACCGTCATTAAATCCAGCGAGAACTGCTGAGGCTTCCTTCCAACTCACAAGTCGATTCGGCCCACGAGTCGGTGCTGGGGGATTTCCTTGTCGCATCGCATCGACCAAATTTTTCGCACTCTCTGGCGTCTGGTTGTCGTAGAACTCCCAGTTCGCCATCACAACCGGTGCATAATCACATGCAGCATTACATTCAATATGTTCGACCGAGACTTTGCCATCTGCAGTTACGCCATCATTTTCTATCTCAAGGTGCTCAAGGAGTGATTGATAAATCGCATCGCCACCCATGATGGCGCAGAGAGTGTTGGTGCAGACACCAACGTGATATTGACCAACAGGCTTTCGCTTGTATTGAGTGTAGAAGGTTGCCACTGCGTTGACTTCAGCCGTCTCAAGCTGCAACTTCTGGGCGATAATCTCAATTCCCTCTTGCGTAACATAGCCATCAATTGACTGCACATAATGAAGTAATGGCATGATTGCAGAACGCGATCGTGGATACCGCGCAATGATCTTCGTCATGGCATCAAAGTGAGAGTCAGAGAATGGCATTATCGATCAACACCACCCATAACTGGATCAATCGAAGCAACAGCAGCGACCACATCAGCAACCTGACCGCCCTCCACCATCGCAGCAGTTGATTGCAGATTGTTGAACGAAGGCTCGCGGAAATGGACTCGATACGGCCTTGTCCCACCATCACTGACCAGATGCACGCCTAATTCGCCTCGTGGCGACTCCACAGCTGTATAGACCTGACCCGCTGGAACTCGAAATCCTTCGGTGACCAGCTTGAAGTGATGAATCAAAGCCTCCATCGATTCGCCCATGATGTTTCGAATGTGCTCAAGGGAATTTCCAAGCCCATCACCACCAAGTGCAAGTTGTGCTGGCCAAGCGATCTTCTTATCAGCGACCATCACAGGTGCGCCCTCTAACTTCTCAAGTTTCGCAACGCATTGTTCGATGATACGAAGCGATTGCTCGAGCTCGCCCATACGGATCAAGAAGCGTCCATAGGTATCTCCGGTGTTTGCCGTGACAACATCGAACTGATAATCCTCATACCCGCAATAAGGCTGAGTCTTTCGAAGATCCCATGGCAGGCCAGTGGCTCGAAGGACTGGACCGGTAACGCCAAGCGTGGTGCACCCGGCGAGGTCGAGATATCCGACATCTTTCGTTCGCTTGACCCAAATCGAATTTCCTACCAGGAGTTTCTCATTGTCTTTGAAATTCTTTCGAAGTTCCTTCACGGTCTCGCGAATCTTCGTGAGCGAACCTTGTGGCAGATCCTGCGCGACACCGCCTGGCCGCACATAGGCCATGTTCATTCGAAGCCCTGAGATATGTTCGAAGATATCCAAGACCTTCTCTCGCTCACGGAAAGCAAAGAGCATTGGGGAGAGCGCACCAAGTTCCAATGCACCTGTACCAAGAGCGACCATATGTGATGAGATGCGATTGAACTCCATCATCATCACGCGGATGACAGTCGCGCGCTCGGGTACATCCGAAGTTATGCCGAGCAGCCTCTCTACACCAAGGCAATATGCAGTCTCATTGAATATCGGCGCCAGGTAGTCCATTCGAGTGACAAAAGTGACACCTTGAGTCCAGGTGCGGAATTCACAGTTCTTTTCAATGCCGGTATGGAGGTAGCCGATGCCGCAACGACATTCAGTGACCGTCTCTCCTTCAAGTTCCAACATCAAACGGAGCACGCCATGTGTAGAAGGATGTTGTGGGCCCATATTGACGACAACGCGTTCTTCTTTGCTCTCACCGATTTCAGTTGCAATCTGATCCCAATCACCACCAGTAACGGAATAGACCGTGCCTTCCGTCGTCTCACGTGAAGAGGCGTATGGATCGTAAGTTGCGTTGAAGGTACTCATCTAGCGATACGACCTTCGTTGATCTGGCGGTGGAATGACTGCACCTTTGTATTCGACTTCAATTCCACCGAGCGGATAATCCTTGCGTTGCGGATGGCCGGGCCAGTCATCTGGCATCAGGATGCGTGTGAGTGCAGGGTGACCATCAAAGATGATCCCAAACATGTCGTAGGTCTCGCGTTCGTTCCAGTTATTTCCTGCCCATACTTCAACCAGCGAAGGGATGTGGGGGTCAGACTCCGGTGCAGAAACTTCCAGACGAATCCTTCGATTATTAGTCATTGAAAGGAGTGGATAGACCGCGTGAAGTTCGCGCCCTTTTTCTTCGGGGTAGTGGACTCCGCTAACGCCAAGGCAATACTCGAAACGTAGCGATGGCGTATCGCGAAGAATTTTCGCAACTTCAACCAATCGCTCGCGTTTAATGTGAAGCGTCAACTCTCCGCGATCTACAACTACGCGTTCAATCGCATCCGAAAAGAGTGGATAGGCACGTTCTAGCTCATCAGCTACTTCATCAAAATACGAACCATAAGGACGCTGACTTGATCCAGGTCTTACCGCAGCACGAACTAGGCCGCCATATCCCGATGTATCGCCAGTGCCTTTGACGCCAAACATCCCGCCATCAAGGTCATTTAGATCGCTCACGCCAACAATCCCTTCATTTGAAGGGTCGGGGTTGCTGCAAGAGCTGCCGCTTCAGCAGCCTTCGCTACTTCTTCACGGTTGACACCGAGCTTGGAATTCTTGATCTTCTCGTGGAGTTTGATAATCGCATCCATCAACATCTCCGGTCGTGGCGGACACCCAGGAAGATATATGTCAACGGGAACAACATGGTCGACGCCTTGAACGATCGCATAGTTATTGAACATGCCACCTGATGATGCGCAAGCACCCATCGAAAGCACCCACTTTGGGTCTGCCATCTGGTCGTAGATTTGTCGAAGAACTGGTGCCATCTTGTTTGAGACTCGACCGGCAACGATCATCAAATCTGCTTGGCGAGGCGATGCTCGAAATACTTCCATTCCAAAACGCGCAAGGTCATAACGTCCACCACCAACAGCCATCATCTCAATCGCGCAACATGCAAGCCCGAAGGTCGCCGGCCAAAGTGAGTTTCGGCGCATGTAATTCGCGAGACCTTCTACAGTAGTGAGAAGGAACCCACTCGGTAATTTCTCTTCAATACCCATTTAGTCCCACTCCAATCCACCACGACGCCATACATAGAGATAGGCGACGAAGATGGTCGAGATGAAGAGCGCCATCTCGACAAGTCCAAAGACTCCTAATTGATCGAATGTGACAGCCCATGGATAGAGGAAGACGATTTCAATATCAAAGATGATGAAGAGCATCGCAGTAAGGAAATATTTGACTGGAAAACGTCCACCACCTTGTGCTTGTGGACTTGGTTCTATTCCGCACTCATAAGCATCAGCCTTCGCACGGTTGTATCGCTTCGGTCCAGTAAGGGCGCCAGCTACGAGTGAGATCAATCCGAACCCGAACCCGACCGCGAAAACGGCGATGATCGGTACGTAGGGGTTCACAAGGGGTCATCCTAAATGGGGGTATTGAGAGGGAGAAATCGGGATTACTTGCGGGCAGTGTGAACTGCGACAACCCCGAAGGTGAGATTCTCCCAATGGACCTCTCGCCACCCACTCTTCGCCATGATTTCACCGAGATCGGCTTGATTAGGCCAAGCAATTATCGATTCAGCAAGATAGTCATAGGCATCTGGATTTTGCGTGAAGATACGAGCGACCCTTGGAAGTAATCGCATCAGATAGTTGAGATAGATCCTGCGGAAGATTCGTGATGTCGGGTGAGAGAACTCCACGACATAGATCGATCCATTCTCTTTTGTAACACGTCGCGCCTCACTTAAGGCTTTCACTATATCTTTGGTATTTCGAAGTCCAAATGAAATTGTCGTAACGTCAAAAGTCGAGTCTGGGAATACAAGTGCGAGTGCATCTCCTTCAATGAAAGTTATCTCAGGTCTAAGTCGTCGCCCTTCTTCCAACATCCCTTTCGAGAAATCAAGTGCAGTCACTCCTGCTCCTGCCTTCGCGAGCGGCGCACTCGAAGCGCCAGTACCAGCAGCAATATCAAGGATTTTCATTCCAGGTTTTGGTGAAATCATCTTCGTCACACGGTTTCGCCAACGCTTTGTTTGGCCAAGGCTCAGTAGGTCATTGAGTAGGTCATAACGACGTGCAACGCGATCAAACATGCGTGAGACATCTTCGGGTTCTTTGTTGAGGTCCGCTCGAGTCACCTTCCCATCTTTGTCGGGCTAGGCTTTAGCCACAAATCGAAGCCGTATCAACTTAGAACCCTGGGGAAATTGTGAAGCAAAAGGTGCGAAGTGAAGTACTCACAGGTGCACCTCTCCTCATAGACCTCAACTGGAAAGGTGAACTGCAATCTGAACCACTCGCGTGGATCAAGGGCGAGGAAGGATTGATTGGATTTGGTGAGTATGCGCGAATCCACGTCCAGGGAAGTGAACGTTTCACACTCGCCAGAAACTGGTGGCAGAGCAAGCTTCGCGATTTCGAGATACATAACAATGTCCATGGATCTGGGACTGGCCCTATTCTCTTTGCTTCATTCTCCTTCGATGAGAATGACCCCTCTTATCTTGTGATTCCTCGCGTCGTCGTAGGGCGACGAGGCGAAAGAAGTTGGATTACTTGGATTGGTGATGAGACCGAGCCGGTCTTTGATCGCCTCGAACCCAAAGCTATGCCCACGACCATTGAGTGGAATGGCTCTAATGGCGACGTATGGCGCGAGCGAGTCTCTGATTTGATCAATCGAATCAAGAATGGGGAGGTCGAGAAAGTAGTCCTCGCTAGATCCCTAGATGGCCATGCATCAACGCCAATCGATGCACGGCGAATACTCAAACTTCTTCATCAGCAATATCCGACCACGTGGTCTTTCCTTCATTCTGGCCTGATTGGTGCGACGCCAGAACTCCTGGTCCGGCTCAGCAAATCGATGATCACCTCTCGAGTGCTCGCTGGCACCATCAAACGTTCTGGCAATGACGAACGCGACCTTGCGCTAGCTGCATCACTTGCAAGGTCATCTAAGGATCTCGAAGAACATGAATACGCGGTCCGATCAGTCGCTGACGCGATTTCACCAATCTGTTCATCCATCAACGCACCCGAATCGCCTTTCGTTCTGCACCTTGCCAATGTGATGCATCTAGCCACCGATGTCACCGGAGTCCTCAACGACTCCGCGAATCCTCCCGACATCCTTGACGCGCTTGAACGACTGCATCCCTCAGCAGCGGTTTGTGGCACACCGCGTGACAGGGCCCAAGCTGCAATAGAAGAGGTCGAAGGCGCGATGCGTGGCCGATACGCAGGTCCAGTCGGCTGGATCGATATCAGGATGGATGGGGAATTCGGTATTGCGTTGAGATGTGGCCAGATTGATGAGAGCAAGCGCAAGATAAGAATCTATGCGGGTTGTGGCATCGTTGCTGGTTCCGATCCAAGTGATGAATATGCAGAGAGTGAAGCGAAGTTACTCCCAATGCGCTCTGCCCTTGCTGCGCATTGATTCGATCACTTAGCAGCGAGCGAAGCAAATCTCTCGTTGATTAATTTTAGATTCTTAGCGTTTTCCTCTCGAGATGGCATCTTTGCAACGACAACTTTGATGCCTTTTCCGACTCCATCTCCATCAATCTCAGCAAGAAGATCGCTGACGGTATCTACCTCAACCGCCTTTAGCCCCATCGCAGTTGAGATCTTCTTTATTGATCTGCCATGCGCAGTGCCAAAGACCTCTTCGAAGTGAACAACCCCAGCTTGAGGGAGAGTTGAGAAAATCCCTCCGCCATCATTATCGACAACGACCAGAGTCAGATTCTCCTCGATCTGATTAGCAAGACTCGAGAGATCATGCAGGAATGCAAGATCTCCGATAAGCGCAATTGTTCTTTCATGCTTCGTTGCGATTCCCATCGCAGTCGAGATATTTCCATCAATCCCAGCAAGACCGCGGTTTGCAAATATCCGTTTGGCTGAAGTTCTTGAGTCTCCTAAAGCGAAAGCCTCGATATCTCGAATGGGTCGAGAGGATGAGATGAATAAAGCGTCGCACTTCACTTGGCTGACCGCAGCAGCGACTCGACCCTCACTCCACTCTGTGCTGGATGAGATCGATTCTTGTGCCAATGCAAAATAACGAAGCCACTGCTCTCGCCACGATGAATCCGAATTTGTCGCTAGGACTTGAGGGAGGACATGGTGGACTTCATCAGCACTTCGCCGAGTATCGATATCTTCGATTCGTGGGTCAATCACCATGATCTTCTTTGCCGAGGAAATATAGGTATTAAAGGAACGGTGCAAGGTAGTTCGCCCAATGACAATCACAAGTTCTGCCTCAAGCTCGTTTCGGACCGCTTCTGAGGAGAGGATCACCGAGGCATGCTGTACTGCATCTGGGAAGGAGAGTGGATCCTCACTTATCGCGACACCGCCCGTTGCCTGGATAAATGAAGTCACGCTCTCGACTGAAAAACCCGCACGATCGTGACCAACGACAACTAAGACCTTCTTCTGAGATATCGCGATTTCACCTGGAACCACTGATTTCTCTAGAGGCGCACCAAACTTGAGATTCTCAAAGGGATCGAGATTCTCATCGGGGATAAGTGGTTCATCGAATTGCAGGTTGAAGTGAACTGGTCCCCGATGGGCGAGCGCAGAGTTGAGTTCGAATGGTGTCGATGCATCAATTGATTTTGTTACAAAGTTGCCAAAGATTGCATGTTGCAACGTGGTCTGATTCGACCCAGTCTTTCGAAGACGTTCCGGTCTATCTGCAGTGAGAAGAAGTAATCGATCATCGCCGTGATATGCCTCAAGAACAGCGGGAAAGAGATTTGCGACGGCAGTTCCACTCGTCACGACCACGGGTACATATCGATTGCTCGCCTTCGCTACGCCCAGCGCGAAGAAGGCAGCGCTTCGTTCATCGATTCTCACATGGACTCGCACTAACCCAGCATCACGAGCATCAGCGAAGGCAAGGCTTAGGGGTGCATTTCGTGAGCCAGGAGAAATGACTACGTCAGAGACTCCGGATTCGATCAATCGTCGAACTAAGTGCCGAGCAAGAAGGGTTGATGAGTTCATCTATGCAAGTACCTGATAACTCTCACGTAGACGATTCTGCCACCACTGCGTCCGCTCTTTCTCTAGAGCAAAGTCATCTAAGCCTTGCGGAATGACATCTCTCACATCAATCTCGCCATCTGTGATCTCTAGCGTTTCAACATCTGACTTGAAGAGCGCTCCCGTGGCTAGGCCTGCATCAAAAACTTGATCACCGAGCGCTGATTGAAGTCTGAGGCCCCGTGCGATTCCTACCGCGCTCTCAAGCGCACTCGATACGATCACAGGAAATCCAAAGTGTTCAGCGATTTCCATGCACTTTTTTATCCCACCAAGTGGGGATACTTTCAGTACCAAAAAATCACAAGCATCTTTGAGATCTAGCGCAAGCGGATCATCTGCCTTACGAAGAATTTCATCAAGTGCTATCGGCACATCACACTTTGACTTGAGTTCACGGAGCTCTTCAAGGCTATTGCATGGTTGTTCTACATATTCAAGTTCATCACCTAGTCGCCTGAGTAAAGTTGCCAATCGATCTCGAGCTTGATCCACGCGCCAACTGCCATTTACATCAACCCGGATGCGAATACCCGGCGCTACTTCTCGCACTCGCTCAATACGAGCAAGATCTGCCCTCTCATCTTCAGTCACCTTGACCTTTACGGTCTTTGCTCCCGGATAACGCGCCATGAGAAGAGCGATCTGATCAGGATCATTGATTGCTGGCATCGTTGCATTGACTCGCACCTTTTCGAGTCGCTCTGGCAATGGCTCTTCGTATGCTGCCTCAATCCCAGCAGCTAACCAACGTGAGGATTCTTTCGCGCCATATTCAATAAATGGAGAGAACTCCCCCCAACCGTAAGGTCCCTCAATTAAAGCGATCTCACGTGTATTAACTCCGCGAAACGGGGTATTGAGTTCCAGTCGAATCAGCTGAATGGAATCGAGAAGTTCTTTGAGACCAACCATTGCGGTGTCAGGGGCGTTTCGGATATTTGTCGAAGCGAGGCTCTCGCTTCTCTTTATATGCGTCTCGCCCCTCTTGACCCTCTTCAGTGAGATAGAAAAGAAGTGTTGCATCCCCTGCAAGTTGTTGAACGCCAGCAAGTCCATCGTCGGCGGCATTCATCCCAGCCTTGAGAAGTCTCAGCGCCATTGGTGAGTGGCGAAGCATCTCTCGACACCATGAGACTGTCTCGGCTTCAAGTTGATCGACTGGAACAACTGCATTGACCAATCCCATCTCGAGCGCTTCCATTGCGTCATATTGTCTGCAAAGGAACCAGATCTCGCGTGCCTTCTTCTGCCCGACATGGCGTGCAAGCAAACCGGATCCGTAACCGCCATCGAATGAGCCAACCATCGGTCCGGTCTGACCGAACTTCGCATTATCCGCAGCGATAGTTAGGTCGCATACGACATGGAGCACATGTCCACCACCGATGGCCCAACCAGCAACCATCGCAACCACTGGTTTTGGAGTCCTTCGAATCTGCACCTGTAAGTCAAGAACGTTGAGTCTGCCTATGCCTTTCTTGCCAAGAGCATCACTTCCTAGATATCCATCATCACCACGTACTGAAATATCGCCACCTGAGCAGAATGCTTCGCTACCTGCACCTGTAAAGATGATCACACCGACTCTTTCATCATCGCGAGCAAGGTTGAAAGCGCTTTGTAATTCCGCAAGTGTTTCTGGGCGAAAAGCATTACGAACTTGCGGACGATTGATTGTTATCTTCGCCATACCTTCAGCGGTCTCATATCGAACATCAGTGAAGCGGGCGCTCTCCGGGGCAGCCTGCCACTTTGGGATCTCGCGCGATCCTGGCTCTCGCTTTATTGGCTTACTCATAGCAAGCCGATAGCCTACGGCTGTTATGGATACAAGCGCCAAGCGGGGCGTCCTACATGTAACCGCCGAGTGGCAGATGCCACAGATTATTGACGCTCTCGCCAAAGCTCTCGCAGGAGAAGGTCCTGCATTGCGTTTCGCTGAGCGAAAGAATTCTTCACTTACTTCTGTCCCGGAAGAAGTCGCCGTCATCATCGCAACAAGTGGCACCACAGGCGCAGTCAAAGAAGTGGGTCTTAGCGCCCGGGCACTCCTTGCATCCGCCAAGGCGGCAAATGATTACCTCGGTGCAAAGCCTGGCGATACCTGGTCGTTACTCCTTCCACTCACACATATTGCTGGAGTCAACGTCTTGGTTCGTTCCGTTGAACTCGGAAGAGAACCGGTCGATCTAAGACAGATTCGTGATGAGAACCTTCCTAACGTTGATTTCACCTCAATCGTTCCAACTCAACTTCATCGCGCAGTGAGAGAGACTGGCTATCTACTTCGCCATCTCCAATCTGCACATAGAGTCTTAGTTGGCGGCGGACCAATGAGTGAGGCCCTTCGAAACGATGCTGATGCGGGTCAAGTCCAAGTCACTGCCACATATGGAATGAGCGAGAGTTCTGGTGGATGTGTCTATGATGGAATTCCATTTCCTGGTCTCGAAGTTGAAATTCGCAATGGACTCATCGCCCTCAAGGGGAATGTGCTCGCTTCTTACTACCTTCCCACTGAGAACGACCCAACACTTCGCTCGATTACCGATCAACATGGTTGGTTCACTACCTCAGATCGTGGGAGTTTCGATGGAGTGCGACTGATAGTCCACGGTAGAAATGATGATGTTGTCATATCGGGTGGCGAGAAGATCTCACTAGCCAAAGTAGAAGAATTCTTGAGAGAACATATAACTGATGGGGACCTTGTCGCCTTTTCCACCCCTGATCCAGAATGGGGGGAACTTCTAGCCGTAGCGACAACAGTCTTAGTCGAAGGTGATCGTCGCTCGCAGATCGAAAGCCAAATGGGAGCAACCCTCGGACGTCACGCGATACCTAAACGTTTCTATCTTTTGGATGAGATTCCACGAACCACTCTTGGAAAAGTCGATCGTGATCGCCTTCAACGCCTCACCCGCGATGGCCTCTGAGTGAGACGATTACCTTCATGAGCTCGCTTTCAACATTTTGGATTGGGGCGCGTCCGAAAACACTTCCAGCTGCGATAGCTCCTGTGGTCGTTGCGACGGCTTATGCCGGAGAAGATTGGAATCCAAGGAACGCCCTAACCGCTTTGATTGTCGCGGTCTCACTTCAAATTGCAGTCAACTACTCGAATGATTACTCCGATGGGATTCGGGGTACAGATCGAGATCGCGTTGGCCCGACACGTCTCGTAGCAAGTGGACTTGCCACCGCCAAATCAGTCAAGGCAGCTGCCTTCATTTCATTCGGCTTCGCAATCATCGCAGGTTCTCTTCTCGCACTCACGACCTCACTCTGGCTTTTTCTTATAGGAGCGCTTGCGATTATCGCTGCTTGGAGTTACACCGGAGGCGCTAGGCCTTACGGGTACCGAGGGCTTGGCGAAGTTTCGGTCTTCATCTTCTTCGGCCTCGTTGCAACTATTGGGACTTACTTTGTGCAAACGGAAAGTGTTGATCTCATGATAACGCTATTCGCAGTGGCCATGGGGTCGATGGCGTGCTGCATTCTCCTGCTCAACAACATCAGGGATCGCCAAGGAGATGAAGCTTCGGGTAAGCGAACTCTCTCAGTTCGTATCGGTTCAAAGATGAGTGTCAATCTCTACTCGCTATTCATGATGGTCGCGCTTGCGATATTCCTTCTCTTTGTAGAAGTTCCCTGGAACTTCCTTGCACTTCCTCTCTTTCCACTTCTCTTCTCGATTCGACGAGAGATCCTTAGCAATAAACTGATTCGCGCTCTCGAACTTACTGGGAAATTCCAGATGATTTATGCGTTAGCGCTTTCTTTGGCGCTGATTGTTAGTAGAGGGTAGCCTCGCCCTATGTTGCGTTACCTCCCCTTGATTGCACTTGTGGCTATCACCATCTATGCGTTAGTGGAGTGTGCCCAGACTGAACCCGAACAGGTTAGAAATCTCCCCAAGTGGGGCTGGCTGTTGATCATTATTGTCTTTGGTCCACAGACCTTGGGTCTTGGTCCAATCGCTTGGTTCATCGCCGGAAGGCCAAAAGGCAAAGGTTTTGGTGGGTTCAAACCAAAGCGAAAAGTTCTTCCACCAGATGACAATCCAGATTTCCTCAAAGGGCTTTAGTGCCGTTATCTAAAGGCTGCTATCTATAAACCACTGTCTACAACCCGCTATCTATAAACCACTATAAGTGTGCTTTCCTGTTCCCCAAATATTGACGTAGATGTAGTTGAAAAGGAATGTAGACCCAGCAATTAAACAGAGCCAGGCCGCCTTTTTACCTTTCCAGCCTGCTGTAACACGTGCATGTAGATAGGCAGCATAAGCAACCCAAGTGATGAATGACCAAGTCTCTTTTGGATCCCATCCCCAATAACGACCCCAGGCAGCTTCTGCCCAGATAGCGCCAGCGATAATCGAAAATGTCCAGAGTGGAAAGACAAGAGCAATGAGGCGATAGGTGAGTTGATCGAGCGAGTCCAGCGATGGGAGGCGAGAAGCCCAATTTCCTCGAGATCCACCTCGTTCAATCTTTTCAAGAATTAGATACACCGCCGCAATTGAATTTGCCAATAGGAAGATGCCTCCCGAGATGATCGCTGCGGAAACATGTATCACGAGCCACGGTGACTTAAGCGCTGGGACTAAAGGTGCACTCTCAACATAGAGAAGAGTGACTGCAGTTCCGAGCGTGAGTAACGCCCCTCCCGCCACAAATAAACCAAGCCATCGAATCGGAAATTTTCGAAGCGCCACCAAGTAAGCGGTTGTGAATGCAAATGCTCCAGTTATCGAGAATTCATACATATTTCCTAGTGGCAGTCGATCTGCCGAAAGGCCGCGAGTGATCAGGCCAGCGAAAAGTATTAGGTCTGCAAGGACGATAAGTCCAGTCGCATTCCTTGCAACCCTCTCAGTTCTGCTTCGATCCAAGTTTCTTCCTTCGCCACTTCGAACCGACCATGCAGTCTCGATTGCATGCAGTATGAAGGCGAGCGCGAAGACCACGATTGCTGAGTAAACGAGGTCATTCGAGAGGAAGGCCATGCTTCGATTTCCCATTACGTGACGCTCCCTCCGCTGCCTTTCTCACTCAAAAAGACTTTGAGTGATGCGAGGTCCTCTCGCAATTTCTCTTCACCACTTGTTGTTAGTCCTGCTACTTCAATTGAATTTCCTTCGCCTTGCTCGCTCAATCTAATCCAAATTCGGCGGCGATGTATGAAGAGCATTCCCAACGCACCAAACAACGCGCAGAACCCACCAATCAACGCTGGACGTTTGCCTGGATCGTGAATCACTTGAATGTTCACCCAAGGCAGGTAGCCATCAAAAGTGATTGAGCCCACTTTAAAATCGAAAATCTCTCCTGGCTTCATGGAGATGAGGGCGATCCGTTCCATCTTTGATGTATCGAGACGATAGATGGATTGTGGTTTGCCTTCATCCATACCAAGGTCACCCTGCCAAGCAGCTAGTAAGAGGTGTGGGTCTAGCGGTTCTGGAAATGATGAGAATGCACCTCGCACTGGATCTCGTTTGATAGTTGGGATGAATGAAGCAACAAAACCGATTCCTGGATCCATATCTGGGACTTTTATCGCTCCAGCGGAGGTGAGATTGGGATCTTGTGGCAAGAGCGGAACGGGACCTTGGAATGTAACTGCGCCACTGCTATCTCGGACTGTCACTGAGACTGAATACCCAGTCGCTTGCAGGAAGACGCGAGAAGAACCAAAGGTCAATGGTTTGTTCACTCGCATCACACCATCACGAGGTTTCGAATCAAGTCCATCTCTGATTGTCACTTTCAATTGATAATCAAGGGCTTGATTAGTTATCGGGTTGTACTTTGCGGTGAAATCATTGAGGTCGATTCGATATGGTTGCATCGAATCAAGTGAATAGAGTCGACCTGGCGAGATGTTGTCGTAGGCCACTGGGGTGTTTATGAATCGCTCACCCTCATTGACGATTGCTTCGCCACGCATACCAAAGAGGGAACTCAAGGCAATACCCACCAGGATCAGAAGCAGCGAGAGGTGAAATAGGAGATTTCCGAACTCCTTGAGATAGCCCTTCTCTGCAGATAGTTGGCCATCAAATCGTTCGACCCGATATCGGTTCTTCTTCAACCACTCCAAAACACGATCCAAATCGCCATCAACCGTGAAGAACCCCTCTGAATTTTCAAAGGTTTGTGGGGGCCTTGAAGGTCTCTCGAAGATCGCCTTTCGATAGTGATTGAGCCGAGGTAGAAGGCAACCGATAAGCGAGATGAAGAGCAGGATATAAATCGCAGAGAACCATGGCGCACCAAAGACATCAAAGAGATAGAACCGATCGAGCCAGGGGGAGATAGTTGGATTGGCCGCAAAGAAATCTTGTACTTGAAAGGGGTTCTGTGTTCGTTGCGGAATTATCGAACCTGGGATTGATGCAAGTCCGAGCAATAGCAGCAGAATCAGAGCGGTACGCATACTGGTTAAAAGTCGCCAGAGATATCGAAGAAGCGAATATCCACCTAGCTCACGTAGCTCGCGAGTCCTATCCTTCTCAATCTTTGCCATCAAATCACCGGAATGAAATTCGTAATAGAGCCTTGCAAAGTCGCGATAAATGATTCCCAGAGCCCTGTGAATTGAGCGATACCGATCGCAATAAGACCAAGACCACCGAGAACTGCGATCAACCGATTATGTCTCAGTAAAAAACTCCTAAGCGCTCTGAGTCTTGTGAAGAAGAGCGCGAAGAGAATCAACGGGAGACCTAACCCTATCGAATAGAAAGCGGAGAGTATCGCTCCACGCATTGCGCTAGCTTCTTGGAAGGAGAGAGCTTGTACTGCGGCAAGAGTCGGACCAATACAAGGCGTCCAACCAAATCCAAAGAGAAACCCGAGGAGAGGAGCTGCGACTATTCCCTGAATTTTCGGAGAGGCGAATTTCATCGATCTTGAAAATCTTTCGCTGAAGATGAAGATGAGACCGAGTGCGATTGTCACTGCACCAAGAATCCTTGAGAAAAGTTCACGCTCTTGCATCAGCGTTGCACCGAGGTTACCGAAGAAGATCCCATAAGAGATGAATAGAGCGGTGAAGCCAAAGACAAAAAGGAGTGAGCCAGCAAGGAGGCGAACCTTGGTTGCACTCGCTCCCGCGATATATGAGAGGTATCCCGGCAAGATCGGTAACACACAGGGCGATAGAAAAGAGATGAGCCCAGCGATTAGCGCTATCGGCGCGGCCAGGAGGAGCGATCCATCAAAGATTTGATCCAAGAAGAATTCACGCATTATGCGCCCTTCTCACCACGGACCTCTTCGATTAATTTTGAAAGTCCCGTGAATGTCACTTCTCCGCCGATTCGAGCTGCAATTCTTCCCTTACTATCAATGACTAGAGTCGTTGGAATTGCATTCGCGATCAATGAATCATTGAATTCAAGGAGTACTGCATCATCTCGAAGGCTCGGGAAAGTCACATCAAATCGCTCGACGAAACTACGTGCTGCCGTGAGATTGTCTCGAGTTAATACACCGAGGAATTGAACATCTGGGAACTTTTCACTTAGCGCTTGCAGAGTTGGCGCTTCGGCACGACATGGCGAACACCAGGACGCCCAGACATTAAGCACTAAGACTTGGCCAGGTTTGGCAGCGAAGAAATCACCATCAATCAACTCACCAGATATCGCAGGAGCTAACTCTCGCGATCCTTGGCTGACCTTAGTGACTGCGCCATTGCCTTCGATGTAGGAAAGTTGACCAGAGGGCTCTGTTGCAGATTCATCCTCAGTGGAGGAAAAAAGAAGGAATGATGCGACGACGACGATTCCCGAGATCCAGAGTAATCGTTTAGTGCCAAACATCTTCTACTTCTTCTTGTTCTTGACTGGCAAAAGATGTTTGACCGGTTCTTGATATGAAGTCCCCGAGATCATCCCAGCATCATCGAAATGAATCGTCGTGATCGAGCAGAGTGAGCACTCGCGTCTTCTTGGATCATGAATCATCGCTCGACCTTCAATCGCGCTTCGAACTATCCAAATCGGAAGCTGATGCGAGACGCATATCGCCTCTGCTTTTCCTTTACGTTGGGCTGCATCGCGAGCTGCAAATATCGCTTGGAACATGCGATTGACTTGATCTACATAAGGCTCGCCCCATGAAGGTCGCCATGGGTTGTAGAGATATCTCCATGATTTCGGATGACGAAGGACTCCATCTCCGACACCGAATGGTTTTCCTTCGAAGATATTTGCTGCCTCAATTAATCGTTCATCAGTAGTGATCTCAATGCCATGAGCTTTCGCAATGGGCGTGGCGGTCTCCTGCGCTCGTTGTAGTGGTGAGACATGCAAAGCGCCGATATCTAGCGATTGACTCCAGCTAGCAACCCCCTCGGCCATCTCCTTTCCCAGGAGCGAGAGTGACCAACCAGGTTGTCTGCCGTAGAGGATGTTGTTGGGATTCTCCACTTGGCCATGACGTAGGAGATGCACGCGCATATGGCAAAGCATAAGCGAGTTAGTTAAGCGAGACGCCATTGGAAATTCGCGGGTAATGTAGGCCAGTTATGCCAACGAAGCGTGCAACAAAGAAATTGACTGAGGGAACGCCGAGAGTCCCAGCGAGTGCTGCATCACTTGCCGATGAACTCCGTTCGCGAAGTGACCAACAAATCGCAGACCTCTTCGCGCTTCGCCCCGATCTCACATCTCCGGTGCCAAACGATTTCTCAAGCCTCTCAGCACGTGCCAGCTCCACTCCGAGCCTGATCCGCGCTCTCGACTCACTCAATCTCTTCCAGTTACAGATTGCCGAAGCCATCTCTGCGCTCGATGAATCACTTACTCGTGAAAGGCTCGTTACTGCGACCGATCCACTTGCACTTGAAGCACTCGAAAAACTTTGGGCTCGAGCACTCGTCTACTTTGATCGAGAAGTGATTCGGATGCCACGAGCGCTTCGCGAATTGATTGGGGCAAAGCCTGCAGGTCTAGGTCCAGTTTCACTCGTACCTATCGATACCAAGCGAATTGACTCATTGCTAAAAAGCGCGCCGAAGATGTCAGCTGAGTTTATGAAAAGGATGACCTGGGGACCAGCGAAGGGAGCGATAGGAGATCGTCGTAAGACAGGTGGCGCAATCGACTGGCTTCTTGAGAATGAATTGATGGTCAAGATCGACAACGAGCATGTCGCGATTCCCCGTGAGATCGGGATACATCTTCGTGGCGGGAAGATTCATCGAGAACTTGCAGTCAATCCCCCTCAAATCACTGGGGATCTCGTGAAGTTTGAGGAGAACAATCAGGCAGCGATTGCTTCGGTTAGCAATCTCCTACGTTGGGTCTCTGAATTGATGGACTTTTGGTCAGAAGAGACTCCCACTCTCCTTCGTACCGGTGGCCTTGGACTTCGTGATCTACGCAAAGCGGCGGAGCATCTCGGTGTTGATGAGAATTGTGCAGCCTTCATCGCTGAACTTTGCTACTTACAGGGACTGCTCGCAATCGAAGGTGATGGACGAGTCCTTCCTGCGACTGGATTTGATCTCTTTCAAAGCGCAACTAGTGAACAGCAGTGGCGAGATCTAGTCTCAATCTGGCTGGAATCCACTCGGGTAATTGGATTGATTCGAATCGAAGAATCAAAGGGAATCGCACCCCTTGGAAATGAATTGGATCGTGTTTGGGCGCCACGAGTCAGGCGAACCATCCTCGAACTAATCAAGGGTCAAGCTGACATTGCTCCTTCACTCGAATCCCTTCAACAACGCCTCGACTGGACACTTCCTTCGCGAAAAGATGCGCCACTTGCAAAAGAATTTCCTCGGTGGGTGATGGCTGAAGCGCAATGGCTCGGCATCATAGGTCGGGGTGCAATCTCATCTTTTGGTCACGCGTTCCTTCACGCGGAGCGTGATCTTGGGATAAACGCTGCTTTACCACCTGCCGTCGATCACATTTTGATTCAAGGCGATAACACCGCAATTGCGCCAGGACCATTGACGATAGAACTGGCTCGGAAACTCTCGACTTTTGCCGATATCGAGAGTCGAGGAAATGCAACGGTCTATCGCTTCACTGAAGGATCCATACGTCGAGGTTTAGACCATGGTCATACCGGAGATGAGATCAAGAACTTCCTGAAAAGCACTTCAAAGACACCAGTTCCACAACCGCTTGAATATCTCATCTCAGATGTCGCTCGTCGCCATGGACAACTTCGCGTTGGATATGCCAACACTTACATTCGCTGTGAAGATGAAGCAACGATCACTTCAATCCTTAAAGATAGACGTCTAGAGAATTTGCGGCTACGGCAGATTGCGCCGACTGTGCTCATCTCTGAGTCAGAGAGCGGTGACTCCCTCGAAACTATACGAAACTCTGGGTACCTCCCATCAATGGAGAGTCAATCAGGCGATGTGATCTCCCTTCCTAAGCAACTTCGAGCGCAGAGCAAGGCACGTCTTCCTCGCGCAATCTCTGAGACAAGCGAACCAACCCTGGCTGTTATTCAAGCCGCGGTCAAAGTCCTCCGCACGGGAGATCGTGCTCACTCCTTCACAGCTTCAAGGGCTGAGATTCCTCGCACTACGGCAAACGAGACGCTTGCGATCTTGCGAAAATCAATCGAGAGCGAATCAACCATCACTATTGGCTACGCCGACACTAATGGTGGCGTAACACAACGGATTGTTGACCCAGTCTCCATTGCGATGGGTAACGTGATCGCACGAGACCACGGTAACGATGAAGTGATCTCCTTCAAGATTGCCAGAATTACTGGTGTTGCCTTTATTGATGAATGAGGGACTTCAAAATAAGTGGTGCTATGGGATGATGCGTGCATGAAGAATTGGGCGAATGAGAAGGTAGCGGGACTCTCACAAGGTGAAGCAGTCGCACTTGTGGAACGCATCGTTCGAATCGAATCGCCGACAGAAGATATTGATGGCTGTAACACTGTCATCGCCGAGGCAGACAAGATTGTCACTGAACTTCTCGGAAAGCCTGGAGAGGTCAAGACAGTTAAAGGCCACCCGACTCTTTCTTGGAAGAGCGGAAAGCCAAGGATTCTCCTTCTCTGTCACCTCGACACTGTCTGGCCGAAAGGATCTTTCAAACCAATCTGGTCGGTCGAAGGGGATGTGATTCGCGCTCCCGGTATCTACGACATGAAAGCAGGATTCATCCAGGCGGTGATGGCAACTGCCGCGCTAGAAAATCGAGATGGAATACATATCCTCGCGACCGCTGATGAAGAAAGTGGAAGTGCAGCTTCAAGAGAATTGATCGAGACCAGTGCCAAAGAGTGCGAATATGTATTGGTTTTTGAATCAGCGATAAATGGAAAGGTAAAGACCGCTCGAAAAGGAACTTCTATGTACCACCTTCATGTGGCAGGACGCGCTGCCCATGCGGGACTTGAGCCTGAGAAAGGAATCAATGCGATGGTTGCACTCGCTTCGCTTGTCGAAAAGATTCCCTCCATTGCACGTAGCGAAGTTGGAACCTCTGTCGTCCCAACCACATTTCATGCAGGAACTACCCTCAACACCGTTCCCGCTGAAGCTGAGTTAGCTGTCGATGTCCGCGCTTTCACGCGCGCTGAACAAGAACGTGTGGATACCGCGATCAAAGCTCTGGCAGGAACACTTCCCTCAGGCGCGATCGTGACAGTGAAGGGCGAGATAAATCGTCCTGCGCTCGATCCAAAGATGAGCAAAGAATTGTTCGACGTTGCAAGTGAAGCTGCAAAAGCTATTGGGATGGAAAAGCTTGAAGATGCAGCAGTCGGTGGGGCCAGCGACGGCAACTTCACCGCAGCGCTCGGGGTTCCAACTCTCGATGGACTTGGAGCAGTGGGTGATGGCGCACACGCAGCCCACGAGCACATCAGCGCTATCTCTTTGATTGAACGCTCAGCATTGGTCGCCGAGATGTTAAGGCGACTTTCCAAGTAGACTCGCGAGAATGTCCAACGGCCCGCTCATAGTTCAGAGCGACAAGACGCTCTTGCTCGATATCGATCATGCCTCCTCTGACGAATGCCGTAAAGCAATCGCACCATTCGCAGAACTAGAGAAATCCCCAGAACATATCCATACCTATCGACTTACCGCGTTAGGTCTCTGGAATGCCAGGGCTGCTGGACATGATGCAGAGGGCGTCATCGACACCTTGCTCAAATATTCACGCTACTCAGTTCCTCACTCACTACTTATCGATATCGCAGAGACGATGGGGCGATATGGACGTCTCCGCCTCGAATCGGATCCGGTTCATGGGCTGGTTTTGATCACGACAGATAGCGCGGTTCTAACCGAGGTTGCACGAGCAAAGAAAGTCGCACCGATGCTGGGAATGCGAATCGATAATGAAACTTTCGCGGTTCATCCTTCACAACGCGGACACCTCAAGCAGGCTCTGCTCAAACTTGGTTGGCCCGCAGAGGATTTTGCAGGTTATGTCGACGGTCAAAGTCATGAGATCGAACTCCGCCAAGAAGGCTGGTCACTTCGCGACTACCAACGACTAGCTGCTGAAGGTTTCTGGCATGGCGGCTCCGGCGTAGTGGTCCTGCCTTGCGGAGCGGGCAAGACAATCGTCGGCGCTGCGGCGATGGCGCATGCAAAGGCAACGACTCTTATTCTGGTCACAAATACGGTGGCCGCTCGTCAGTGGCGAGATGAATTGATTGCACGAACCACGCTCACCGAAGAGGAGATCGGCGAATACTCTGGAGCAAAGAAGGAAATTCGCCCGGTGACTATTGCTACTTACCAAGTCATGACAACGAGAAAGAAGGGTCTCTACGCTCACCTTGATCTCTTCGACGCCCATGACTGGGGCTTGATCATCTACGACGAAGTTCATCTTCTGCCTGCACCTATCTTTCGATTCACCGCAGATATTCAATCGCGCAGACGACTTGGGCTCACTGCGACTCTAGTCCGTGAAGATGGGATGGAGGGTGAGGTCTTCTCACTTATTGGGCCAAAGCGATTTGATGTTCCGTGGAAAGAGATTGAGTCGCAGGGCTATATCGCCCCCGCTGATTGTGTCGAGGTTCGAGTGACGCTAACTGATCATGAGCGGCTCAGTTATGCGACCGCAGAACAAGATGAGCGATATCGAGTCTGTTCCACCACGATGACGAAGAAGAATGTTGCAAAGGCACTTGCTGTGCATCATAAGAATGATCGTGTGCTGGTGATCGGTCAATACATCGACCAAATCGATGAAATCGCCGCTGATTTGGGTGCCCCAGTCATCAAAGGTGACACACCGATCAAGGAACGAGAACGGCTCTATGGCGAGTTCCGAAGCGGTGCGATCAAACTCTTGGTGGTCTCTAAAGTTGCGAATTTCTCGATTGACCTGCCTGAAGCTTCGATTGCAATTCAGATTTCCGGCACTTTTGGTTCGAGACAAGAAGAGGCCCAACGTCTTGGCCGAGTGCTTCGACCCAAATCAGATGGTCGTGGCGCGCGCTTCTATTCCTTGGTAGCAAGGGACACGCTTGATCAAGACTATGCCCAGAACCGACAGCGATTCCTTGCAGAGCAAGGTTATGCCTACCGAATCATCGATGCCGATGACGTCTTCACTGGGAAAATCTGAAGTCAGGCGAGTATCGCAGCTTTGAATCTCGCTCGCTCGATTCGACCGTAGCCATGCATCTTCCCGTCGATAAGAATTACAGGAACCATCAAGCCATAATCCGATTCGAGTTTCGAGTCTCCATCGATGAAGGCTTCCTCTAAATCGAAGTTAATCTCACTGCGCATGGCCTCCAACTCAGCACGAGCAGACTCACAGAGGTGGCATCCATGCCTTGAATAGATGATGACTTGCTTCACAACAATCTTCTTTCTAAGGGGTTTCCCAATTTTCCAGGCCTACGTGAAGGCTACTCTTTCCCTATGCGTGGGAAAACCGCCAAACGGATCTTGATTACGCTTTGGATTCAGGTCTCAGCGCTAACGATTGCACTTCTGGCTCCCACAACTTCACAAGGACTTTCGTTCAACTCTGCACCCGCAACTGTGTGGGGCACGCTCTATGCTGGAAAAGATTCGGGGCGCACTTTCTACGCAACTGAAGGCGAGACGGTCGTAGCAACAACGCGACCAGGTGATCTTGGTTTGCCACGTGCGCGCCGAAGCACCTTTGAAATCACCTATAGCAATGTTCCTGATCGGGCAAAGGATGCGATTGACCTTGGTGTGCGTTCGTGGGAGGGATACTTCGACTCGAAAGTTCCGATAAAAGTACTTGCTTCGTGGGATAGAACTGCTCCATTTGGCGTACTCGGTACTGCTCGACCGGGGAGATATTTCAATAATTTTGCTGGAGCACCAGATAAAGAGCTCTGGTACGCGTCAGCGCTTGCAAACGCCATCGTGGGAAAGGATCTTGACCCAGCAAACCCTGAAGTCATCATTCGAATCAGCGCGTTTCCATTCTGGTATTACGGCATCGATGGAAAACCAGGTGCGAGTCAATACGACTTAGCCTCAGTTGTGTTGCACGAGATGGGGCATGGGCTTGGATTTCTCTCAAACACTGAATATGTCGCCTACAACGGCCTTGGTCTGCTGCCGCGTCCAACTCCCTTTGATGCCTACGCACAACTTCCAGATGAGCGAAGGCTCGTCGACTTGCCAGCTCCATCTATAGAGATCGGCACAGCAATGGTCAATCGTCTCTATTGGTCCGGAAAGAAAGGAATCGCCGCCAACGCTGGCGTCAAACCAATTCTCTATACGCCAAAGAACTACGAAGATGGCTCATCAATAAGTCATCTTGATGAGGCGACATTTTCAAAGAGTCTTTCCGATGCAACGATGACACCAAATCTGGAGGCAGGTGAAGTGTTAAACGCCCCTGGAACGCTAGCGGAGGCGATGATCGAAGATATGAAGGTCAAACCTCCTGCTGGTATCGCTTTCGGGATTCCTAATGAGCCGAGAAATGTCGAAGCGCTGATCGGTGATGAACGTGCGATAGTTAAATTCGATCCACCTTCTAATGCCAGAAGTTCGCAAGTAAGTTCTTACACCATCACAAATATCCAAGATGGCAAGAAGGTGACGGTCACTGAGAGTCCAGCGATCATCAACGGGCTTCGAAACGGACGTGAATACTCTTTTGATGTCATTGCATCAAATACCAATGGCAACTCGCCGACTGCTCGGAGCAACTCCGTAACTCCGGAGGCAGGATGGAAAGGGAAGGTCATTGACCAAAGCGCTGATGCAAAATTCCTCGCAAGCGCCACTTTTCAGGGAAAGACAGTCATTGCCTACACCGACTCAACTAAAGGCGATATCAAGCTAGCAACTAGAGATGGAACTCGTTGGTCCATCAAGACTATCGATGGGAATTCATCTTTAGGTGGCAAGACTTCGAATGATGTCTCTGGTTATTTATCGCTCTGTGTTAGTGGCAGTAATGCTCGACAACGCCTTCATCTCTTCTTCACCGACCTTACTAATAAGGATCTTCGATACGGTGAATACGATGGCAAGCGCTGGCGCTTTGAAGTGGTCGATGGCGACGGAACTGAAGTGCAGAACTATGAAGAGAAGGTTCGAGTGCGGACCGCCAGCGATGTGAGCGTTTCTAATGCCTGCGCCGTGACTTCAAATGGACTTCAAGTCTTCTATCGAGATGAGAGCCAAGGGATACTCCTTGGTGCAGTGAGGAGTCAGAATCGCTGGTTCTATGAGATTGTCGATGGTGACAAGAAGACTGGTGGTCGCACTATTGGTGATGTTGGCTTCAGATTACGAGCATTGACCCTCGGTGAGACGGTATATCTCTTATATGACTCGATTTTGGTAGTTGATCAAAATCGTGATGCCACACAAGGTGAAGTAAGGATGGCTACGAGGTCGAGCATCTATCCCGAGGACTGGAGCTACAAGAATCTTGAGACAACTGGTGAGTTGGTGGCAGTGCCTGGATATGACATCTCGATGAGTAGTACTTCGAAACAAGTCTTTGGATCCTGGCTCTCATCAACGCCGATGACCCGACCTAAACCTGATCGAATCAAGTCACGCCTGATCAGTGATGTCGATGCTCCTGTTGCAGGATTTGCCGAGGATCACGGTTCACTCAGCGGTCCGCTTGCTGAAGACTTCACTGGTGCACTCTTTGGATGTGAAGGAAGAGTCTGCGCTATGAGCAAGCAAAGTCAGGCCGTATCTTTGATTGTTGATAAAGAAGTCTCACCGAAACAAACTGCGGTTTGGCTAAAGCTTGGACGAGAAAGATTTGTAGCGATCGGTATTGCGGGAAAGTTGACGCTTTTCGCTCAACCTTCCCGCTAGAGCTACCGATTACTTCTTGTTGCGGCGTTGGATACGGGTCTTCTTGAGCAACTTCTTATGTTTCTTCTTTGCCATGCGCTTGCGGCGCTTCTTGACTACTGAACCCATGATCACATCCCTTCGGATCGAAAATCGCTTCTAGATTTCAAAGATGACTCGCTTTTCTAAGCGTGACACTACGAGAAAGATATCAACTCAGTAGCGCCCGTCTTCACTTTTACTAAGGCGTGGTCTTGGAAGATATCGATGATTGAAGTCGCTGAGATAGAAGAAGCGCTCTTGATGGTGCCTTTCTTGTCGAATCTAAGGAATAGCGCATGGTTTGACTTCGCGACAAATCCAGGCAATGCCTTGATTCGAGCTTTCGTGATAACACCAACAACTCGACCTTCAACAAGAGCCATCTGGCCAGGAATGCGTGTGCTCCATTCTGGCTTTCCTTGACTATCGAAATCGGTGATCGCAACTTCACTCAAGTTGCCCTTAGTGAGAGTCCCAACAGCAAGATGATCAGGGCTCACATCACTCCATTCTCGTTTTGCACCAGTTGCGTAGCTCCGGACTACCTTCAAAGATTTTCCAGTCTTATCGGTGTAGATGATTACTCCATCACGTACACCTTGTCGCTTACTGCCCGCCAAGCTCTCCTCACTAGATCCATAAAGGGTTCGAGAGTTTGCTGCCGAGAATATGGATGTGCTTGCCTCACCGAACTTACTTAGTCGAAAGTCACCACCATTGATGTTTCGCGACGCCATGAATCCTTGAATGCCACGGTCAGTTGCCATCTCTCCGACAATGACGATCTGATCACCGAAGAGATGGATGGAACGGGGCAGGAGCGGCTTTTCATTATCGAAGAAGCTGCTTCTAGTGATATCTCCCGAAGATGTGAACTCAACAATGACTAGCCGAGTGAGACCAACCCGGCTTTTATCCTCACTCGTGACAGTCACCGAATCTGGATTGATTGCTCCTTCGACTTGATCTCGTGCAGTGACTACTGAACTTTCAGAGATCCCCACCGCGATGAATGACTCGGATGAAGTGGTCACATCGGTGAAGAAGGTGTTGGTTGAACTCTCTTGGACTACAACACTGACTCCACTCAAACGATCACGGATTTCAATACCCTCACCTACCAGTGCGAAATGAGTCGAGGTGAGCGCAAGAGATTGATAGCCAGCACCAATCTCAGCTAGTGGCTCCAATTTCTTTATCGTTAAGGCAGCAGTTGCATCACCAATGGAAGATCCAAAGAGAAGTGATGAGAGCAGGAGGATTGAGATCCTAGAAAGAAGGAGTCTCTCCCTCATCCCAGCTCGACCGACCTATCATGAGCCGCCTTCATGGCCCTTGCGACGATTGCTCGTAGATCAGATTCGTCAAAGACAGAGAGCGCAGCTGCAGTCGTACCTTTTGGGCTCGTCACATTCTCGCGAAGAGTTGCTGGGGACTTTCCTGACTTTTCGAGCATCGCCGCTGCGCCTTTGATAGTGGAGATAGCCAGCGATGTGGCATCTGCTTCACTAAGTCCAAGTTGCTTACCACCATCAATCATCAACTCAATGAAGAGAAAGAAGTAGGCAGGGCCAGACCCACTTGTAGCCGTCACTGCATCCTGTAGCGCCTCATCAATAAGTATCGTCGAGCCGGCGGATTGAAAAAGCTCAGTTACAACCAGGAGATGCTCCTGCCTTGCGTACTTTCCTGGTGAGATTGCTGATATCCCTGCACCAAGTAGAAGCGGAGTATTTGGCATCACCCGAATCACTGGGTTATCACCCTGCAACAGCTTCTCGATTGCCGAGGTCTTTTTGCCAGCAGCAAGTGATACCAGTAGCGATGAAGATTTGATTCCGCTTGCGAGTTGCTCGACTGCGGACTCTAAATCTTGTGGCTTTGTTACAAGGAAAATCAGATCCGATGTTGCAGCCTCAGCAAGACTTGCTCGAGATATCCCATACTTCGCTGCGACCTCTTGAGCTCGATCATCTCGCTTCTCAACAAAGGAAATCGCATCTTTGCGATACTTTGAGTTGATCAAGGTAGAGATGATGGCCTCGCCCATCACGCCAGCGCCAACGACCGCGACTTTTCTCACTTCATCGCGGGTGAACTTGGTATTCATGGGTCGAGCCTATCCTTTAGGCTCTACGACTATGCCTGAGATTTCTGCGAAATTCCCCCGTGAATGGCTTGAATTCGAAGACCCTAACAATTCAAAGCAATTGATTCGATGTGACATCACCTGGCTTACCTCCTCATGGAACTGCATCTATGGAAGTGGATGCAAGGGAATCGAAGCCGACAAGCCCAATGCTGGATGTTGCAGCGATGGCGCCTATTACTCATCGAGTGATGACGAAAAGCGAGTGAAGAAAGCAGCAGCTCGTCTTACACCCGATATCTGGCAGTTCCACTCCAGTGCAAAAGGTCGCAGCAAACTTTCCATTAGCGAGGTCGGTCTCGATGGAGAACGCAAGACTCGAAGAGTCGAGGACTCTTGCATCTTCCTCAATCGCAAAGGATTTGAAGGTGGAATGGGTTGCGCGCTCCATCTTCTCTCACTGCGTGAAGGTAGTGAGTTCTACGAGACTAAGCCCGATGCATGTTGGCAACTGCCCATCCTTCGTACCTTTGAAGAGCGCCTTATCGGCGATGAGCAGGTGAGTGTCACCGTCATAGGAGAGTATGAGCGAATGGCATGGGGTGAAGGTGGCGCCGACTTTGACTGGTACTGCACCAGCAATACTGAGGCGCATAGTGCAGAGAATCCGGTTTACCTGACACATGCAAAAGAGCTAATACAACTCATTGGCGTTGACTGTTATCGCATCCTTAGCGCTCATTGCGATAAGCGAATGAAGCTCAGGTCCACTGCAAAGAAGAAGCTCTTGCCCTTAATCCCAGTGCATCCAGCAACACTCGCCGCCAAGGGATAGCCATGGCGAACGCAAAATCCAAAAGCGCAAAAGACCCATATCGCTGCAGTGAATGCGGTTGGAACAGCGCAAAATGGGTGGGGCGTTGCGGTGAATGTCAGGCTTGGGGAACCCTAATTGAGAGTGCGGCTCCGAAGCGGGCCTCCCTCCAACCATCATCAGTGACTTCTCCTGCAGTACCCATCAAGGATGTTGAGCTTGAAGCCGCGACCTCAAGGACAAGTGGAATCTCAGAACTTGATCGAGTGCTCGGTGGTGGATTGGTGCCAGGAGCAGCGATTCTCTTAGCCGGAGAACCTGGAGTCGGAAAATCAACTCTTCTTCTCACTGTCGCTGCCATGCATAACGCTAAGGCTCTCTACATAAGTGGCGAGGAATCAGCATCTCAGGTTCGTCTCCGTGCCGAACGATTAAAAGCTCTATCACCAAACTTGATGCTTGCTGCTGAGAATGACCTTGGTGCGATTCTCTCCCACTTAGATTCAGTCAATCCCTCTCTGCTTGTCATAGATTCCATACAAACTATCGGAGCAGATTCGATTGATAGTGCGCCAGGTAGCGTCTCTCAAGTTCGAGAAGTAGCCGCAGCCCTGATTCGAGTTTGCAAGGAGCGTTCAATAACGCTCGTACTTGTTGGGCATGTGACGAAAGATGGTTCGATCGCAGGACCTCGCCTCTTAGAACATATCGTGGATGTGGTCTTGCAGTTCGAAGGTGAGCGCCACTCACGTTTACGACTCGTTCGCGCGACTAAGAATCGATTCGGACCAAGTGATGAGGTTGGTTGCTTTGACCTCAACGATGGCGGTATCGAAGCGCTACCCGACCCAACTGGACTCTTCACCACACGTCACGCCGAGCCTGTTCCAGGAACTTGTGTAACAGTTGCACTCGAAGGGCGAAGACCCTTACTCGCTGAGATTCAAGCACTGGTTGGAAACGATAGAGATGTCGATTATGGGAATGCGCGCCGAGTTACAAGCGGACTAGAGAACTCAAGAACGGCAATGACTCTTGCAGTTCTTGAGTTGCGCGCCAAAGTGAAACTCAGTGGCCGCGACATCTATGTCGCAACTGTTGGTGGAATGCGCATCACAGAACCTGCAGTCGATCTCGCTGTGGCGCTTGCTGTTGCTTCCGGCGCACATAGTCTTGCTCTACCTTCAGATCTCATCGCCCTCGGTGAGGTTGGACTTGCTGGCGAGATTCGCCGAGTTCAGGGAGTAAACCAACGACTTAACGAAGCCTTCCGCTTGGGGTTTAAGAAGGCTCTCGTGCCAGCAGGAAGTGATGTGAAGATTGCTGGGATGGAGATCGTCGAAGTTGGTCGGATTGAACAAGCGATTGGACGAGTTCGAATCGGATCCTAAAGATGTTAAATGATGTAACAAAGTGGTTTGAGCAGAACAAGCGAGAACTCCCATGGCGCTCCACCACACCTTGGGGCGTGATGGTTAGTGAATTCATGTTGCAACAAACCCCGGTCAGCCGAGTCTTACCTAAGTGGAATGAGTGGATCGAGCGATGGCCTGAACCATGCGCGCTCGCCGAGGCGGATAAAAGTGAGGTGATTAAGGCGTGGGGAAGACTTGGTTACCCAAGACGTGCCCTTCGGCTTTGGGAGTCTGCGAAGGTGATCACTTCAGAATTCAGTAATCAAGTCCCCCAAGATGTCGAAACTTTGCAGACGCTTCCTGGAGTGGGTGATTACACCGCTAAGGCAATCGCAACATTCGCATACGGACAAAGTCATAATGTGATGGATATAAACATTCGCCGAGTCTTCGCTCGGCTCCTTGATGGTCAAGAACACCCAAAGCTCAGTGCAGATAAAAGAGAGCGCGAAGAACGTCCGGTCTTTGGTCCTACTTGGTCGGCAGCGGTAATGGAATTGGGCGCGCTCATTTGCACTGCCAAGAACCCTTCATGCGAACAGTGTCCCCTTGCAACTTCATGCCTCTGGCTTAGAAATGGCCGGCCTTCATCTGGGAAAAATAGAAAGAGTCAGTCTTGGGTAGGAACGAAACGACAATGTCGTGGCGCAGTCCTGCAAAAACTTCGTGAGAGTGATCGACCACTGCTTCAAGAAGAATTCAATTGGCCGGAGAAGAGCCAACTGGAACTTGCGCTAGCGGAGTTGATCGAGGAAGGCTTCATCACTTCGAGTAACTCTCGCTACTCGCTGGCGAAGTGAGATCAGGCTTGTGCTGAACCTTCGGTGAGGTCTTCTGGAGTATCCGGAAGCACTTCCTTGGAGAGGCCAGTGAACTTGAAACTTTCGCTGCCTTCTTCACCTTCGACATCAATGACGACAATCTGACCAGCTTTGAGGTCACCAAAAAGGATCTTCTCTGAGAGGACATCCTCAATTTCGCGCTGAATCGTTCTGCGCAGTGGGCGAGCGCCCAATACTGGGTCATAGCCACGCTTCGCCAGGATTGTCTTCGCTGCGCTGGTCAACTCAATGCCCATATCTTTCGCCTTGAGTCGATTCTCAAGATTGGCGATCATCAAATCTACGATCTGAACGATCTCATCCTCAGTCAACTGATGGAAGACGATGATGTCATCGATACGGTTGAGGAACTCGGGTCGGAAGTGAGACTTGAGTTCATCTTGAACCTTCGCCTTCATCCGCTCGTAATTCCCTACCGAGTCACTGGCATTGATGAAGCCGAGTGAAAGTGACTTGGAAATATCACGGGTACCAAGATTGGTGGTCATGATGATTATCGTGTTCTTGAAATCCACGACTCGACCCTGTGCATCAGTGAGGCGACCATCTTCAAGAACCTGAAGTAGCGAGTTGAAGATATCGGGATGCGCCTTCTCAATCTCATCGAAGAGAACTACCGAGAATGGACGACGGCGAACCTTCTCGGTCAACTGCCCACCTTCGTCGTAACCAACGAAACCAGGAGGGGCACCGAAGAGACGAGATGCCGTGTGCTTCTCGGAGTATTCAGACATATCAAGTTGGATTAACGCATCTTCATCACCGAAGAGGAATGATGCGAGAGTCCGTGAAAGTTCGGTCTTTCCAACGCCCGAAGGACCAGCGAAGATGAAAGAACCGCCAGGACGCCTTGGATCCTTGAGTCCTGCTCGAGTACGGCGAATTGCCTGGGCAAGTGCATGTATCGCTTGTTCTTGTCCGATGACTCGCCTATGGAGTTCTTCTTCCATGCGCAGCAACCGCGCAGTCTCAGCTTCGGTCAACTTGAAGACTGGGATTCCGGTAGCGGTGGAGAGTACCTCAGCGATCAATTCTTCATCGACATCTGCAACCACATCAAGGTCGCCCGCCTTCCACGACTTCTCCTTCTCGATCTTCTCCTGCATCAAGGTCTTTTCGTTGTCTCGAAGCGAAGCGGCTTTCTCGAAGTCTTGGGCATCAATCGCAGATTCCTTCTCTTTGCGAACTTCTGCGATCTTGTCATCGAATGCACGGATCTCGGGTGGTTGAGTCATCCTTCGAATCCGAAGTCTCGAACCAGCCTCATCGATCAAATCAATCGCCTTGTCTGGAAGGAAACGATCAGAGATGTAGCGATCTGCAAGAGTCGCAGCAGATACAAGCGCAGAATCAGAGATTGTGACCTTATGGTGATTCTCATAGCGATCACGAAGGCCCTTTAGAATCTCAATCGTGTGAGCGACTGAAGGCTCTGCTACTTGGATTGGTTGGAATCGACGCTCAAGTGCTGCGTCTTTCTCAAGATGCTTTCGATACTCATCAAGAGTTGTCGCACCGATGGTCTGGAGTTCCCCTCGAGCAAGCATTGGCTTCAAGATGCTTGCGGCATCAATCGCGCCTTCAGCAGCGCCAGCGCCAACGAGAGTATGGATCTCATCAATGAAAAGGATGATGTCGCCACGAGTGCGAATCTCCTTCAAAACCTTCTTCAACCGCTCTTCGAAATCGCCACGATAGCGAGAGCCGGCTACAAGCGCTCCCAAATCAAGTGAGTAGAGCTGCTTGCCTTTCAAAGTCTCCGGCACATCGCCTTTGACGATTGCCTGTGCAAGTCCTTCGACGACTGCCGTCTTTCCAACACCAGGCTCACCGATCAAAACCGGATTGTTCTTGGTTCGACGAGAGAGTATTTGCATGACTCGCTCTATCTCTTTCTCACGACCAATAACAGGATCAAGCTTCGTCTCACGCGCTGCTTGAGTGAGGTTTCTACCGAACTGATCTAGAACTAGAGAAGTAGATGGGGTTCCTTCCGCAGGACCGCCAGAGGTGACTGCTTCTTTCCCTTGGTAACCCGAGAGAAGTTGAATCACTTGTTGTCTTACGCGATTGAGGTCTGCACCAAGTTTCACGAGAACTTGTGCCGCTACGCCATCGCCTTCACGGATCAAGCCAAGAAGAATGTGTTCAGTTCCAATGTAGTTATGTCCGAGTTGGAGCGCTTCACGAAGTGAAAGCTCGAGAACTTTCTTTGCTCGAGGAGTGAAGGGGATATGTCCTGATGGCGCCTGTTGACCTTGCCCGATGATCTCTTCAACTTGGGTTCGCACTCCATCGAGTGAAATCCCGAGAGCCTCAAGGCCCTTTGCTGCGACACCTTCGCCCTCTTTGATGAGACCGAGGAGGATGTGTTCGGTACCGATGTAATTGTGGTTGAGCATACGAGCCTCTTCTTGGGCCAAGACGACCACGCGACGGGCTCGATCTGTAAAGCGCTCAAACATCAGTAATCTCCTTTTTCAGCTCTCCCCAAGCCTAGCCAAGGAGCCTGATTTCGCCAGCGGTGATTTCTTCAACCCCAGATATGGCCAGGTTATGCCCGAAAAGACCCAAAATATTGTGGGGTTAGAGAACCTTGAGCATTCTGGTATTTCCCAGAGTATTGGGCTTGACACTCTCCAAATCGAGGAATTCAGCGACACCTTGATCATAGGAAAGCAAAAGTTGAGCGTAAACATCTTGTTCAACTGGCGCGCCTTCGATCTCGTTGAACCCATGACGAGAAAAGAAGTCGGTTTCAAATGTGAGACAGAAAATTCGCTTCACACCAAGTGCATGAGCGCGATTAAAAATCTCTTGAAGCATCATCGCGCCTATACCTTTACCGCGATACTCCTCAAAGACTGCGAGAGTTCTAACCTCAGCAAGATCCTCCCACATCACATGAAGAGCGCCACATCCAATTACCTTGCCCTCACGTTCTGCGACGGTGAACTCCTGAACGCTCTCATAAAGCGTCACAGTTTCTTTCTCCAAAAGTCTTCGCTGAAGTGAGTAGAGATCTATCAATTCTCGAATCGCTCTGACGTCCTTAGTCTGAGCAGGACGCACCCTGATTCCATCCATCACGATTAATCCTCGAGCTTCACAAGGGGGAAGAGAATGGTCTCTCGAATACCAAGACCGGTAAGCGCCATAAGAAGTCGATCGACTCCCATTCCCATACCGCCCATCGGTGGCATTCCAAATTCCATAGCCCGAAGAAAATCCTCATCGACTTGCATCGCCTCTAGATCACCTTTTGCCGCAAGTTTTGCTTGCTCCACTAAACGCTCTCGTTGAATCACTGGATCGACGAGTTCGGAGTATCCCGTCGCGAGTTCAAATCCATCGATGTAGAGATCCCATTTCTCCGCAATACCCGATCGATCTCGGTGTCCTCGAACTAATGGTGAGGTATCAACTGGGTAACCCTTGATAAATATCGGGCCTTTCAACATCTCCCCAGCAACTACTTCGAATATCTCTTCTGCAAGCTTTCCGTGAATCCACTTTGGATCAATCTTTATGCCCAGTTTTTCCGCGAATGATTGAAGGTCTTTAAAAGAAGTCTCTGGACTTACTTCCTGCCCGAGACCTTCGCTAATAACTTGATAAAAGTCTCGCTCTGGCCAATGACCACCGAGGTCACTCTCGCGCCCATCAAAATGTCGAACCACATGTGAACCCGATATTGCCTTAGCGCTCTCCTGCACCAACTCGCGGGTGAGCGTTGCCATCGCATCCCAATCGGCATATGACCAGTAAGTCTCAATCATCGCAAACTCAGGTGAGTGGCTCGAGTCAGCACCCTCATTCCTAAAGTTCCTATTGATCTCAAAGACTTTCTCGATTCCGCCGACCACACATCGCTTCAGGAATAGCTCGGGTGCGATTCGCAGGAAGAGGTCGATGTCATAGGCATTGCTCTTTGTCTTGAACGGCCGAGCCGTTGCACCACCGTGCATCACTTGAAGCATCGGTGTCTCAACTTCGATAAATCCTCTGGAGTGAAAAGACTCACGCAGTGAGCGCATCACCGCGGGTCTGGTCCGAGCCATTTCGCGAGCTTCGGGCCTGACGATCAGGTCTACATATCGAAGGCGAACCCGGGTCTCTTCAGAGAGAGGCTTATGTTCAACCGGTAGCGGTCTGAGAGTCTTGGCAGCGATTGAAAAATCTGATGCCAAGATAGAGAGTTCACCGCGCTTTGAGGTGATTACTTCTCCCGTGACGGAGACCAAGTCGCCAAGATCTACATCACCTTTCCATGATTCAAGTAGGGCCTCACCTACTTTGTCGAGTGAGAACATCGCTTGAAGTTCGGTTCCATCACCTTCGCGAAGTGTGGCGAAGCAGAGTTTTCCCGTGTCACGTTTGAAGATGACTCGACCGGTGACGCTCTCTGTGATTCCAGTTGCGACATCTATGGCTAGACCTGAGTGACGTTCTCTCAATTCCTTGAGTGTTGAAGTTCGAGGTACAGAAACTGGATAAGGCTCTATTCCTCGTGCAAAGAGGCTCTCTCGCTTTTCCCTACGGATTCGAAGCTGCTCTGGCAGGTCGTCAACGTCTTCAGTGCGATCATTCATGATGCGCCAACTCTATCGGCTAGTTCCTTTCGTGTAGGAGACGCAAGCCGATTAGCGTGAGATCGGGTTCGTGGAATTCGATCGTCTCGCTGATGCCAAGGACCAACGGCGCTAATCCACCAGTTGCAATCACTGAAATCTCTACAGAATCTGGATATAACTTGGTCAACTCATCTGTGATTCGATCCACAAGTCCATCGACCTGACCTGCGAAGCCATATATCGCACCGGATTGCAAGGCTTCTACGGTGTTCTTACCGATTACCGACTTTGGCTTGGTCAATTCAACTTTACGTAACTGTGCAGCTCGCTGGGCGAGTGCATCGATGGAAATCTCTATTCCGGGAGCGAGCGCACCTCCAAGGAACTCACCTTTTGGTGAAACCACGTCCAGGTTGGTCGATGTTCCAAAATCAACGACTATGGATGGTCCGTTGGGGTAGAGCGTGTGAGCAGCAAGGGAATTCACAATTCGATCCGCACCTATCTCCTTGGGATTATCTACAAGAAGTGGGACGCCGGTCTTCACGCCAGGTTCGACAATCACTGTCTTCACATCTCTGAAGTAGCGAGAGATCATCACTCTTACTTCTCGAAGTGAAGCGGGGACTGTTGAACTTACTGCAAGGCCATCAATCTCATAATCCGCCACGAGAGCGCGATATTGAAGCACTAACTCATCTGAAGTATTTCGCGCATCAGTCTTAACTCGCCACGACTGAATAAGGTTGTCACCTTCAAATACACCAAGGACAGTATTTGTGTTTCCAATGTCAATTGTGAGAAGCATCGCTACTTTGATCCTTTCAACGAGGACTTGTGATTGGAAATATCTAGAGAGATATCTAGTGCCGGTGCCGAGTGAGTCAGCGCTCCAACAGCAAGGAAATCGACCCCCGTTTTTGCATATGCAAGAGCGCTCTCGAGCGAGAGTCCGCCCGAGGACTCCAACCTCGCTCGACCTGCTGTTATCTCTACAGCCTGCTTAGTCATTTCAATATCCATGTTGTCCAACATGATCGTGGCCACGCCACATCCGAGAGCTTCTCGTAGTTGTTCTAGGTTATCTACCTCTACCTCTACTTCGATATCAGGAAACTCTTTTCGCAAAGCAAGGAAGGCGCCAGTTAGCGAACCGCTCGCTGCGATGTGATTGTCTTTGATGAGAGCTTGATCTGAGAGTGAGAAACGATGACTGACGCCTCCCCCGACGAGCACGGCATACTTCTCAAGAGTGCGAAGACCTGGAGTTGTCTTTCTTGTATCTCGAATCTTTGCCTTCGTTCCCGCCACCGCATTGACCCATCGTGCAGTCAGGGTTGATATTCCACTCAAGTGGCAGAGGAAATTAAGCGCCGTTCTCTCTGCAAGCAGTATGGATCGCGTATCCCCTGATGCAGTTGCGATCAGATCGCCGTGCCGGACTATGTCGCCATCATTTCGGTGAAACTGAAATTCTCCTACGCCACATCGCTTCATCACAAGTTCAGCGACTCTGACTCCTGCGATTACACCATCTGCCTTAGCGATGAACTTTGCCTCACTTTCAAGAAGATTAGGGATGGTCGCAACTGAAGTGACATCGGTGCCACCATCTAGATCTTCCTCGATAGCTTGATCAACGAGTCTGATGATCTCTTCATTTATCTCTAGCATCACCATCTCCTTTCACTTCCATCCTCAATTGAAAGTGGTGCCTCATTCGAGACTAATACACCTGACGTCAAACGCTCTTCGATTCGAACCTTCCATCGATCTTCCTGGTGCGGGAAATCCTCCCGCCAATGAGAACCGCGACTTTCAGTGCGAATAAGGGCGGATGAAGCAATTGCTCGAGCTAGGAGATAGAGATTGCTCGTCTCCCATGAATCGATGTAAGAATCATCAGATTGAGTCATGCGAACTCTTTCGAGGTCATCGGCAGCGCGATTTAGTCCTGCACTATTTCTAACAACTCCAACATTTCGACTCATAGTATTTTGAATGAGCTTCCTCGCGCTTGCATCGATCAGATATGGCTCTCGCTTATCCGCCCCCGCTCGCTTTCCCCGTTTAAGTGAGAGTGCGATGTCAAAGGCGATACGTGCGCCGAAGACTAGGCCTTCCAACAATGAATTTGAGGCGAGGCGATTTGCTCCATGTGCGCCAGTGCACGCCGTTTCGCCACATGCATAGAGTCCCGGGACTGTGCTTCGCCCATTGAGATCGACTCTTATTCCACCCGAGGCATAGTGAGCAGCAGGAGCAACCGGAATCAACTCTTTGCTTGGATCAATTCCATACGTTTTGCACGAATGATGGATGGTCGGAAACCGCTTGGCAAAATTCTCAATAGGACGAGCGTCAAGCCAAACATTGCTGAGGTTGCGATCGCGCATCTGACGTTCGATTTCTTTTGCGACCACATCTCGTGGCGCTAGATCCGCGAG
>SYAN01000062.1 GCA_005787575.1 Actinomycetota bacterium | reverse complement strand
CCGTATTTGAGAAGATAATTTCGGGCCGAAGTTCGAAGCGTTACGACCGTCTCGCTTTCCCAGCGAATAGTCCAATCATTATCAGGTTCAAGGCTTGTGAATTTCGCCAGTTTGGATGAACGCGTAATCTCTATCTTTCCAGCAGAGCTGGTCATCGAGATGGTGATATCGCCGCTATAACTTCCAACAACAGCGCTCTCCGGTACGGGGCGATCAATAAGGTATCGACCACGAACTAACGTGACAGTCCCACTCTCGGACTTGATGGTGAGAGAGGCATCTCGTTGCTTGTGGCCGACATTGACTCGAATGAGTTGCGTATCCTCGCCAGGAAGTAATGAAGTGCCAGGGTAGAAATGGTTCAAAATCGCTGCTGATGTCGCGCTCTCCATAGCCATACCTCTGGCTCCATACTGACTCATCCCCACACCATGACCGAAACCTGCACCCGTGAAGACGAATTTGCTGGGAGCGGTGGCATCTGCTTGAAGTGGTGAAAGTATCGAGATGAAAAGCGTTACAGAAAGGATCGAAATTGAACGATTAGAAATCCTCATCGGTCTCAGGACTGCTTCCAACTTCCAAGAAACTCCGGTATGCCTTTATTACTTCGAGTGGTTCGCCTCGCTTGACCAATCTCCCCTTATCCATCCAGATAACTTCATCACAGATCTCTCGCAATACTTTGAGTGCATGCGAGACCACAATGAGAGCTCGATCATCACTTTTCATTTGGCGAATTCTCTCGATGGATTTCACCTTGAATCGAGCATCTCCGGTACTTAACGCTTCATCAATAATGAAAATGTCAGGATCCAGTGACGCAGCAACTGAGAAGGCAAGGCGTGACTGCATTCCCGAGGAGTAGGTGCGCATCGGAGCATCAATCACTTCTTCTAACCCAGAGAACTCAACTATGGAATCGAACTTCTCATCAATTTGATCGCGACTCATCCCAGCAGCAAGTCCGCCAAGATAGACGTTCTCTCTGCCAGTGAGTTTGTTGTTGAATCCAACTCCAAGAGATAGAAGTGTCGAAACTTTTCCAAAGACTTCGACTTTTCCAGTTGTAGGAGGCAATATCCCTGCGATCACCCGCATCAACGTTGATTTACCAGCGCCATTGCTACCAATGATTCCTGTCACCTGCCCGTAGGGA
The DNA here is from genome assembly GCA_005787575.1 of Actinomycetota bacterium. Taxonomy (GTDB): domain Bacteria; phylum Actinomycetota; class Actinomycetes; order Nanopelagicales; family Nanopelagicaceae; genus SYAN01. The sequence goes on along the minus strand of SYAN01000062.1, from coordinate 2,704 downwards.
ATATCTAACGTGAGATCCCGGACGGCATGAACAATTCGCGTCTGGCGCTTTCGTCGTGCGAGACGGCCAAGTCGGTTTCGAAGCGTAGGACGACGATCAAGGGTTGTCTTGTAGACCAGACCAAGTGACCTAATCGAGACTGCACTCTCTCGAACTAGAGTCTTATCAGATGCGGACAGCGAACTCACGCTCCCGAGTAAGGAAGATGTAGCTACCAAGTGCGAAGAGCGCGAGGGTCCAGCCAAGGCCAAGAATTAAATCGCTGGTTTCTGGCGCTCTACCTTCAATCATTATTGCCGACCAACTATCTAAAAGCGGGAAGAGTGGGTTGATCACAGTCAAGAAATTCAGACGCTCATCCAACATCTCGCTGGTGTAGAGGACCGGAGAGAGATAAAGCAACGTTCGTGAGAGATAGGGAAGGAGATTCTGTGCATCACGAAAGTAGACATTGACTGTGGCAGCGATGATGGCACAACTCAAAGCAAAACCGAGTACGAGGGCAAGGATCACCGGCGCCCAGAACATGTGAGTGGTAAAGGGAAGACCGAGAGCAATGTGGATACCAAGTAAGACGATCATTGTTGGCAGAAATCGCATCAGCGCAATCAATGTCTCGGCGATAGGAAGTACCAACCTTGGAAAGGCTGAGTTAAGAACCAATTTAGATCCTGAGGTTACTGACTTTGCCCCTGAGGTTATTGAGTTGGTGACAAGATAAAAGAGAAAGAGAGTTCCGGTTAGATGGCCAAATCGCGTAGCACCACCCTTGACTCCGATGATTATGAGAAGCAGGTAATAGATCCCAGCGAGTATCAATGGAGTCACAATCAACCAGAGTTGCCCCAGCACTGTCCCGTATTGTTTCTGATGTAGATCTGCTCTGGCATATTCAAAGATGAAATGGCGACGGTTCCAGAGCGATGAGAGATATTCCTTCAGTGAGGGCAAACCGTGTTGGAAGGGCTGATAGACCGCAATTGGCGCACGTTTAACGTGTTGCTGGGAAAAGCTCACTTGCGAAGATTACCCGTTCGACTTCATTCGACCTTGAAGCAACAAGCGCTTCGGCGAGGTGAGAAATCCAAATCCCCAGGAATGATGCATCGTCGCCATCACCATAGGCAAGAGAAATCTCTCACCCCAACTCTTTCCGATAACCATCCCACCCAAAATCATCAAAGCAAGATAAAGAGCTACCGGTGCAAAGAAAACAAAAGAATTAGTTAATCCAAGTACCAAAGAAAGCGAATTGACTGCAACCGCGAAGGGTGCGGCAAGGTATCGGAAGTTGACGGTGCCAAGGTGTTGTCTTGAGACCACTCGCCGCCAACGTCCATATTCAAAGTACTGCTTAGCCAGCGAACGAAAATTGCTTCGAGGGCGATAGGTCACCTTCAGAGTGGGATCGAACCAGACTTTTCCACCATTCAATCGAAGTCGATGGTTGAGTTCCCAGTCTTGGGCCCGAGTGAAACGTTGATCAAACCCACCGATCGCAACGAGGGCAGATTTTTTGAACACGCCAAGATAGACGGTGTCACTCTCTCCTGCTTCACCGCCAACATGAAAGCGTGAACTACCCACACCAAGTGGTGATCGCATGGCTCTAGCGACAGTCCTTTCAAAGAAAGTCGTCCCCTCCGCCGCCATCAATCCGCCCACATTTACCACGCCATCTCTCTCTCGTTCGCGCAAGATTGCGACTGCGCGAGAGATGTAACTTGGTTCGATCTCACTATGTCCATCAATTCTTACAATGTAATCGAAATGAGAATTATCGACTGCAAGATTGAGAGCAGTCGCAGTGCGGCCCGATGGGTTTACTATGGACTTCACTCTTCTCTCAGCCAGGGCTATTTGATGCACTAATTCTTCTGTGCCGTCTTTCGAAGGTCCTACTGCCACAATCAACTCAATCTCGCCTGGATAATCTTGTGCCAGAGCAGCACGGACCGCCGCCTGAAGATGATTGAACTCGTTGAGTACCGGCATGATCACGGAGACTCCGGGATAGGTGACCGAGTTCATGCTCTCAAACTTAGCGAATCACCGCGCAAGCCACGATTAGGCTGACCCTGTGAAATCACCGCGTGCGATTCGTTTTTTCACGAGGCTCTCAATCGCCATCGTCGCACTATCTGCTATCTCTTGGATTGGTCTTGGCGCGGTCACCAACTCCATCAAGCGAACTGACGCCTTTGCAAATCTCGATGATCGGCCAAGCAAGCCAACTAGTGCAGTCAACTACCTGATTGTTGGTTCAGACTCTAGAGAGGGCCTCACGCGAGCGGAGCAGCGCAGACTTCGGACTGGTAGCACCAAGGTCGCTGCAGGAAAGCGCTCTGACACGATCTTGCTTGTCCATATCTCGAAGAATCGAGATCGAGCATCGATCGTCTCAATCCCTAGAGATAGTTATGCCTTAATTCCTCGTTGGACCGATGGCCAGGGCAAAGTCCATAGTGAGACTCACTCAAAGATCAACTCAGCATTCGCTTGGGGCGGTGCACCGCTATTGATTCAGACCCTCGAATCTATGTCAGACCTTCGCATCGATCATTACATCGAAGTTGATTTCACGGGATTCGTGCGAATCGTCGATGCTCTCGGTGGCGTAGAGATCTGCACTAATCGCGCCATCTACGATCCAAAGAGTCACCTCGACCTTGAGGCAGGCAGACATACTCTCGATGGAATAGAT